>NZ_JAUKPK010000018.1:0-124338 GCF_030499455.1 Enterococcus sp. B2E4
ACCGTGCTGTGTTAGCAACTTTTATATCATATCAGAGTGACATTTAATTGTCAACTCTTTTTTAAAAGTTTTTTTCGCTCGTTGTTTTTCAACTTCGTAGCGGCTGTCTCAGCGACTTAAGTAGAATAACAAATGATTTGTTATTTGTCAACATCTTTTTTCAATTAATTCTGTTGATGTATCAACATTGATTTACTGTTTTATTATTGCGACTTCGGTATAATATCATCTGTTTCATTTTTGGTCAAGTCTTTTTTTGAAGTTTTTTCAACTGTTGTTTTGACCCGCTGGCTCAATTGCCAACGTTGACTAATTTACCATTCTTCTTGACTCAGGTCAAGGAAATATTTCATTTTATTTACAAAAAGTTTTCAATAAAAAAAGACCGTCGTAACGGTCTTCAGTTTTTTCGCTAATATTCAGGTGCTAAAAGAACGGAACGCCTTCAATCTCGTAGTCTTCAATGATCTTACGAAAGATATTGGGCTCTTCCCACGCATACCCTTCTGGCAGCTGTTGCGTTTGTCCTGCTTCTTGTGTTTCAAAAACAAATAAAGGAATGTTTTGCGTATCAATATTGCCATTTGTGAGTTCAACGAGTTCGATCGCTGTCACATCAAGGTGGATACGGTCTTTAAACAATTGTAAGATCGTAGCCAAGCCGGTTTTATCTTCAGAAAAATCCGTTGACGCTAATTCCGCAGTGCCTTCGTGTATTTGCATCAAAAATCGTTTCGAACCATTTGCTAAGTGCATCATAACTGTACCCGCTACTTTTTTGGATCCCAAAATACCCACCTCAGTTATTCATCTGTTTGTAAACTAATTTTAGCACATTTTCAGAAAATATGCACGATTATCTGCTGCTGTTTTCTTTTTCTAACATTTCTTTGGCCTCTTTCACCCACACTGGTAAAGCTTCTCCAATCGTACGAAAACCGATCCGCTTATTCTTATTTGTAAAGTAGCGTTTACGCTTAAAGGGTGGCTGAACAAAACTCGTTTCCAATGTACGGCGGGACAAACTGATCTTTTGGCTGTATTCGTCAATATCAATGATTTGTACACGGATCTTTTGCCCGATCTGTAAGACTTCATGGATATTTTTGGTAAACCCAGATTGGATCTCTGAAACATGGATCAATCCCTGTGTTTCCTTATCTAACGAAACAAATGCACCATAGGGTTGAATCCCAGTGACTGTTCCTTCTATAATGTTCCCGATTTGATAATTCATAGTCTTTCCTCTCTTTTCCACTTTCATTATACTTGAACTAGTGGTAGATTTGAAGCATCAGAAACAACGTTGCACAATATAGGAGGGAAACGCATGATCAATTTTGACAAAGTTCATCCGCGCTTAAATACCAATAGCGTCAAATGGGATACCATTGCAAAAACCTATAAGGAAGAAAACTTGTTGCCGCTTTGGGTAGCCGACATGGATTTTCTGGCACCAGAACCTGTGAAAAAAGCTTTAGAAAAAGCAGTTGCCCAAGGGATCTATGGGTATTCCACCATCCCTGATTCGCTGCTTGAATCCATCATCGATTGGCAGCAAAGACGTCATGGTTATACCATCAATAAAGAAGCGATCCTTTTTAATAGCGGTGTCGTCCCTAGTATTGCACTGGCGATCCAAAGTTATACGCAAAAAGGAGATGCCGTATTGATCCACGATCCGGTCTACCATCCCTTTGCCCATGTTGTCAAAAACAATCAGCGGACCTTAATTCAAGAACCATTATTGGAAAAAGATGGCCACTTCGTCATCGATTTTGAGGCGATGGAACAAACCATCATCGAAAAGAAGGTAAAATTGTTTCTTCTATGTAATCCTCATAATCCTGGCGGTCGCGTGTGGTCAAAAGAAGAACTGCTGACGATCGGCCGTATTTGTCAAAAGCACCAGGTGATCGTTGTCAGTGATGAGATCCATCAAGACATCGTTTTTGCACCAAATCAATTTGTCTCTTTCCAAACAGTCGAGCCAAGCTTTGCCGATTTTTCGATCATCTTGACCTCAGCAACCAAGACCTTTAATTTAGCTGGGATCAAAAATTCGATGGTATTCATCAAAGACAAAACCTTGCGCAGCCAATTTGCAAAAACACAAGAACGCAACGTTCAAGGGGAAATCAATACGTTTGGGTTGGTCGCTACTGAAGCAGCGTATCGTGAATCTGAAGCATGGTTAGAAGAACTTTTGTCCTATTTAGAAGCAAATCGCACCTTTGTCTGCGACTTTTTGACTGAACAACTCCCAGCAGTGACCTTTCAAAAACCCGAAGGTACTTACTTGATCTGGCTGGATTTTTCTGCCTATGGTCTAACGGACAATCAGCTGCAGCGCAAACTGATCAAAGAAGCCAATGTCGTATTGAATCAAGGAAGTATCTTTGGTCCTCGCGGCAGTCACCATATGCGGCTAAACTTTGCCTGTCCTAAAGAGCTATTAGAAAAAGCACTCAATCAAATCGCCGCCGCGTTTAAAGACCAACCGATCGGTTAACTCTTTCTTATGAAAAAAAGAACCCTAAAGCTGCCATTTCAACGATCTCCTTGAGGATGACCGTTGAAACTGCTTTTGGGTTCTTTTGTTTTATTCGCTGATTTCGATCGTTTCGATCACTACATCATGCACTGGACGATCTTGTGGTCCTCGTTGCACGCCAGCGATTTCATCAACGACTGACATTCCTTCGATCACATGACCGAAGACTGTGTGACGGAAATCTAACCAAGGAGTACCACCTGCTTGATACGCTTCGATGATTTCAGCTGGATAACCAGCACCTTCTAATTGACCTAACATGTTGCTAGGAACATTTTGATTGTTTACGATGAAAAACTGGCTGCCGTTAGTATTCGGACCAGCGTTTGCCATGGATAAAGCGCCACGAAGATTGAACAATTCTTTTGAAAATTCATCTTCAAAGCTGCCACCATAGATGCTTTCGCCGCCCATCCCTGTACCAGTTGGATCGCCGCCTTGAATCATAAAATCAGGAATGACACGGTGGAAGATGATCCCATCGTAATACCCTTTTTTCGCTAATTCAACGAAGTTTTTCACTGTTTTTGGTGCCAATTCTGGGAACAATTGTACAACTACATCCCCACGATTGGTTTTGATGACTGCTTTATGGCCAGTTTGTTTTTCTAATGCTAACTGTGGAAATTCAGACACATTAACTCCTCCTTCTCTCTCATAAATCCATGATAGCAGAAAATTGAAAAAATGCTAGTTTGGATAATTTTTGCTATAATGAAGCTATTCGTACACTACGAACACGCTTCACCCCAACGTGGTTAGAAAAGAGGAATAACATGGATATTTTTGATATAACGATTATCGGCGCGGGACCTAGCGGGATGTTTTCTGCTTTCTATGCCGGTATGCGTAACGCCAAAACCAAGATCATCGACAGCTTGCCGCAATTAGGCGGTCAGCTTGCTACTTTATACCCAGAAAAATACATCTACGATATCCCAGGTTATCCGAAAATCAAAGCGGGCGATCTTGTCCAAAACCTGGAAAAACAGTTGACGACCTTCAATCACCAATATTGTTTAGAAGAAACCGTCTTGTCGGTCGAAAAACAAGAAGACTATATCGAAGTCACCACCGACAAAGGAATCCATTACTCGAAAGCCGTGATTTTGGCTTTAGGAAACGGCTCCTTCCAGCCGCGCAAACTGACTTTGTCAGAAAGCGAGCGGTTTGAAGGATACGGCTTAGACTATTTCGTCACCGATTTGATGAAGTATGCTGGACGCAAAGTAGCGATTGCCGGTGGCGGCGATTCTGCCATCGATTGGGCATTGATGCTAGAGCCGATCGCTAGTGAAGTCTACTTGATCCATCGCCGTCCTGAATTTCGTGCCCATGAACATAGCGTCAGCAAATTACAGGCTTCTGCCGTCAACATTTTGACTCCTTATGTGATCCAAGAAATCCAAGGAGAGCAACGTTTGACTGGTGTCTCGTTGCAACAAGTCAAAGGTGATGAAACAGTCAGCCTTTCATTGGATGCTTTGATCGTCAATTACGGTTTTTCTTCCACATTGAACATCAAGGATTGGGGCATGAAAAGCAGCCGCCAAGGAGTCTTCGTCTCTTCAGATATGAGCACGTCTGTTCCTGGGATCTATGGCTGTGGGGATGTCGTTTTATACGATGGAAAAGTCGACCTGATCGCTACTGGTTTCGGGGAAGCCCCAACTGCGGTGAACAATGCGCTCCACTACATTGATCCCAAAACGCGGACACAACCTGCCCATAGTACAAGTCTTTTTAAGGAGTAGCTGAGATGAAACAAGCTGGTCAACGTCAACTTGCCGCCTATACTCTCCCTTTACAGGGAGAGACTCTCACTGAGCAAATGGTTCAGTATCTGGAAGCCTTCGATCATGCCGAAACGGCGGTCCACAATCTAGCCGTTGCCCAAGAAGCCAAACGATTGGCAGAACGGTTTCAAGTCAATGCGGAGAAAGCTTACTTGGCAGCACTGCTGCACGATGCCAGCGTCGTCATCCCTCATGACCAGCGAATCGCCTTGCAGATAGCGGTAGGCGAACCGATCTTAGATGCGGAGCGGCAAGCACCTTTTTTGCTGCATCAGCAGCAATCCGCTTTGTTGGCAAAAACGGTTTTTCAGGTGTCTGATCCAGACATTTTGTCCGCCATCAGCTGTCATACCACCTTAAAGGCCCATTATCGTCGTCTCGATCTACTCGTTTTTTTAGCCGACAAAATCAAATGGGATCGTAAAGATCAAGCGCCTTTCTTAATCGGCTTATTAGACCGCCTCGATGATTCCTTGGAAGCCGCCGCTGGGTATTATATGGACTGGCTTTTTGCTGGTGACTTGGTGGTCCCCCATCCTTGGGCAGTGGCAGCCAAAGCAGAACTAGCAAACACTTGTGCTTCAATGGATGTCAGAAGGGACTAAAACCCAAATGGCATGGGCTGCAACTGGAATAGGGCACTACTTATGATCGCAATCCATCAGTCACATGTTGACTTTTGAATAAACTATTTTTACATGGAGGGGAACTATATGGTATTAGAAAGCAAAACACTTGAAGACAAAGCAAGAGAATTGTTGGCCGACCGCGGTGTCTCGCTGCAAGACATCGGTGAACTGGTGATGTTCTTGCAAAAAGACTACATTGAAGGCATCACCTTGGAGATGTGTATCGAAAGCGTCAACGCTGTCTTAAGCAAGCGGGAAGTCCACAACACGATTTTAACGGGGGTCCAATTGGATATTTTGGCAGAAGAAAATCAACTGCTGCATCCACTGCAAGAAATCGTTAAAGAAGACGAAGGGCTTTATGGGATCGATGAGATCCTCGCTCTATCCATCGTCAACGTGTACGGCTCGATCGGCTTTACTAACTACGGATACATTGATAAAGTCAAACCGGGTATTTTGAAAGAACTGAACAAGCACGACGGTCCCCGCGTTCACACCTTTTTAGATGATATCGTAGGTGCCATCGCAGCTTCTGCCGCAAGTCGCTTAGCCCATCAACACCCAAGTAAATCTCATTACATTACGCAATAAAAAAAGACCGACGATTCGCCTCTCTCAAAGGAAGTGGATCGTTGATCTTTTTTCATTACGCTGTTTTTTTCAAGCCTCGTTTGCCCCACCAATAGAAGGCAAAAAAGAAGACTTCAATCAAGACGAAAAAGAGAATAAAGCAATGCATGAAAAACGTTTCTGGCAGCACGTTGATGATCGGATCGGTGGCTGGATTAAAGAGCCAATCGTCGTTACTGAAGAAAATCTCATGGAACGTAACGAAAAAGCGGTCAAAGCCGACAGCCATCAAAAACCCGAAAATCAGCGGCAAAATCATTCCCCATTGAAAGGGACGAATCAAGCGCCATTGCTGTTGTTTTCGCCGTAACCGATTGACGAACCAGATACTGGGCAGCAAAGTGACGATCATCACGGCATAATTTAATAGAAACAACTGTTTCACATCGTAAAAATGCCCAGCGCCAGCTTCAGACATTGGAAAATCTGGCAAGGCGAGCGTACTTGCAAAGGGATTGTTTAGAAAATCTAACAATAAGCCATAGTTCTTCAACAACTCTTCTCTTGTTAGCGAGGTATAATCCAGCAGATTCAAGTGATCGACATCAAACCAATATAACGGTCGAAAATTGATCGTTACGGTGATCGCTAGACTGACCAAAAACAAAAACAAGCAGACAAATCCTAAGCGTTCAAGCCACACTTGTTTTTTCATTGTTCAAAATCCCACTCATCTAAAGAATCCACCACATAGGTTGGTGCTACTGGTAATGTCGGAACTGCCGCTTTCGGGGTAAAGCCAGATAATACGAGCAAAGAATCGATCCCGTTTTGGATCCCCGAGCGAATATCCGTTTCGTAATTGTCTCCCACCATCAAGACCTCTTCTTTTGATAAGCCGATGTGTGCCACCGCTTTTTCCATAATGATGGCTTCTGGTTTGCCAATAAAAATCGGTTGCGTTTGGGTGGCAGTCTCCACCATTGCGATCAGTGAACCTGCACCAGGTAATAAACCTCTTTCCGTCGGGATATTTTTGTCTGGATTGGTCCCGATAAAGGTTGCTCCTTTTTGGATCGCTAACGTTGCTAAAACAAATTTTTCATACGTCACGTGGTTGTCTAAGCCAACCACGACATAATCTGGGTTGGTTTCCTCCCACTCAAACCCAGCAGCTAAGATCAAATCGATCAACCCCGCTTCGCCGATCACAAATACTTTGCGGCCTTTGCCATGGCCTTTCATAAAATCGATTGTCGCCAAGCTTGCGGTATAGATCGTTTCTGGTGCCACATGGATCGAAAATTCATCCGCTAATCGCTGCGCCACGACTTCAGGACTGCGGGTCGTATTATTGGTCACAAATAAATAGGGCAGTCCTTTTTCTTGTAAGGATTCTACGAAGCGTTTCCCAGCAGGGATCGGCGCTTTTCCTAAATAAATCGTGCCGTCTAAATCAATCAAATAGCCTTTATATTTCATCTTATTCTTCCCTTTGTCGAATCGTAAACTCTTTTTTGCCTTTTTTCACCGTGGTTGTTTCGGTTTTTTTGACGTTCTTTTCTTTTGGTTTACGATTTTTGATCGTTGGTTTGCTTTTTTTCTGCGGTACGGTGTCACGCTTTTCTTCTATATGGGCGTTTTGTTGTGCGTTTTGATTTTGATTGTTTTGGGTTGGCTTTTTCTTGCGTCGGCGGGAGGTACTTTTTTCTTTCTTGCCGCCAACTCGTTGGATCACGAAATAGGCACAACCGAAGTTGCAATACTCATACAAATAGTCTTCCAGCATGTCGATACGCTGATCGGGTAATGCTTTGCGGTTATCTTTTTCAAAAAAGCCTTTCAAACGCAGCTGTTCATAACCCCAATCGCCTACGATATAATCATAACGTGCCAACACTTCACTGTAACGCTCGCCAAGTTTTTCTGGATTGAAGCCTTCACGATAATCCATGACCAATTTGTATTGTCGATTGCCAATCATTAATTCTTCATCATTTAACAAAGTCACCAACTCGCCTTTTTGCGGTTGTTTCGCTGGTTCTTCAATAATTTCTTCTAGTACAGATGTCATTTCATCTGTGATCGTTTGTTTTTCGGTCATTTTTTCACCACCTGTTGTTTATTATACCTTGTTTTATTCCCCAATGATAGTCGCGGTTTTCTCGCAAAATCCAGCTGGAGGAGTGACGAACTACTGGATGGGGTATTTCTGACTCAGGTAATCACCGACCACTGTGCGAATAAAGTCTGGAAAAAGAAACTCAACGGTTCCAGCAATCTCGATCGTCGGGAAAAACGGAATAAACAAGTAGTGATCCACAAGGGTCAACGTGTAGCTTTGAGCAGGATCGACGGGCTCTTGTTTCCACAATACTTGGTGGTTTTTTTCATCAAAGCGGATGCCTTCATAAACCAGTTCGCCAAAAATCTTCCCTCGAAAACCCATTCCCATAATTGGGAAATTGCGCAAAAAGTTGCGATTTTTTTCCATCTCTAAGACCAATCGAATGACATCCGCGCCTTGCAACGTCACCCGAATCAAATGCATCGGATGGGGCAAAATCGTGTGCAATTGATCTTGATCAACCCGTCCTTGTGGCAAATCATCTAAGAATAGCCCCGTATTTAAGATGGCGGCATCTGTCTGTCCTTTGGCACATAATGCCAAAAGCGCCTCCCGAACCAAGGAATGTTCACTTTGCCAATCCCTCGTAAACGCTGCTGGAATTTCTGCCACCTGATTTGCCCGCAGCAAGCGATGGCCGATCGATAGATATTCGGCGATCTCTTCCTCATCTTGCGGAAAAGCCACCAACGAATCCGTCGGAATCACACGGGCGCGATGCTTGATCGGGCGGTGGTGATCATCTAAGACCACTTCGACTTCGCCAATGTTAAAACCAAACTTGCCAGCTGCCCCAATTTGAACGCCATTGATGACTTCGCCCTTTTCAAACAAATGGTGCGTGTGGGAACCTAATATAACATCTAGTTCTGGAAAGTCCCTCGCAATCTGACGGTCAGCATTGATGCCTAGATGGCTCATCAAGATCAGCAGATCGACCTCGGAGCGCAAATGCTGCACCAATGAGGGCAAAATCTCCAAGGGTTCGCGAATATCCCAACCGTTGGGGGCATATGTTAGCGGAAATGGTGCCGTAAAAGCGATCAAACCGATTTTGGCTCCTTGATTGCTTTCCATGATTTTGTATTCTTGTGCCCATTTGGGTGGACGCAAATCCTGTTTATCAAATAAATTGCCTAAAATGACAGGAAATTCTGCTTGGTCATATAGATGCTGCAAGACCTCTTTAGGATTACCGACCCCTTCATTGTTCCCAATCGTCACCGCATCGTAATGTCCTTGATTCATCAAATCGACATTTGCCTTGCCGTCAGTTGCTTCTGTCAAAGGATGCCAGCGATCGACAAAGTCGCCTAAGTCGACTGCGATCACTGTCTCTTCGGTCGTATCCGCTTCTCGTTTTCTTTGATCCAAATAACGCCGCATCTTCGGCCAATGTTCTAGGTGGGAATGCAGATCGTTGGTATGGATAATCGTAATTTTTTCCATTGTGCGCCTCTTTTCAAATACGTCGCCTGAAATCACTATCCATTTCTTTTGGCATCAAGGGTTGCCAGTAGAAAGACGACGGAATTCTCTACAAAATAAGCATAGCATAAAATCTCTGGGAAACCATTGGAATGCTTGGAAAAGAATGGAATAAATAGGCAGTCATTTGTCAAAAAGTACCGCCATGTTTTGCTCAATTGTTGGAATGATTTTTTTCCAAGCAAATACGATCCAAAATATATAGCACTAACATACGATCATACAATTATTGAGTAATTCTCGTTTATCGTATATACTGTATATACGATATAAGGAGGAGATGTAAAGTGAGTATTCAAGAACGAAAAATTAGAAAGAGCGGAAATTCAGTTGTTTTAACATTATCGAAAGAATTATTAGAAAAAATAGGAATTCAAGAAAATGATTACGTATTTGTTGATGAAGACAAATTAGCTGCTGCAATCACGAAAAAGTCATTACCTTCTGAGCAGGAACTCGAAATCAATCGTTTAATCGATCAATCTTTTTCTCAATATGAAGAGATGTATAAGGAGCTCGCAAATCATTGACAATCTACTTATCAGAAAAACAAATCATAAAAATGAATGTCGTGCTTATCAAAAGTCAAACACCAAATGAAGAGATCGGCTTGCGTGATCCATCTGGATTAGCCATGGCTGTAAAACAACCGCAACAAATCGTTTTTTCAAAAGAATTATATCCCTCAATGGAGGAAAAAGCTGCAATCCTTCTAATCAACTTAATCAAAAAACATCCCTTTCATAATGCCAATAAACGAACGGCTTTCATGGCAACGGATGTTTTTTTCAAGCTTAACCACTATGAAACTTTTTTCGAACAAAATCAAACGATTGCATTTCTGGTGCACATTGCGAAATATGACGAAAATAAATTTGATACTTTAAAACGATCAACCTCTGACTACCTTCGAAAATACACAAGAAAGTCGTAAAAAAGTAACTAGCTAATCAGCAATTCTTCACCTACAATCAAACAATCGTGATTCACTTTTTACTAGATTGGCTAAAAATTGATCATGAAAATTTATCAAAGAGAAGACTCAACTAAAGACTTTCAGACAATAAAAAAACCTAAGACAGTCTGTCTCAGGGTTGAATGATCATCGATTCAATTAGTACTACTGCTTTCTTCAAAAGCAGGCAGTTTTTCAATCAGACACATGGAGAATCCTGCTTAGTGCTGCTTCCTTCCGGATCTGACACGCTTCACAAGACCTCCATTGTCCTAGCCTTTCGGCAAAACTTAGTATAACGTATTTCGTTAGAGATTGCCAGCCTTTTTTTGTTTTTTCTTTTCTCGTAATACTCGGAAAAAATCTGTTAGCAGCTGGCCGCATGCTTCTTCTAAAATGCCGCCTTCCACATAGGACCAATGGTTGAAGCGCTCATCTTCCAATAAATTCATCAATGTACCAGCAGTGCCGCCTTTGGGATCGTAGGCACCAAAATACACTTCTTCCACCCGTGCCAATAACATCGCCCCACTGCACATTGGGCATGGTTCCAAGGTCACAAACAGCTGCGCTTGTTCTAAGCGCCAACTTCCGACAGTGCGACAGGCTTCTTCGATCGCAAACATCTCCGCATGCGCTGCGGCTTGCTGCTGCGTTTCTCGTAGATTGTGCCCACGACCAATGATTTTACCATCCAAGACGACGACAGCACCGATCGGTACTTCTGCCAACCCTTCTGCTTTTCGGGCTTCTTTGATTGCTTCTTCCATAAAGAAGGCTTTTTCCTCGGCAGTCAAGGTACTTGTTTTTTCCACGACTTCACTTTCACTCCTCTACCTCGCACCATTTCGTGCATTTCCTTGTTAGTATAACGAAAAACGCTTAGAAAGACGAGAAAAACTCGCAAAGACCGATGTCCCTGCGAGTTTCAAATGGAATGATTGGCTTAAAAGACGGAATCAACAAAGCTCGTCAACTTGTCTTTGACATGTTCTGTCGAATCTTTGATATTGTCTCCGTAAACAGAGATTTTGTTGCGGCCCTCATTGACTTTTTTCATCACACCTAACAACGAATCCAATTCATTGTCAGATAAGCCGTCTACGACATCCAGCAATTTTTCATTGCCGTTGAATTTGTCATCGACAAATTTCTTTACTTTGTGTCGGTTGCAAGCGAAGCGTACTTTATTGAATACTTTGTCTGATACAACGACGGCAGTAGTGATCCCAGCGATCGCTGCAATGCTTAATCCAATCGTTACTTTTGATGATGTTTTCATATCGATCAGCTCCCTTATTTTGCTACTTCCATCATAGCACGAGGACTGAAATAAAAACACTATTTCGTTTAAATCGCTTTGAATCTTAATCCTTTAGGAAAGAAGTTTTTTACGGTTCCTTGGACTTGTTTTCCAAAACCGACTGGGATCTCATCGACTGTCAAAATCACCCATCCAGCATTTCCTGGCACGCTCAAGGTTTCACCTGCCACATACTGCTGCCATTGCGGCAAAGTGATCGGCACTGTCGGTGCCCCTTCTTCTGCATGGATCGCCAATGCCAACGCATAACTTGGCTCGATCCGATTCTTCTTAACGACGCCGACGTGCAAACCTGGGCGCATAAACTTGATCCCTTTTAAAGAAGGCATTTCTTCAGGAACGAGCCAGAGGTTTTCTCCTAGCAGCTGTGGCGTCGCATTCAGTGCCTGTAAAAACGGAAACTCCTTGCGAAAGGCTTGCCACAACTTTTGAGTCGCTGCATCCAATGGACTCTTGGCTGTCGCTCCTTTGCCTTTTTTCTTCTTTTTCACTGGCGCTGCTTCTGCTAGCGAGGTCAATTTCGCAGCGAAATGACCTTCTCCTTGGTTTAAATGCGGCCATAAGCGGATGGTTTTCTCAATCCCAGGTGCAGCTCCCCACTCGCTGCGCCCATGAGATACATTGTCCAAGTCGATCGCTTCGATCGTGAAGGGATACTCCTCCATTAACCAAGCCATCATCGCTTCGTTTTCTTCTGGGGCAAAGGTACAGGTGGAATAGATCAGCTGGCCCCCCGGTTTTAGCATCGCAACGGCTTGTGCCAAAATGTCTTTTTGCCTGATCGCACACTGATCAGGTGTATCTGCTTGCCATTCTTCTAATGCGACGGGATCTTTACGAAACATTCCTTCACCAGAACATGGGGCGTCCACCACGATCTTGTCAAAAAACTGAGGAAAATGGCGGCTCAATTCTTGCGGTGCCTGATTGGTAACGACTACATTCGGAAAACCCCAACGCTCCACATTTTCTGATAGGATTTTGGCACGCTTGGGGAAAATCTCATTTGCTACAAGCAGCCCTTTTCCTTGTAATTGGCTTGCCAGCTGCGTTGTTTTGCCCCCTGGTGCCGCACATAAATCTAAGACCCGCTCCCCTGGTTGAGCGGCTGCGATCGTTGCTACGATCATCGCACTAGGTTCTTGACTGTAGACATAGCCAGCTTGATGGAGCAGCGAACGGCCTTTGACTTCGCCAATATAAGCCGCTTCTGCATAGGGGGCGGGTACAGCAGCTGGTCCATATTTTGCCAGCATCGCTTGTGCGTGCGGCTTAGCAATATTCAAGCGAAAGCCTTTGATTGGCTGATTATCGGTTAAAGCGGTAAAAAAAACTGATGCTTCTTCTCCTAGCAACTGTTGGTATTTTTCAATAAACGGTGTTGGTAATTGCATACTTACCCCTCCTCGGCTTTTTTATTCTAGCGACTGAGAAGCAATTATGCAAGAATTCCTTGATCAAATGGCAAAAAAACTGCAGCAAAGTGAAGTGGGCGACTAAATCGCTTCGACTTCTCTTTGCTGCAGACCTTTTTTATTTAAAAATCGCTTTTTTGACACTGCTTTCGATGAATGGCTGAGAGACACGGTTGTCCCAGAATTTGATCAGTGGGCCCACTAAAAAGGCACTGATGAAGGTTCCGATCCCAATAGGCCCGCCTGTGAAGAGCCCAATCAAGGCAAAGGCAACGTCTTGAATCACCCGCACCACTCGATAGTTGGCTTTCGTCTGATCGACGATGGTTGGGGCGATCGCGTCATAGGGGGCGCTGCCCAAATTCGCTGACATATAAAATGAAGCTCCGAAGGTAAAGAAGATGATCCCGATCAACAAGAACAAACCTTGCTGCCACCAATTATTCGGACCGACGGATAACCAATCAAAAACATTGGTATAAAAGTCGATGAAGAATCCTGTCAGCACCATATTGATGACCGTCCCGATACCGATATGGCGACGGCCAAAGATAAAAATCAATACTAGGACAGCGATATTGATCATCAATTGATAGACCCCAAGAGATAACCCTAGCAGCTCGCCGACACCAATATTGGCTGCTGTGTATGGGTCTAGCCCTACTCCGCCGACCCGCAACAATGCCGCCCCGAATCCTAAAATGGCGACACCAATCAACGCATAAAGCGAGCGTAATCCTGTTTCTTTTTTCATTAAAATTTCCCCTTTTTTCTCATCTGTTCTTTCAAGTATAACGAGAAAAAAGGAAAATGGGAATTTCAACGCTTCTCTGGGCTCTTTGTAGGGGAGGGATCTTGCTTCGTCCATCTCTTTTGCTTCTATTTTGCTTCCATTGAAAAGCCCGCAACAACCATTGCGATTGCGTATCTTGATTTTCGGTTCCTACAGATACGCGTGCCTCGTCCATTACTCGGGCTTCACTGGGACCATCACTTCAAATATCTGCAATTCTTTTTGGGCGGTAAAGACTTCATCTTGCCATAACAATTCCCAAACATCGCCATCGATCTTCAACTGCTTCTCTTTTAGAAAGGCTTGGATGCGATGGGTAAAAGCAGCAATTTGCTCCTCTCCCTCACTGACAAACCCAGACACATACGTGCCAGTAGGACGCGTGATGATCAGCTTTTCAGGATAGAGATGCAGCCGATCTTGTGGAATCAAGATCAGTGCCCGATAAGGCGATGCGTGAAAGGTCTGATCCTCTAATGTCGTTCCAGCACTTAAAAAGCCGATGGGGTAGCCACTGAAGGCATCTTTATAATCCACTAGCGGATAAAAACGAGCGTACACTTGATAAGCAGATTCTGGATCATCGCCAGCAATCTCTTCAGAAACGATAAACGCCTCTGCTTTGTGGTGCGCTATCGTAAAGGTCTCAAAATCGGCTTTCTGTACTTTTTCATAGCGCTGGATGTAGCGATCGAAGGTTCGTTCCAATTCTTGTAGCGCAGCGATTTTGGCTCGGACTTCTCCTCGCCGTTCCACAAGTTCCTTTTGCGTGTATTCAGGGTTGCGGTTTTTCAAAAATTGTCGAATGTCTTGCAAGGGCATGTCTAAAGAACGCAAGAGCAAAATCACGTCTAACTCAAGGCATTGTTCAAAGCCGTAGTAGCGATAGCCGTTTTCACCAATCGAATGCGGTTTGAATAAATCGATCTGATCGTAATAAATCAATGTGCGCCGACTCACGCCAGCATAAGCGGACATCTCACTGATGGTCAATTGTTTTTTCAAAAAAATTTCACTCCTTGCTTGACTGTAACGTAACGTTACAGTTTATTCTACCATAGAACGACATTTTTGGAGGGAAATCATGAAACAATTACAGTTATTTTATAAAGAAGAACGACGCTTCTTTTTCAGTTTATTTCTTTTGATGCTGGTCCAATCCTTCGGCACACTCCTGTTGCCGTATTTTTTGGCAAAAATCATTGATGAAGGGATCTTGAAAGTCGACACGACAGCCATTTGGCACAATGGCTGGTGGATGTTTGCCATTGCCATCGGCACCGTGATCGTCTCTGTAGGCGGTAGTTATTTATCTGCCCATCTTTCAGGAAAATTCGGGCATTTTTTGCGGATGCGCCTTTTCAAAAAAACACAAGAACTCTCTGTATCCGCTGTTGATGGCTATGGTACGCCCACTTTGCTGGCACGTACCACCAGCGACATCAACAACATCCAACAAATTTTGATGATGGCGCTGCAAATGATTTTGCCAGCCCCAATGATCGTCGCTGCTTCAATTTTTCTAACCGGCACCGTCTCTTTACGGATGATTTGGGTCCCAATCGTAGCGATCCTATGTTTTTCAATGATCGCTTATGGAGTGATTCGCAAAGCGATCCCATTATCACAAATCACGCAAAAACTAGTCGATAAAATGATGCGGATCTTACGAGAAACCTTTACTGGCGCTCGGGTGATTCGAGCATTCGACAAAGCTGCTTACGAAAAAGAACGGACAGATCAAACCTTGACGGAATATGCGAAAACCATGATCCAAGTCAATCGCCTCTTTGCTGTCTTGAATCCGACCGTCAATTTAGTAATGGGACTCTCGATTTCGACTATCCTTGTCTACGGCGGCTATCAAAGTCTGCAGGGCCATCTTGCTATTGGTAGTATTACTGCCATCATCGAATACACGATCCTGAGTCTTTGGTTTTTGACTATGGCAGCGATGGTGATCGTGATGGTGCCTAAAGGCTTGACTTCCTTGCAACGGATCACAGAAGTTTTGGAAGAACCAATTGATTTGATCGACGGTGACCAAACCTTAAACAAGACCGCCGTGTCAGAAACGATCGCAGCTTTCAATCACGTGCAGTTTACGTATGAAGGTGCCGAAGAACCTGTCTTAGAAGATATCAGCTTCGAGATCCATCGAGGCAAAACGACAGCGATCGTTGGTGGAACTGGCTCTGGCAAAAGCACCATCGCCAAAGCGCTGTTGCGTTTCAAAGATGTGACTGCTGGTTCGATCACGCTTTTTGGCCGCAACATCAAAGAGATCTCACAAGCCGAATTACGGGACCAAATTAGTTATGTCCCGCAAAAAGCGCTCTTGCTTAGCGGCACGATTCAAGAAACCTTGCGTTTCGGCAATCGTCCAGCAACCCATGAGGCGATGGCAAAAGCCGCTGAAGTTGCTCAAGCCAAGTTATTTATTGAAGGCTTGACTGAAGGTTATGAAAGTCCAGTTGCTCAAAAAGGCAGCAATTTCTCTGGCGGTCAAAAGCAACGATTGAGTATTGCCCGAGCGCTGACAAAGCCAGCAGAAATCTACTTCTTTGACGACAGTTTTTCTGCTTTGGATTATCAAACAGACGCCAATTTGCGGCGTGCATTGAAAGAATACACGAAAGATGCCGCCGTCATTATCGTGGCTCAACGGGTATCGACCGTCAAAAATGCCGATCAAATCATTGTCTTGGATAACGGCAAAATGGTCGGTAAAGGAACCCACGAAGAATTATTACGCAATTGCCAAACTTATCAAGAGTTTGCCTCATCTCAAGGAATGGGAGGAATGAAGGATGAGTAAACAAACAATGGATGCCCCAAAAAACATGAAACATACAAGCCGACGCTTGCTGCGTTTGCTGATGGAACAAAAAGCCCGCTTTCTACTGATTATCGCTTCCGCCTTGTTCTTTTCCTTACTAATGTCCATCGCCCCTTTGATCTTGGGGCGTGGACTGGATAATCTGATTGCCTTGTTTCAACAAAAAGGCTGGCAGATCAATGATTTTTGGCAAAGTATTTTAGGTCCAGTCGTCCTTTTAGCGGGAACGTGGCTTTTGATCAGTCTCTTTTCCTTGCTGCAAGAGTATACGATGGCCAGTGTCAGTGAAACCCTGACCTTGACTTTACGCAAACAAATCAGTGACAAATTCAATCGCCTGCCTATCAGTTTTTACGACAAACATCATACTGGCGATATTTTAAGCCGAGTGATTCTCGATTTAGATAAAGTATCCGAGGTCTTGCAAGTCGGTTTGATGCAGCTGATCACCGCAACCATCAGCATTACCTTCGGCTTGATCGCCATGCTTTATCTCAGCCCATTACTGACGATCGGCGTGGTTCTGATTTTGCTTTTGAGTGCTTTTGTGACCACCGTTCTCGCACGAAAAAACTTGAGCTACTTTACCAAAAACCAAGAAACATTAGGTGCTATCAGCAGTCGTGCGGAAGAGTTTTATACCGCAAATCCGCTGATCAAATCCTACAACCAACAAGTTGCCGTTGAAGCGGAAATGGCGGAATTGAGTGAAGCCCAATTTAAAGCCTTTCGAAAAGCACAGTTCGTCAGTGCAGCTATCAATCCATTCGTGCGCTTTATCAATCAAATCGGCTTTATCTTAAGCGCCGTCGTTGGTGGTCTAATGGTGTTGCAAGGGCAATTATCCATTGGTCTCGTACAAGCCTATCTGCAATACATCAACCAAGTGTCTGAACCGATCACGCAAGCCTCTTATATTATGAACACCTTGCAAAGTGCCTTAGCATCTCTCGAACGAATTTTTGAGATCCTTGATTATCCTGAAGAAGAAACTGCGACCCAACAACTGCCAGTTCCACAAACCATCAAAGGAAAAATCGATTTTCAACACGTCTCCTTTGGCTACAGCAAGGAAAAACTCTTGATGGAAAACGTCGAATTTTCCGTCAAACCAAAACAAACGGTCGCGATCGTTGGACCAACAGGTGCTGGAAAAACCACCATGATCAATCTTTTGATGCGCTTTTATCCATTGAATGGTGGGAAGATCTTGCTGGACGATCAAGACATGATGTCCTTTTCGGCACCGGCAGTACGGAAAAAATTCGGTATGGTGCTGCAAGATACGTGGCTATTCCAAGGAACCATCGCTGAAAATATCGCTTATGGCAATCCCGATGCCACTCGAGAAGACATCTTGGCTGCCGCCAAAGCCGCCCAATGCGACCACTTCGTGCGGACCCTGCCCAACGGTTACGATACCGTCATTGGTTCCGAAAGCGAACTGTCACAAGGACAACAACAATTATTGACGATCGCTCGGGCGATTTTAGCAGACCCAACGATCCTGATCCTTGATGAAGCCACCTCCAGTGTCGACACGCGGACGGAACAAATGATCCAAACGGCGATGGATCGTTTGACCCAAGGACGAACCAGCTTTATCATCGCCCATCGTCTTTCTACCATCAAAAACGCTGACTTGATCTTAGTGATGAAAGACGGCTCCGTCGTCGAAAAAGGCTCCCACACAGAATTACTGGCACGAGATTCACTTTACGCCCAACTATATAACAGCCAGTTTGCAACAGCTTGATAAAAAAGACAACGTGATTCTTTAAAAGAATTATCGTTGTCTTTTTTCTAAACTTGGATAAATTTTGTAGGAAGAGTTTTATTTTCTAATCATCAAATAAGTAGTCATCTGGTTGCTGATAAAGAACTAGTAATGATAAAACTCTGTTACTTTCTCTTTCTAACGAATACGCCAATCGTTGTTACAACAATCATCAAACCCAAACCGACTAACCAGTCGGCGGTTTGTTCATTCGTTTTGGGTAGTTGTTTTTCTTTCGACGGTAACGTACTGTTCTCGGTAGAATTTGGTTTAGTATTATTTTGCGTCATTGTACTTGATTCTTTTGTGTTTGACTCTATCATGCTTGATTCCGTCGTGCTTGATTCTGTCGTACTTGGTACGGTTGTACTTGATTCCGACGTACTTGACTCCGTCGTGCTTGGCTCCGTGGTACTTGGCTCCGTTGTACTTGATTCCGACGTACTTGGTTCCGTCGTGCTTGGCTCCGTTGTACTTGGCTCCGTTGTACTTGGTTCCGTGATACTTGATTCCGACGTACTTGGTTCCGTCGTGCTTGGCTCCGTTGTACTTGGCTCCGTTGTACTTGGTTCCGTGATACTTGGCTCCGTTGTACTTGGTTCGGTTGTGCTTGGTTCGATTGTGCTTGGTTCCGTGGTACTTGGCTCCGTCGTGCTTGATTCTGTTGTACTTGGTTCCGTCGTGCTTGGTTCCGTCGTGCTTGATTCTGTTGTACTTGGTTCGGTTTCTTTTTTTGTATTGGTGATTACAAGGGTATCTCCCTCAGTCGTCACACTGCTTTCGAAGCCGTCGGGGACATTGACTTCCTCAACCCAATACACGAAGTCTTCCCCTTGATTGTTGTATTTTGGTATGTCTGCCATTTGACCAGCAACGGGTAGTTTTGTGAATGATGCTTGAAAATCATTGGCTTTTTCAAGGGTCAAACGGTCTGACTGCTGCCAACTGTCTGCTGCCGTAGTAGTGGTTCTTTTGACTTGATAATCGATTTGATCGGGAATCTCAGCTGCTGAAACATTGACCCACTTTTTAAGAACCGCAAGGGAAACACTGGGTGCTTTGATGGAAGGAATCGGGAAATCTAATGCTTCATCACCGCTTGCTGGGGTTAAGGTCGTACGGCCATTGCACAACACCCACGTCTCTCCTTTAAAATCTGGGGCTTCCGTATTCAGACGAACTTGGTAGGTCAACGTCAGTTTTTCATTTTCACCTAAAGCTACCCCACTGACCGTAATGGTCTGATTCTTTTCAGAAACGGTTACTCCAGTTGCAACTTCCTGCGCCTCGACCCACTCTCCTTGCGCATTTTTGCGCCACCCGACTAACTGATACTGATCGGCATCAAACTTGCCAGATCCTTGCAAAAGAATGCCCTCGCCCATCGGATCTGTAATCGTCCCATCAGGGATCGTTTTATCGATATGATTGGCGATTTCCGTCAATGCTGAACCCAATCCACTCAGGTTTTCATCCGTCGTTAAGTAATTGCTTGGTGCAGACGCCAGATTACGCCCAATGTATTCCCCTCGTGCGGAAGGCGCCGTTGCTACCGAATAATAGGTAAACCCAGATTTTTTAAGCGCGACGATCGTGCCAAGGGTTTCGTCTGTCACCACCGTACTGCTAACAGGAATAGCTTGCGAATCTGACGGATTTTTACTTGTCGTATGGTAAGCAGTAGCCGATGTTTGAAATGACTCGACATAGCTTTCCGTGTGATAGCCATTGTAATCGCGGATTGCGCCAGTATTTTGATAAACTGTTGCATCATCTGCTGGCAAATAACTACGATTGGCACTGTCATCACCAATATGGATAAACAGCTTTTCCGCTTCTGGTCGACTTTCTTCCAGTAATAGCTGTTGCCCTGCCAGCAAGCCCTTTTGCATGAAGGTTCCAGAATGGGTTTCGGCCGTCTCCCGCAGAAATTGTTCTAAGTAGGCGATATCGGTAGAAAAACCATTGGTGGTGTAGATTTCCCGATTGTAGGCAACGATCCCGATCCGAATGGAACCATTCGCCAGCGAATCAGCCAATTCATTTCCAAACTGCTGCAACCCCAACAAGGCGTTGGTCAATTTTTCTCCCGTCATAGAGGAAGAATAATCGATCACCATGACCAGATCAACAGGGGTACTGGTCTGGTTGCCTTTGACAGCTAACGTTACATCAAATAGTACTTGACCCGCTGCTTCTTTGACACTCTTTTTCAGATATGCTTCATCTGCATAATTGACATAGTTCTCTTCATCAAAAGCAACCCCCGGCGCCTGTCCATACTTGTAATTGTACGTATCTCCTTGCGCCGTTCCATTTGTCAAATACTGCCCGGTCGCATCGGTTTGATAGTCAAAATCATACGTGGTGGTTTCGCTGTTTACAGTCAGACTGCCTATAAGAAACCCCATCAACAACAGGAAAAAAATCCCTGCATGCTTTTGCCAACCTCTTTTGTGTTTCATCGCTTTCGCTCCTTTATTTCTGCACTGCTTTCCTCACAAAAATCCTTGAGTAATGAGGAAAGCGAGTCTTTATCAGAAAACAGTATAGAAGGTTTTGCTGGGAAAAGGAGACAAAAAAATGCCGATTTCATTTGCAAAAAAATCACGTTTTTTGTGCTATCATAAGAGAGTCGAGTACATAGAGAAACCTTTAGAACGGAGCTTGGATTATGGAACGCTTTTATCCATTTTTTGGACACACCCTCAAGAGAGATATCGACTTGCTGCGGTTTTTGTATCTTCAAAAACGCTTTGTTCCCATTGAAGAGATCAGTCAAGCGTTGGCTTTGGATCGCCGCTCCATCCAAAAAAGCTTCGACACTTTAAGCAAACGCTCGCTTTCCTTGCAAGACGATCCCTCACCGCTTTTGATTGCCAAACACGGCTTGGGGTTATCCTTTATTGGGACGAAGCGAGACTACAAGCGATTGAGTCGGCAGTTGCTGGAAGCGAATCCCTTTTTTTATTTGCTGGAAACTCTTTTGCTGCAAAATGAGATCAATTTGATCCAATTCGCCGCTGATCATTACTTCTCCGAATCAACCGTTCGCAAACGAATCTATGCGTTGCAAAAACTGCTTGCTCCATTGGGATTTCAGCTGCAAAAGCAAAAAGGGACGGTTCGACTCGTAGGCAGTGAAGCCCGTATCCGCTACTTTATGATGGTCTTCTTTTGGCGAACATTTGCTGGTCTGCATTGGCCCTTTACTGGTCTTTCCCAGAAAAAATGCGAAACCATCGCTCAAGACTTTTACCAAAACAACCAGATTCCCTTTAACCCGATCGAATTGAAAATGACCACGTACATTTTGGCCGTCACTATTTTGCGGTTTCGCAAAGGACAACGGATTTCGCCAGAAGCAGTGGCGATCAAACCGCCCTTGATTGGGTCAGATCTTTCCCTTTTTCACCCTCTGATTGATGAAGAGACCGCTATTTACAGCCATTTATCGTCAGAACTAGCGGAACACTTCTTTCTTGATGCAAATGAATGCCGCTTTTGTTTTCTATGGCTGGCATCCAATCTCGATCGAACGTTTGCCGATGCGCAACTGGACGCTGCGTTTTCCCCCAAAAAACCAACGACCAGCATCCAAAAACTGCTCTGGTCGATGACCGCTTTCGCACCAAAATCCAAGTTGACCCGTCCTTGCAAAAGTAGGATCGTGAATACCCTCTTGAATGGGCTTTTAACGATCGAATTGTTTGGGCCAGTCGACCATACATTAGCTGGCTATAATACTGCACAGTTTTTAACCGAACATTTTCCTGATTTACAAAAGCAAGCCGAAAAGCTAGTGACGAAAACTTCGTTCTACCAAGCAGATCCGCTGAAACGCAGTGGCTTTTCTCTTTATGTCG
This sequence comes from Enterococcus sp. B2E4, assembly GCF_030499455.1. Taxonomy (NCBI): domain Bacteria; kingdom Bacillati; phylum Bacillota; class Bacilli; order Lactobacillales; family Enterococcaceae; genus Enterococcus; species Enterococcus sp. B2E4. The sequence continues at coordinate 22,138 of NZ_JAUKPK010000018.1, forward strand.
CTACGGCGTGGACGTTGATTTTGCCGCCAGCTGATTTTCAGCAAAAAATCAAGATCAAACTGGAAACAGACTTGCCGCTGGCGATTTCACTGACCATCAGAGAACTGATCAAAGCGCCATTTCAAGGGTTCTACAATCTTGATATTCGTGATCAGTTTGTCGACGACGACTACGATCTCTGTCTAAGCACCACTCCATTGTCTGAAACCTTTGAAAAAGGACCCGTCCTGTTGATCAATGCGCAAATCACCGTCCCTGATTTGCTAGCGATTCATCAGGCGATTGAAACGTTAGATAAATAAAGGATAAAAAAACCGCACTTGGCTGAACGACAAGAGCGGTTTTTTTTGTAGAAAGGCGTTCTCAGAGTGAAAAAACATGATGACACTCAGAAGCTTGCCCTTCCTACTTGCATTGGGTCTGCTTGTTTCTTTTGTCTTAGCCACTCTCACCGACCGTCCCCTTCAAGTGGTAGATCACTTGAACCGTTGTTTTTGGCGAGTACCATGAGAACTGGCTAGCTTCAAAAACACTGATAAGGATAAAGATAACAACGCTCACTCTTCTTTGTCAGTGATCAAAAAATACTGTTTATATGGACGCCCAATTTTTGTATACACATTTTCGCTGCGAATGGCTTTGGTCTTTTCTAAGTGGGCGACATACTTTCGTACCGATACATGGGACAATGCGCAAGCTTGCGCCAATTCTTGGACTGTAAATGGCTGTTTGATGGTACGAATCGTTTCTTGGATCAGCTGAAGCGTGTCTTCTGTCAACCCTTTTTCCAGTTCGATCCACGGACTTTTTTGGTTTCCCTGCAGCAGCAGATCGATTTGCTGCTGAGCGATCCGTGGATGTTTGAGGCTTTCCCGTCGTTGCTGAAATACTTGGATACTTTGGGCAAATCGTTCGAAGGAAAACGGCTTGATCAAATAATCCAGCATCCCCAAATGCAGGCTTTGACTGATCAATCGTGTTTCATCGGCAGCCGTGATCATGATGACATCCACAGCCTGTTGTTGTTCCCGTAATGTTTGCAACAGCTCCAAACCATTACCATCTTTCAAATGGATATCCAGCAAGAGCAGCTCAATGGTTTCTTTTTGCAGCATTTCTTGCGCTTCTTCCACTGTTTCCACCGAAAAAATTCGCTCAAAAACCGCCAAACGTTCTAAATAGCTGCGATGAATAAATTGAACCATCGGGTCGTCTTCAACAATCAAAATATTGGCTTTCATAGCTGCTCCTTCCGATAATCATTCGTGATCGTCACTTCCAAAACACCTTGGGCTTGTTGAAAAATGATTTTCCCGTTGACTTCATGCAACAATTGCTGAAAATAGCCAACTCGCTGTAAAGTCACTTGTTCTGTGGGTGTCAGCATTTCTTCCGCTAGCTGCCAACTCGTTTGCAGTTGATTTTCTTGGTACTCGATTTTCATAAATACCTCTTGGGTCAAATGCTTTTGCAGCAAAAGATGATGTATATATTGATAAAGGTTTAATAAGACTTTGGTTTCATGTGCAACGGCTCCTTGGGGAATCTCTGGAAAAATTTCTACCAACAGCTGGCATTTCTTTTCTAAAAATTTTTGCCGCTCGCCAATCAAAAAACCTGCCAGCAAGGGATTTTTAATGAGAATCGCTAGCCGATGAGCAAATTCTTTCTCTGGTTTCAAAATATCATCTAAATAGATCGTCAACTCTTCATAGGCTTCTAAGTCCACCAAACCATAGATGACATGCAGCTTGTTCATAAATTCGTGGGCTTGACTTTGCAGTGCCGTCGCATAGGCTGTCGTATTTGCCAACTGATCCGCAATGAATAAGGACTCTGTCGCATTTCTTAGAAAAATAATATACCCTATCTGCTGATTTCTCACGATGATCGGCGCCGATGAAAAGACATAGTCCTGCCCTTCTTGCTGTACTAACCGCTCTTGCTTCTTGTCAAAATCAACATGCTGCAAAGCAGGCAGGATCGTTAGCAGGGATTGGCCAACCAAGCCATCTTCTGATGCAGTAGCAAGCGGCAATGCCGTGGCGGCTCGATTTGCCAGCAAGATGTTCTTGGCTAAGTCTAAGACAAAAACAACATCCTTGGTTTCTTCCAGCATACTATTGCGCTCTTCTAACAAACGTGAGATTTCTTGTGGTTCCAAATTATGCAGTTGGCGTTTCAAATAAAATGCCACGAATAATGCAATCCCCCCGCCTAATAGCAAACTGATGAACAATGCTTTCCGATAGCCTTTTTGTGATAGTAAGATCAACGATTGCAGTGAAGTCATTTTAATCCCTAATGCCACGACGCCAAGTTGTTCTCCATCTTCTTTCACTGGAACGAACCCCCGTAAGGATTGTCCTAAGGTGCCGTTGCCAATGGAGAGAGACTCCTTGCCTTCAATGGCAGGTGTTTCATCGCCACCAGTAAAAGGTTGACCAATTTTTTCAGGATCTGGGTGCGTGATCCGAATAGCGTCTTGGTTCATCAAAACAATAAAGTCCAACCCATAATTTTTTGCTAATTCATTGGTATATGATTGCAACTGGGGACTGGCTTTCTCATCCCGCAGTGCTTGCTTGACCTCCGCTTCTGACGCTAACTGACGACCGATCGATAGCAGCAGCGTTTCTTCATCTCGGTGCATTTGCTCTTTTTGTTCCATCATCATCAGTACATAAAATAATGTTAGAACGATACATAAGGTACTGGTAAAAATCCCTACTAACAGCACCCACAGCCGGACTGGCCGCTCCCGCATAGTCGTTCCTCCCCAATTGCTAATAAGCGTTCATTACACGCTCATTTTAACATAGGAATCTTTTTCCGAAGGTCTTTTTTTAAGTTGCATTTAATTAAATTAGTTAAATAATCTTCTTTGTTTGTGAGCGCTTCCTTATACTGGAGACATCCAAAGGAGGTATTTGAATGAAACAAGTCGTCGCAAAACAACCCGTTGTTGAAAAAACGCAAACCAAAGCAAAGTGGTGGTCTTTCTATGTTGGTTCCGTTCCTTTGCCCGTCTATCTGGTAATGTCTGCCATTATCTTGATCACTGCTTTTCTGCAACAACTGCCTGTCAATATGCTGGGTGGGTTCGCCGTTATCCTAAGTTTAGGCTGGTTATTAGGAACGATTGGTGCCAACATCCCTATCATTAAGAATTTCGGTGGTCCCGCTATTTTTTCTTTGTTGATTCCGTCAATCTTGGTCTTTTTTAATCTCATCAATCAAAACGTATTGGAATCAACCAATATCTTAATGAAGCAAGCGAACTTTCTTTATTTCTATATCGCCTGTTTGGTTTGCGGCAGTATTTTAGGGATGAATCGCAAAACCTTAGTCCAAGGGTTGATGCGAATGATCATTCCTATGATGTTAGGCATGGTCTTAGCGATGGGCGTAGGTACTCTTGTCGGCGTCCTGTTAGGGCTAGATTGGAAGCACACTTTGTTCTTTATTGTGACTCCTGTTTTAGCTGGCGGTATTGGGGAAGGAATCTTGCCGCTTTCCTTAGGCTATAGTGCCATCACTGGTTTAGGTAGCGAGCAATTAGTCGGGCAGTTGATTCCAGCCACCATCATCGGCAACTTTTTCGCGATCGTTTGTACTGGCTTGTTGACTCGCTTAGGGGAACAAAAACCGCGGCTTTCAGGAAAAGGCCAACTCGTCAAAATGAGTGATGGGGATGATTTGAAAGATGCGTTGGTTGAAGATCAATCACCGATCGACGTCAAATTGATGGGTGCCGGTGTGCTGACCGCTTGTACGCTCTTTATTCTCGGCGGTTTGCTGGAACACGTCACTGGGTTTCCTGGACCTGTTCTCATGATCGTGGCAGCCGCTTTCTTGAAATACTTGAATGTCGTACCAAAAGAAACCCAAAAAGGATCGAAACAGCTTTACAAATTCATCTCGGGTAACTTTACATTTCCACTCATGGCAGGATTAGGACTGCTTTATATTCCTTTGAAGGATGTCGTCGGCATGCTGACCTGGCAGTACTTTTTAGTCGTTATCAGCGTTGTTTTCACCGTGATCGCCACGGGCTTTGTCGTTTCTCGCTTTATGAATATGTACCCCATCGAAGCGGCCATCGTTTCTGCTTGCCAAAGCGGAATGGGTGGAACCGGCGATGTCGCGATTTTAAGTACCGCCGACCGCATGAATTTGATGCCATTTGCCCAAGTAGCTACACGTTTGGGTGGCGCGATCACCGTTATCTCAATGACAGCACTGTTACGACTATTATTTTAATTGTTTGAAATCGGAAGGGAGAAATGAAGAATGTCAACGATCAATGTCAAAGAAGCAGCTATGAAACAAGCCGAGGAAAATGGAGGAAAATTAGCTGTTGTTTCTAAAGTCACTATTGACTCAAAAGAAGATTTAAGTATCGCTTACACTCCAGGGGTCGCAGCTGTTTCATCGGCGATTGCGGAAAACGAAGAACTCGCCTACACCTTGACCACGAAGAAAAATACCGTCGCCGTGATCAGCGATGGCTCGGCGGTTTTAGGTTTGGGCAACATTGGTGCCAAAGCTGCTATGCCGGTCATGGAAGGCAAAGCGGCCTTGTTCCAACGCTTTGCTGGGATCGACTCTATCCCGATCGTCCTAGACACGCAAGACACCGAAGAAATCATTCAAACGATCAAAGCGATCGCACCAACCTTTGGTGGGATCAACCTAGAAGATATCAGCGCCCCTCGCTGCTTTGAGATCGAACGACGCTTGATTGAGGAATTATCGATCCCCGTGTTCCACGATGACCAACACGGGACTGCCATCGTCGTTTTAGCCGCTTTGATCAATAGCCTGAAGCTGATCGACAAATCCTTTGAAGAGGTCAAAATCGTGATCAACGGCGGTGGTTCTGCTGGCCTTGCCATTACCCGGAAATTTCTGGCTGCTGGCATCAAACACATCACGGTCGTCGACAAAGCAGGGATCCTTTCAGAAACGAACCATGAACTTGCGCCCCATCACGCAGAAATCGCCAAAGTCACAAATCGTCAACAGCTAACAGGAACACTAGAAGATGCCCTCAAAGGAGCAGATGTCTTCGTAGGCGTTTCCGCTCCTGGTGTGCTGCACCCTGAATGGATCAAAACGATGGCAGAAAAACCAGTGATTTTTGCGATGGCGAATCCAACGCCAGAGATTTTCCCTGATGAAGCACTGGCAGCTGGTGCCTTTATCGTCGGCACTGGTCGCAGTGATTTCCCTAATCAGATCAATAATGTCTTGGCCTTTCCAGGAATCTTCCGAGGCGCATTAGACGCTCGAGCAAGAGACATCACGATCGAGATGCAGATCGCAGCAGCACAAGGAATCGCTAGTTTGATCCCCGAATCAGCATTGACTCCGACCACTATCATTCCAGATGCGTTTCAGCCTGATGTTGCTAAAGTCGTGGCAGAAAGTGTGAAGAATGCTGGGAAAAAATAGTTACGCTATAAAATGAACATTGGCCCCCTCTCTACACATCAACATTGAGAGGGGGCTTGTGTTTTTATTCCAGATGCTTTTTTACAAACGAAAAGCACAGAAGTTCTTCACTTCTGTGCCGCAGGTAGCGTTAAAACGTCACAACCGCTTTGACCATTGGATCATCTTCTAACGTTTGGCGTTCTAACGCCTCTTGCAGTTTTTCCAATGGGTATTCATCCGTGATATATTTTGTGGGATCGATCATGCCACTAGCAATCAAGTCGATCGTTTGTTCAAATTCTTGGCGGGTGCATGAAACGCTGCCGATGAGCTTGATTTCTTGCAAGACCAACCGATTTAATGAAAAAGGAATTTCGGGAGCAACGGAATTTCCGATCGCCACGATCGTTGCACCAGGACGAGCAGCCTCAATGCACGTCGCTAAGGAACTGCTGGAACCGACTGCTTCAAAAATCAAATCGAACCCACCAGCAGACGCGTCTTTCAATACTTCCCCACGGTTTGGATCCTTGGTGTCAAAGTAATCGTCAAAGATTCCCAATTCCTTGGCTTTCTCTATTTTTGTATCGTTGATTTTGGACATCGCCACATATGATGCCCCAGCTTTTTTTGCCAATTCGCCAATCAATTGCCCGATGATCCCACTTCCAGAAACCAAGACTTTGTCATTTAACTTGATGTTGGATTTGCGGACGGCATGATAGGCAACCATCAAGGGATCAATCAAGCTAGCCGCTGTATCTGAAACTGTGTCTGGCAATTTATAAGCATTGGATGCTTTTCCGACAAACCGTTCGGCATAGGCGCCATTGCAGACAAAGCCGATATAATTGGTGCCATTTACTTCCCGACACAAATGCTCTTGCCCTTTTTGGCACATATCACATTTCCCACAATAAAGATTGGCCCAAAAAGCAACACGATCGCCGATTTTAAAGGAACTATCGCCTGCATCCGTCACGACACCGCAAAACTCGTGACCCATGATAAAATCGGACTCCCCTGTTTTACCCCAACCTTTCCCTGCTTGCCACATATGCACGTCACTGCCGCAGACGCCGCACGCTGAAACTTGGATCTCGATCAGTCCTTCTTCCACTTTCGGCACAGGGACTTCTTTGACCTCGATCGTTTCTGGTCCTTTTAATACAGCAGCTTTCATGGTTTTTTCTGTCATTTCTGTTTCCTCCTCATTGCTTTTTCCTTTGCTTACTGTCATACTAACATTAAAGTTAACTTCAAAGTCAATGTTAAGGAGTGAAAAAAATGACCTATACAATATCCCAAGTTGCGAAAGCCTTAAATATCCCTACGTCAACCATCCGCTATTATGACAAAGAAGGCCTTTTGCCGACGTTGGCGCGCAAAGAATCTGGCTACCGTTTGTTTTCAGATACCGAAATTGAGATGCTGGATTTGATCGAATGTCTGAAGGAAACAGGCATGACCATTAAAGAGATCAAAGATTATGCACAATTGACACGCCTTGGTGATGACTCGCTGCAAGAACGCCATAAAATGTTTCTTGAACAAAAAAAAGCGCTGCAAGCGCAGATAGACGCTTTGCAGCAATCGATGGCGTTGATCGACCATAAGTGCTGGTATTATGAATCAGCGATCGCAGCCGGTACAGAACAAATCCATTTCCCAATCAAAATGTCGTTGAGAAACAAAGAGAAGTTTCAAGCGCTCACCGCCCAAAGCGAAGATCGCTAACGTTATGTATCGTTCACAGGACTATCTGTCTGCTTCTAGTGACCCGAAGCAAACCTACTCTTGGTACTTTTCAAATACTTGCTTGTCTGCTAGTGAATAGACTTGTTCATACAAATAATCAAAGAGGGTATTCATGTTTTCTTTCGTATCGCTCACTTCATCAAGGATCTCTTTTGCCGTACGATGAGCGATATTCAAGCGCATTTCAGCGTTGTAGATCATCCGTTCTGCTTCAACCTGCGCTTCTTCAAGCGTTCGATCTGCTTTCTTTCTAGCAAATAGCAAAATATCCCGCATTTCCGCTTGAAACTGCTGATTTTCTTTTTGTAACTCTTGGTTTTCTTTTTGCAGCTCATTGACTGTCTTGCGAAGCGCAGCGGCTTCTTCTTCCTGAACACCTCGAGCCTGCTCCTCCAGCTGTGCTTCTTTTTCAGCGAGTTGGTTCGCCAAATTAGTGATGACCTCTTCTTTTTGGAGCAGCAGCTGTTTTTGTTCTTGGGCTTTGCTTTCATACCATTGTTTTTCTCTCGCCCAATCCAAGCGTTCAAAAATCGCTTTTTCTTTCACTTGCTGGATATCCGATTGTGAGCGATGCAAGGCTTCTGCATGGAGCCTTTTTTCAAGTTCGGTGATTCTCGTACGTGCCAATGCTAACTCTTGATGGGTTTGTTCAAAGCTCATATCTGCTGGTAGGTCAGGCGCCAGCTCCAACTGCTCCTTGTTGGCTTCTGCGCTAAACTCTTCAAAGGAGCGTTTTTCTTGATAGCCATGTAAGGGCGCATTGACGGTGTCATTGCGCTTTTTGGTGCTTTTGCGCTTTTTCTTCCCTTTACTGCTTGTCGGATGTGGCATGCCCGTTTCTGACGACCAGGATTGCGCAGAGTGCTTAGGCGATCCTTCTGGCGCCGATCGTTCCTCTAACCCTGCTTGTGCTGAGGGAGACGGTGCCAGCGTCTGCCCGCTTCGTTGCCCCTGCTTTTTGCCTTTTTGGGGTTTACTACTGGTATCCGTTATCCCTTGATCGTTACTCGTAGCCTTCTTTTTTGAGGTATCGTCGATCGTTTCTTTCGCTGGTCCACTGACAACAGCTGCCTCAGCAGATCCGTTTTCTTTCTCATACGTTTCTTCAAATCCTTTTAATTCTTTCAATGATACTTGGTTCATTTCATCGAATAGCGTCTGAGCAGAAAACCACCCACGCCCCTTCTTCTTACTCATCCCATGAATCCCTCCTTTTCATCAATAACTCTTTTGATTGTTTCTTTCTAAGCGCCCGTGTCTGAAGCTTGAGCAAGCTCTTTTCGGTTGAGTACTTGCCACTGTCCCTGGGCATCACGGACGATCGCTTGTTCAAATGACGTATCGGGCGTATCTGCTACTTGTAAAACGAAATGGCACCGTTGCACGCCTTGTGCCTGCGCTAGATCATCAACGATTCGTTCCAAGTTGGCTTCCCAAGTGGAAAAATCGGCAACTGAGTGCAAATGACTGACACTCGTTAAGGTGATTTCTTGCAGCGGTTGGTCAATATGGATCAATACGACTGTCGGTCCTAAAAAGGGCGTCACTTGTGTCCCAAATTCTTCTTCTAGCTGAAATCGCGCTTCTCGATCATCCGCCATCAGCAGCGTCTGCCAAGCAAGGCTTTCAAAAGGGATCCCCGCAGACGGGTACACCGATAACGGTCGTTGCATCCCTTCCATCTGTTCTTTTTGTAAATGTAAGATTTCCTGTTTCAGCTGCTGGCTTTCCTTTTCAATCCTACGAACTTGCGTCTGTAAGGAAAAATGGGGAAAGGTAAAAAGTAGCAGACTTAAAAGAAACAGACCACTGACCATCAGTAACGCTAACGGATGTTCATTACGAATCTTATGCTTAAAAAAAGCCAGTTTTCTTTTTTCCAACTCCGTCATGTTTGTTTGCCGCTCAAGCCTTCGAACAAAGATTTCGAGGTATCCCCGTTGAGCAAGTACCCCGATCGCCACAAAACAAAGCAGCAGTATACTTCCATAAACCATCTTCACGGACATCCCCCTTTCCAGCTTTCGGTCTCTAAATAAGCCTCGATTTTCAATCCGACACGCTGACTGACCTCGTTGAACCCTTAAAATAAATTCAAGACGACCCCACGAAGCGCCTCGCTCGTCACCATCCCAAATTCACGACTATCGATCGAGTGCATGATCGCATCCCCGACGACGAAATACTCACCTGGTTGCAAGATGCCCCCGATTGGCAGTTCCCTCGCCGTTTCTTGCGTCAGCGTAAAGGTATAGGAAAAATCATAATAAGAACCTGACGCACCCAATAGCAAGCGATTGCCACTGCGAGCATAAGAATCGCCAGGAACCCCGATCACTCGTTTTACGATCAGCCGCCCTTCATGCTCAAAAGCTACGAGATCATAGCGATGGGGCAGCTGATTCTTTTGAATAAGGACTAACTCGTTGTTTTGAAAGATGGGGACCATCGACTCACCGCTGACCCGAGCAATTTTGTAGTTTGAAAAGAAAAAGAACAGCAGCAGTAGCAGACAACTTATTCCCAACACACGAAGTGCCCATTGCTTTTGGAATCGACCCATGATACCTGTTGCTCCTCTACCATAATTTTACGTCGTACGTAGCCTTTGACTGATTCTACCGTTGACTCTACCGCTTTTAGCGAACGGCAGATGCTGCTGGAAGCTCTTCACTAGGAATCGAGCCTTCACATGAACCAAGAAAATCAGCTAAAATTGCCTTGCCGAGGCGTTCGATGGAATTTGGCTCAATCGGTCGTTCCAACCGATAGATGGGCTGTTCCAATTCCAGCAAAAAGAGCGGTTGATCGGTGACCAACACCTGGCGGGCGGTGAAAATCGACAGCTCACTCGTAGCCTCGACGACGACATCCACTCCTTGTGCAACCAGCCAATCCCTCAGACGTTGCTTGATCCAGCCTTTGATTTTCTCATTTCCACTCAAATGATAGGTGATCATCAGCTGTTTGTTTTTTAACTGCTGCTTGTTTAAATACGTCTCCCCCAATGTCACCAAATAGTGAGAAGCAGCGCTAGAAAGTGCCGTAGACTTTCCAATACCAGACACTGCTGGCTTTTGACGATCTCGCAGAAAAGAAGGTGGCACATGGAAGAGTCGATCCAATAACATGACTGCTAACGTCACTTGCACGAATACGCGATCTTCTCTCAATGTCTCTGCTTGCTTAGGAAACGTCTCTCGCAAACTATCGATTGGATCAAAGGGCACCGTTTCTTCGACCCACGGATGTTTCAATAAAAACGAAAGTACCCCTTCATCTGCCATCATCAGGAATAGCAAGACACACCGTTCTTGCTGCGACAAGGACCTGCAGACCTCCAAGCCTTCGATGACAAAGCCCGTTTTTTCAAGAAACAACCGACAAAAGTCAGCCATTTCCCAATTTTCCTCCAAGCGCCCACCTTGTTGCGCCCGCAAAAGAAAGACCTTCGTCCACTGCAGCGAAACCACTGGATCGATCGGCAAGGAGGGACGATACCGCAGTGTCAACGTCTCAGCCAGCTGCTCAAAGAGTTGGTGAGGCTGTTCCTCTTCCTCAAAATAAAAGGCTTTATAGAAATACCGTATATTTCCTTCTGCCCCTTCTAGGCACCACTGCTTTTTATTCAAAGTCAGCTCATAAGCAGCGAACAAGGTCTGAAGCTGGCGGCATTGTTTCAAAAAGGTTTGATTGCCTAATCCAGTGATGGCAGCCAGTTTTTCAGGTATCGCCGTTTCTTGCTGACACAAGAAATGCAGAAACAACAGATTTGGATCATCCGCCAGCAATGCTCGCTTTTTTTCCTGATACTCCGCCAATTCTTGGATCACCAATTCATAGCCATTGCTGGCAGATGCGAGAATCGTCGAAGCCCCAAATAGTTGACGTAGTTCCTCAATGTCTGAAATAATCGTCCGCCGTGAAGCGCCGCACGCTTGTGCCAGCTGTTGCCCACTTAAATGACCGTAACATTCCAACTGCCGTAAAATCGTCAGTTGCCGTTTGCGCGTCATTGAAAATAAACTGTTCATCAATAAAGACGGCTTGTTTCTCATCGTTTCACCTCCCCACACATCCGAAAGAAGAGAAGCTGCAGGCAATTTCCAGCAGCTTCTGCTTGATTCTTATTAAAACCTCGTTTTTCTGCGCCCACATAATGGTATCAACGGTTTCCATCGGAACAACGCTGCCTCCCTTTGGCTCTTACTGCTCCTCTCACCAGTAGATCGATGATCGCTAGCAGCAAAGCTCGGGTATTGCTGTCTGCTTGTCTGATTTTTTAGGAACGACTCTCGAGAGCCAGGAAAAAAGCGTAACGGAACTGCAGCTGCCGCTTGCCTTTTCTCCATGAAGGAAACATCTCCAGCTAAGCAAGACAAGGAAATACAAAACCTTTCTATCTTATGTGATCGCTCGTTTTTCTGTGTCTTTTCTTCTATTGCTCACTGTTTTCCTTAGCCTTTTTTTTCTTGTTAATGATTAAAACAACAACGATGATCAGCAACAAAACAAGTGCGGCGATTCCGCCTATCAGCCACCAATTTGTTTCTGGTTCCAATGTCACGTCTTCCTCATTCAAACGACGGGCATCAGCAGCCGCAATCGTGAAGGGTTCTTCCCAATGCCATTCCTCCCCTTGTGAACGGGCCGTCATAGTCAGGACATAGTCTCCTGGACGGAAACGCTCGCCGTTTAGAGGGATCGGAAAATCCATATGCGAATTTGGTGCCATCTGCATGCTTGTGCGCTGCGTTTCATACAAGACGGTGTCGCTGCCGCTGGCACGAACCTCGGCATCAATTTCTATGTGGTTGACGAAAGTCGGTGTGTAATTTTGAATCTTGGCACTGATCACGTTCCGATAATTGACTTGACTAGCAAAAACTTCCAGCAATTCAAGTCCCGGATCCGTTGACGAGCGGTTATTGCTTACGACGACTCCTAAAATAAAGGCAAACTCATTACGAATCCCGATTCCTTCTGTTTCCGCCTCCGCTGCCGCTGCATCGCGGACCTCTTCTACTCGGATCGATCCTGCCAGTACCCCTTCAAATTCTTCCTCAGGCATCGTCAGAGGAAGGGTAAGGATCTGTTCTTCTTGGGCTTCTAAGGTGATGACCCCAGGTGTTTCAATCAATTCGGCAATCGAGGCAGGCAATGTCGGGTCAGGATATTCGGCATCACGACCGTATTCTACTACTCCGTTGACGTTGGTGAAGGCAGTATGAGCCGATACTTCGACGTCGATGGTTTCTTCCGATGTATTTTGGATGCGTAACTGCAATTCCTCTTGTTCCCCTGCGCCTAAATTCAGATCAAAATAGCCGCTGGCACCGCCTTCTATCTGGCTATCAGGGAAAATCGGGGTGACAAAAAAATTCAACTCTGATTCTATGTCATCATTTGCTCGTACTGGTGTCGGCAAAGTAATCAATGAGCAAAGCATGATCATTGCAGTCAAAAGCCGCAGCCAGCGTTGGTTTGTTGGTTGTTCGATCACTGTTGGTTCTCCTTCCAAAAAAAGGCAGGAATAACGGTCTACTCCTGCCAGTTGTTTCACATTATTGTTGCGTTGCTTTGAAAATTAGTCTTCTTGATTTGAATCGTTGTCCTCTTCACCGCCGCCATTTTCATCGCCACCATTTTCACCATCTTCACCTACTGTGGTAGATAATGTCCAGGTCAAGGTTGCTGTATAGGTGTCTTGTTGTGGAGTTGCAGCTGATGGAAGATACAGCTGAATACGATCATTCAGAATCGTGTCGTTAAAATCATCATCATTAAACTGCTCCATCATTTTGTCTTGGTCTCCCCAGAAGACAGAGGAGCGTCCTTGTCCTTGGTTGGCTCCTGCGGTCATGACTGGAATGCTCGATGCTAAATCTGTATTAGCATTTAAAATCACACGATCGCCATCAGTTTCAGTTACTGGTGCTACAGGCGCTTCGTTAGCAGGCCCGGTACCATCATTGTGTTTGATCTGCGGATCAATGAAGTGAAGCTGGGCGCCATAGAGGATATCTTTTGTATCTTTACCGACAAAATCTGTTAAAGAAAGACTTAACGTCCAATCTGCCGCACTGTTTCCTCGTGTATCACTGACTTGTGCGAAGGAAACGTAAGGAACTTCGCCTGTAAGCTCATCATCAATTGCAAGTGGATGTTCTTCATCTACTTTTTGCATTTCAGCAATCACAGAATATTCAGCTGAAGATGAAGTAATGGCTTGTTCACCAAAATCGAACATTTCTGGCACGTAAACGATCGTTAATGGACCTTTTACTGGAAGCGGATCAATGATAACTGGTGGGTAAGGAATTGGATTTTCAACGTCATCAACGTCATCTTCCCCTTCGACAAAGTTAACCTCATTTGGTGTCTCTACTTCAAAAAGTGGTGTTCTTGGTTGATTATTTTCTTCCTCATCTGCTACTACTTGTACGCCGCCTGCGAAGATCGTAGAGGTCAGTACAGCGACTGTTGTTAAGCGAATCCATTTCATTTTTATTCCTTCTTTCTTTTAAATTAGTTTGTTTCATCGGCTTGCGCCGTTGGAACTGTTTCTCCTGATTGGGGGGTGGTGGTGCTCAATTGCCATGTCAATGTCGCCACATAGAGGGCTTCATCTTTGGCGGTGGCTCCCGGGACGAACAACTGGATCGCCTCATTGCGAACCACCGGCGCTTGGTCATGGAACTGTGCATTCAGCTCATCTTGATCGCCCCAAACAACGGATGAGGTGCCTGCCCCTTTGCCCGCATCGGCGGTCAGAACAGCTTGTGCCGCCCCATTGGCATCCAAACGTAAGCCCGCTTCATGGGCACACGGTGCATTCTCTTGATTAAAGCTAATGTACTCGACTTCGCGTGAGGCAAAGATGATTTGCGCCCCTCGCAGTTCATTGTGCTGCGTCCCAGATTCAAACGCACTCAATGCTACCGTCAAACGCCAGCCAGCATTTGACCCGCGGGTATCTTGTACTTGGGCGAAAGAAACATAGGGCACTTTGTTTTCTTCCCCTTGAGTATCCGCTAGTTGTTGTTCCTCTGCCACCATCGAATAGAGGGCATCGCGGTTGGAGATTTCTTGGGTACCAAAATCCAAAGTCGGCGCATAAGCGATCGTCAATGGCCCTGTTTGTCCGTCTGGTCCGATCGGCGGGATCACCACATCTGGTCCGTCTGGTCCTGGATCAGGTGGGATGACTTCCGTCGGGTCTCGGTCATTGGGCACAAAGCTGACTTGACCATCGGTTTCAGCGACTCTTACTTCAGCGGCGGTCCCTTGGAACCCGCCAATCAAAAGGGTTGCGGCAAGTACGGTACTCGTTGCAAATCGCAAAAATCTCATAAGATCATTCCCTTATTCTCTCTTGCTCAATTTTTCTGGTGTTCGTGAGGTTGCTCGTTCTTTTTGGTACCTGCGTGTCTTCTTCACTGTTGCATAGCCAGCGATCAATAGCAGCAAGGATCCGAGTGCCGTGGCACTGGAACTTTTTCGGGTATTCGTCTGGGGCAAACGTCCCCCATCGCCGCCAGGCTGTGACGGTCCGCTCGGTGGTGAAGGTTCTGGTTTGTCTGTCTCATAGACACCCGTGAACTGCACTGAGCCTTCTGTATCGACGGAACGCTGCTCTTGTGCCGAAACCAAAATCGTCGAAGCATTGATCACTTGAAAAAAAGCAGCGAAGATCATCAGGTGGACCCAAACATTCCCCCTCGCTCTTTTCATTCTCCCTCCCCCTTTTTGACATCATCAAGCCTAAAAACCACCATTTTTTAGACACCCTCACTTAAACGGTAACCTTGAACAAAGTCGATCGGTCTTTGTTTCAGTTGGCTTTCAAAAACGCTGGTTTTTACCCTCGATATACTTCATTATAGCTATCTTTGTGATGCGGGAAAAATCAATAAATTCACTGGCTGATGAAATCGATGCCTAGATAAAAAAAACAAACCCCCGTTTTAAATAAATTGTTCACCAGAGAATCTGACTAAAGTGAGCAATCCTTAATATATGTCAAAACGCTTGTTATCATAGAAAAAACATTTATCACTCTCCAAAGCACCCGCAGTTCTTCCTTGTATAAAAGTACAATAAAATAACGTCAAAAAAGGAGTGTCATCCTTATTAAGAACGTTCCTCTCTTTTCATTTGATTCCCCAAGCTACATTTGTCGGGTATTCTTTCTTTTATGTCGTTTTTCTTAGAATCACTAAACTGATAAGAACAAGGAGCATGTCTATCAGTGGTAGCCTTCCGCTCGGTTGGGTATTTTTCTGCGGAAAATGGTTGGGTGGTTCCTCGACGATTAACGGAGCAGCAGCTATGGTTCTTCTTTCAGATCGCCACTTTTACCGTACACTTTCACTTATCCAGCCCTTTACTGAGCAATCCGTTGTTCTCAATACAGGTGATGCTGTCAAAACAAAGAGTACTCCGATGGCTATTGGGGCTCTAAAAATTTGGCGTTACCTGTCCATTGCTTTATCCTCTCTATCTAACATCCCTCATTACTCCTTAGAAATGCCGCTTTGCCAAATAAACAATTCCTAAATGAATCATTTTGTTGACTCTCTTACAAATAATTCTTCAGTCATCCATTTTTGGTTATTATTTACAGAACGAATCGATTCTTCTAACCTTCCCCTTAAGAATTTCTCAATTTCTTGTTCTACAGTTCCCTTCCACACGTCCGAAAACATATATTATTGGCTGTTCAATTGCACCAAAAAAGCAGCAGACGATCACTCCTAGGTTTTCACCAAAAGGAGCAAACATCTGCTGCCAATTCTCTTATGTTAAGTAAGCCCCTACGAAAAGGATCGTCTGGGTCGTTTCATTTATGTATACTTTTTTTTACAAATAAGCTATTTCTTCCTACTTAAAAGAAACGCTTCTTTGCAGATCCTTGTGCTTTACCTATTGATCATTCTCCTAAAGATTGCTTCTCTTTCCTTGTTCTGTCGCGCTGCACCCAAAAATACATAACCAGCAGAAAGAAATAGCCTAGCAAAAGAATGACTTGTCCCAATTGAAACCAGCTGCGAAGGATCACAGATATGCTGGGAAAGAAATAATATACGCCATATTGTGCCACCGATATGCCTACCGATAAACAGGCAAAAATGATAAAAAGTTTCATTCCATTGATGTCCTACCTTCATACGCTTTTTGTATTCTTTGTGACTTGTCTTACAAGGTAACTCGTTTCGCCGAAAAGGTCAACCAGCGTTCGTCATTGCCACGATCCTGACCAGTCAGTCTAACGTTTCTAAAAAAGCTCTTACTCAAGCAAGGAAGACCAACCAATTGCCTTCCCCACTGCGTTGTTTGAGTAGCCCTTTTGCTCTTGGTTATTCTCAAGGGTCCTTACCACCTGAAAATTGTCCGTTTCGCCCCACTACTACTCTTCATTTCTATCCCAAAAACGCTCTATCTATAAAACTTCCCCAATAGTCTATTGCTCGTCATCGTTTTCCATTTATCGCAAGCTTTTCTCCCAATTCTCAGACACAACTCGGCGCACCAAGAATGAATGTTCAGGACTCTGCTAAATGCTCGCTCAAATAAATCAAGCCCATTTTAGGTTTTTGCGTTAGCTTTGCCCCCGTGATCTCACGATAAAAATACTTATGGTCATTTTCAATCATTTCAATGACTTCTTCCTCACTCATCCCAAGGTCATCTAGCAATCCTTCTTTGCGATTGTTGCTGATTTCCATCAATATTTGCAATTGTGCATCAATCGCCAATAAGTTGCCCCATTGAACAAACAGGTTTTCTTCCTTGCTATGAAAAATCGTTAAAAACTCTTTTGCTAACCGATGATAAAAGGCATTTAGTTTTGGAAAAAAGCGTAACACCCCTTGTTTTTCTAGCTCTGTTTGAAAATGCGCCAAATATTCTTCTGCTCCCGCTATCTTTTCTGCCAGCATATTAGCCTCCTCGTAATCTATCTGTACGATCGTTCCCAGTTTCCCTCTTCTAGTAACCGTAGATTTTCTTCAACCAATCTCTTTTCCTTCTATCTCATTCGTGGACAGCCTTCAACGACACTGCATTTCTAGGTATTGATGGCACATTCACGCACTTGCTAGTTCCATTTATTTTCCATCTTCTCTCTTTTGATCCAACCAACAATTCACAGGTTTCCTCTTGAGAAAAAACAAATACTCCTAAGCATCGGACTATGGTCTCACTATAGCGTCAAATCTCTTTAAAAAAAAATAGCAATTTTCACCTGTCGGTGAAAAAACCTACATTGTTCCAAATAGTTTCAAACGTTTACATTCATTAGAATAATAAAAACTTTGTATTTAGTCAAATAAATTAAAAACAAACATAAAAATTGAAGTATTTTAAGCAATTATTTATAATGTGATTAATTCTTTTTTAAATTCAACGGGGGCATCTATGAAAAATTTTCAGTTAAAATTTATCAAAAATCGTTCTTTAATTCGACGATTGCAATTATTAAATGAATTTGAGAAGAATCCGTCTTCAACATTGGGCGATTTATCAGAAGTAACAAAAAGCAGTACTCGCACGATCATTGCGGACATTGCTATGATTCGTGAACATTTCAATGATGCAATCGAAATCTACTCCTCGAAGTTTGGTTATTTATTTGAAGAACTGGATCCCGAGGCATATATCAAACAAAAACAAAACTTAGTCAAAGATGAACCTTTTTTTATGATTCTCGAAAGTATTTTTTTCGATGAATTACAATCGGTGCTGGATTGGAGCCTGACCCTTAATCTTTCTGAACAAGCATTGCTTGGCTACTTAAAAAAAATGAATGGCTTATTAAAGCCCTTCAACCTTCGCCTATCAACGAATCCTGTCACACTGGTGGGTTCCGAGATCGATATTCGCCGCTTTTTTTGTCTGTTTTATTATGAGTCCGATATCAATGTCAATACGATCTTCCCGTCATTGGATGTCCAAGATGCCGTGATTGAGATCACGAATCTTTTGCATTCAAAAAAACAACCGGCTTCTACCTTTTCTTACTTTTCCTATATTCTCTACATCACGCTGGAACGCAGCAAGAAAGGGTTGCAGGTCGAACTTTCTCCTGAGCTGAAGGAGATTTTTTATGCTTACGATTCATTGATTTCTCCAGAGACGTTGACGGAGATCCTTTATTCTTATTTTCATTATCGCCTACCTGAAGATGAAATCATTTATTTGCTTCTTTGCCTCATCTGTCGCCGAAAAATCAATCATCCTTCGATCGAAGAATTTTGCCAATCCTACAATCGCTGGCCTGAGATCAAACAAGTGGCAAAAGATTTCTATGCCATTAATCGCGGCAATTCCTACGATGAACAAAAAGACTTACACTGGTTAGAGTCGTTTTTTACGATCGTGAAAATACGCGACATGCTCTCTCCCATCATGAATGTCAATATTGACGATCTTACCCAATTCGTCAAAGACAAGTTTTCCCACGAATATAAGAGAAACTATGCATTTTTGGCAAAGCATAAGCTAGTCAAAAAGCTCTATTCGCCTTCTTATCTCGAAGACTTTTGTGCCAGTCTAACGATTCACATGGAAGCGATCAAAGAAGAAAATTGGGGGACACAACGGACGATCGCTGTGATTTTTGAAGGAAATGAATATGTCTGCGAATATGCCGAAAGTATCGTACGGAAATATCTAGGACGCTTCCACACGTTGTATTATCCTGATGCCAGCGAACTCTCCCCAGCCTATTTAAAGGAAAAGCAAATTGATCTGCTAGTAACCAATTATTCGGAATATACGATGGAATATTTGCTTGAAGTCGAGTGTATCCTGCTAAAATCTTTTCCAGATGCCACGGATTGGAATCGATTACTTAACCAAATCAATCCACGAATCTTGCGTCTGGTGGTTTTGAACAACGCATAGGACATTTTCTCAGGCACTATCTTGTAGGATCGTTGCAGCTGCAACTCGTTATTTTATAAGAACAACTCCTACATAACGAGTGGTTGAAACTCTGATCGATCAAGCCGATCAGAGTGTTCATTTCTCGCTGAGGTAGATCAACCCATGGGGGGCTTTCTGGTTCGTGCCGATCCCTGCCATTTGTCGGTAATAGACATTTTTGTCCTTTTTGATCATCTTGACGATCTCTTCTTCTGCCAATTCGATTTCTATAAAAATGTCCGAAAAAAAGCAAAATAAAAGAAATTCGTTGTAATTTTACACACCTTCTAAAAAAATTCATTTTTCTTTGGTATACTGAATATAGATCTGCGTATCATTAGATTTACGTTGCCCGTTAGTGAAGTTTCAGGCAACGTTTCTTTATGGGGGATAGATAAAAAATGGAAGAGAAAAAGATTTTTGAGAAGCGGTGGTTATTAGCTACCAGTGAACAACGAGAGAAATACCATGCCTTGATTGCCTCTTACCCTTCAATCGAATGGACATTCAAAGAAAAAAGCTACCTTTTATGGCTTTGTCAGTTAGATAGTGATACGTTCGAAACCTTTGAAGCGATTTTTGATAAACTAGTAAATGCCAACTAATTATTTTCGCGTAGACTGTTCTTTCACCAAAACAACCCAATCTTTTGGTATTCAGGAATAGTGGGCATATTTTCAGATAACTCCTTTTTTTATTAGACAAACGAATATAAGCCGCACCCGTCGATCGTAACGGTTGCGGCTTTTCTCTTTGATCTATCCACCTATGTCCTCGTCATGCTGTTTTGCAACACGTGTATCAGGTTGTGGGAACGCTTAACGCTTGCCCTAACTGAGGATCGATTTTTTCAATCACTCTTAGCCAATCTTGATGATCGGGGATTGCTTTGAGTAAAAGAGAATCAGTCGATAAGATGAACTCTGATAAATATTCACTATAATTCGTGACCACAAGATCAATGGCGTTTTCCTTCAAATAATCGCTCGTCAATTCATTGATTTTTGGAAAGAATACCCGATGATCATTGCCGACATAACGCAAAAAGCGCGCACGGATCGTGTGACAGGCATAGAGATCACCTTCTATTATCAACGCAATCCGTTTGACTTTTTGTGCATAAAGCTCCCTAATTGCTTCACTATAAAGGGTCAGTGCGGCACAAATATCTGACAGATACTCCTGTTTGATTCCTAGAATCGCTTGGTGCTGCTTCATAAATGCCAGATTTTTTTGATAAGCAGCAGAACCATGCTTTTGCGCTTCATTTTTTACTTCTGTTAGCAAGTGATTTAAAACGGGCGCCAGCTGCTCATTGATTTTCTTTGACAGGAAAAAGGCGTGGATCATCGTCTGAACCTGTTGAGGCTCTTGAAAGGAAATGCCCCATTCTTGCACGAAGCGCTGACTCAGTTCTTCGAGTTCAGGATACAGCCCAAACGCTGCAACGAATTGCTGCTCTTTTTCAGGCTCGGTCAAAGTCCGTTTCATCACGGTCACTAAATAAAGCCACATCATTTCTTGTTGCGGTAGTCTTACTCGGTATAACGCTTCGATTTTAGGCGCTAAGTTCTTCATTATCGCAAATGCCTCATGCGTTTCGACGATTGCTGCCAACGATCGAGGAATCTGAACGGTCTTTCCCAGTTGATAGCGCTTGATCGCAATATACAAACTATAATAAAAATCACTCGGAGAAACGCCTGTATTCACCAGCGCTGTGGGAATTTTTGAGAAGGCATCACTGACTAACGCAATCAGTTCTTTGGGGGGCAAGAGCGTATGCGGCGTGACATCTGATTCGTAATAAAAATCTTTAAAAAACTTGCGAATATTGGCTTCTGATCCACTCAAATTGACCGGTTGCAAGATCCACTCCAAATGATACTTTCGTAACGTCGCAGAAGCGGTATTCAAATAGCGACGCATCGTACTTTCTGATACATACAAGCGCTGCGCCCACTCTTCAACCGAACAGAATTCCCCGTGGAAAATGGCTTCCACGATTTGATACATGCCTTCTTCTGCAACAAGCTCCTTTTTTTGAGACAAGTATCTTTTCGGATCAGTTTCCCTAAAATGATAGCCATTGGCTTCAAGAGTAAATTCCGCTGCCTCCTGCAGATAGGTTTTCAATTCCTTGATGTCAGAGCTGATCGTCCTTTGGGTCACATCAAGCTTGTTGGCTAAACTTGCGATGGAACAAGTCCGTTCTCGCTCAAAGGTATTTAACATTTGAAGCCATCGAACGGTCGTTTTGTTTAGCATAAAATTTAACTGCAATTCTCTCATTTTGCCCTCCGTGTTTCTCCTTCACCGACTGGTTTCTTTTCTATAGTACAATATTTGCGTCTATAAAAAAACCTTCCTATTTCCCAAATTTACTTAAGTTGGTGTTAGAATATGTACTTAAGTGAACAAACAAGGTATTCTCTATGTAGACTCTTTTGTGCAACTGGAGGAATTTGTATGACAAATATGGTTTATGGATACGCCCGTGTATCCACAAGACAACAGGATCTCTCTCGTCAATTGGATTTACTTGACCGGTATGAATGCAACAAAATTTATACTGAAAAGATCAGTGGTGTACGCGCAAATCGTCCTGAATTAAATAAACTAAAAAAACGAGTGAAAGAAAACGATAAAATCATTATTGAAAGTTTCTCGCGGCTAGGAAGAAGTACCAAAGACCTGATTGATCTCGTCTACTTTTTTGAAAAGAAAGGCGTAAAAGTCATCAGTATCAAAGAAAATTTTGATACACAAACCCCTCAAGGAAAATTAATGATGACTGTTTTCCAAGCCTTCAGCCAATTCGAACGAGACATCATCGTTGAACGGACCAAAGAAGGCTTAGAATCCGCACGTGCTAGAGGAAATATTGGCGGTCGTCCACGAATCGATCCCGCACTGATCCAACACGCATTGCACCTTTATCAAAAGGAAGGAAAAGCCGTTGTGGATATCTGTGCCCAAACAGGCTTAAAGCGCTCGACTTTTTATCGCTATCTTAGTCTGGAGAAGGATGAGGTCATTTCATAAATACACGTGCTGGCTGAACTTAGTACTTTCGGCTGCTCACTATATAAAAAACAGGACGAACATTGCTGATGTTTGTGATTGCTTAAAGATCGATATTTGTTCTCTTAAAGCAATTCATCCAGCTTGTTCGTCCTGTATGTTTTATTCTTCTGGCTCTTCTGTTGATCCTATTGTTGTTTTCTCTATGATTTCTTACGGTACAAGAACACCAGTCCGCCGATTAAGAATAAGATACCTGTCACACTTAGCAAGACACTGCTTGTTTCTCCTGTGTTCATGTTTCCTGTTGAATCTGCCAGCAAGGGAACCGATGAGTCTATGGATGGTGTTTGCTGCTTTGTTTGCTGTGTATCTGTTGCCTGAGCGATCGGCCATGTGCTTGGAAAGGTTGTCCCTAAAATCAGCATCCCTACTAAAGCGCTCTTACTTATAACTACGCGTTTCTTCATTATCATTTTTTCTCCTTTTTCTTTTCCCCAACGTTATTCACACTTATCTTTGGACCAATCTATCCAAGCGTTTTAGGTCTGCAACTGGCAAGGTTGTTTTTTCTAAAAAAGCTGTTTTCAATGACTGCTTCACACTCGATGAAACATGCGGCGCACTATTAACATGAAATCCGCCAATTTTCAAGGGATAAGACTTCTTGATTGGCGCAGAGTATTATATAATTTACTTAAAACGAGCGTAATTTCAATGGATAGGTGGTGACTTCAATGTTAGAAAATTTATCTATCAACTTGCATCGGGACAAAGCATTTTCTCGACAAGTAAAAATCTTGCAAGTGCTAAATGCTGCACCGACAGGGTATCATCCACAAGAATTAGCGACCTTACTAGGGCTATCTTTGCCTACAGTTACCAAAGAGCTGAGTATTTTAAGTGACAGTTTGCCAAAAGAACTGGTCAAGATCACACTCTCAGAAACGAACATCGTCTCGATCGCTTATGCGCCGAACGCTTCCATCAATTCTGCCATCCAATACCTGGGGATGGAAACGCTGGAGTTTAAAATCATGACGAGTATTATTGATAATAAAAAATACTCTATTCACCGAGCAACGATTGAATTCGGTTATTCTCGCAGTCATCTTTTACGGACGATCAGCTACATGAACAAGTCGTTGCAAACCTATTCTGTAACTATTGCCACGAATCATCTTGACTTTATTGGTACCGAAGCGGACATCCGATTTTGTCTGTTCGTCTTTTTTTCTGCTTATGGCGATAGCACGATTTTAGATAAGGATAGTCCAGCGGATGCCCGCCTGCTGGTCCAAAAAGCCAAGGAAGCCAACACGAAAGATTTGCATTACAGCCATTACCGACTTGCTCTGTGGCTAAGTATCGCCAAGCGTAGGTGGCGCTATTCTTACTTTTTGACCTTGCCGCCGTCTTTAGAACGCAATCTATTGGAGAAAGAACGCTTCGCTATTTTCTCAGAAATATTAAACGAATATTACTTGAAAAAATACCGAATCATCCACTTGCCGCAACAAGAGCTGCTTTGGATCTTTGTCAATGCGCTCCACTGTCTTTCCTATAGTACGATGGACATCAACGGCGAAAGCGATGCGGATTACATTTTTCACCATACAGAAAGACCAGAAATTATTGCAGAAGCGGCTGCCTTTTTAGAGAAATCTGGCGTCGCTATTCCACCTGCAGCTGCCCACAAGATCATCGCTTATCTCGTAAATCTTCGCCTGCTGACGATGATTTCTGCCAATTATGAGTTTGCTGATCCGCAGATCAAAGCCTTTGTTGAAACGACATTCAAGACGGATTACCTTTCTTGGAATGAGTGGTTGAAACCTTTCAACGATCAAAGCCGCTTCTTTTCCTTTACACACTTGGAACATATCGCAGTCACATTGACTTTGTTAAGCGAGTTAGCGCCTAATCCCCAGCTGAAAAAACACCTCAAAGTAGCCTTTGCTTTTCAAGGCGGTGCTGGATTAGATGCTTTCTTAGCCGCATCAACGGAATTATTTAAAAACGACCATACAGAAATCAGTTACTTTTTTGAAGTGGCTCCTGATGAACAAGAATTGATCCATCGGGAAATAGATTTGATCGTCAGCAATTTTGACTTACATCTGAAAAGCAACACCAAATTTCAGCAACTGCGCATTTCCAATGTCCCCACCCTTTCGGATTGGACGATCATCCACAAAACGATTGAAGAGCTGATTCAGCCAAGAATCACACCGATTCGTTGAGCTAAGGAAACTGGCGGCCTTCTTGAAGGAAGCGCCGTCAGTTTTTCATTGCATGATTCGCTATTTTGCCCTTTCCTAAGTATCCATTTTTCATTTCTCTTAGCGTGTCTATTTTTTTCACATCAGAAAAAAATCAGATCTTTTTCGCAAGATTCTTCTCCTAATAAACGCTTTTCCATTCAAGCGCAGCGGAGAAAGCCACTGTCTTGTTTTCGTGTGCTGTTCGTAATCCCTGAAAAGTTGGCCTGCTTCGTGGATTTTTTAATGAATGAAATTTTAGCAGCTACTCTTAGCCCCAACTGTGAGAAGCGTTATTTTAAAAACAAAGAAACATACGGTCAAAACAGACTGCATACTTTAAATAACATTTGTATCTATTTTTTTTATTTACTAGAAAAAAAAGAAATTTTCTCCCCGCTCCTTTTTTGTATAATAGGTAAAAAGAGAGGGGAACAAACGTGGATTTTATCAAGGAGCTGCAATCCTTCAAAACAATCGTCGAGGAAGGTACGTTTACTAGAGCTGCCGCCAAACTAAACTATGCCCAGTCGACCGTTACGAACCATATCAAAAAGTTAGAAGACGAATTAGAAGTAGCGTTATTTTTGGAAGGAAAAAGCAATGTATTGACCTTGGAAGGCGAATTGTTGAAACAGGAAGTACCCGAACTGATTGCCCACTGGGAGCGGGTCAAAGAACAGTTGATCAATGCTTCCCATACGGTCGAGTATTCGTTGCGGATGGGCATCCTTCAACCCTATGACATTTTGGTTTTGCCTGCACTGCTTCACGATTTTTCGCAGCACTATCCAAAAATAAACTTCGAGATCGTCGTGGGATCAACACTGGAATTAGCCAATGCACTAAATGAAAACCGAATTGATTTCGCCTTATGCTCACTTCCTCACGAGAAACATTTTGCTTACGAGGAATTGTTTCAAGAAGAGCTTTGCTGCATTACCTCACTCTCAAACCCATTAATCATCAATGAGCTAGCCGACCTTGAAGGGAGCCATCTCTATCGTTCCAAGTCTGACTGTCCAGCTCGCACAAAAATTGAAAGCTATCTTGACAATCAGGTTCCTTCGATCCATTGGGAGTCTGTCAGCAATATCAGTACGATTCCTTACTTGATCGAACGAACTGGATACTGCAGTCTGATCCCTCGTTCCATCATTGAGCAAACTCATGCTCGAGTAAAAATCATCTCGCTTCCTTTGCCTGATCCCCACATGTCGATCGGCTTATTGTCAAAACATCCACTGATGCTTTCTCCCAGCATCACAAAAAATTTTGTCGTCGAGCTAAAAATGCGCTTACTATCTTTGTTATAAAACGGTTTTAATCCGCATTGATTTTTATGCAATGATGCTTTTTCCAGAAAAATAATGTCAGTCATTTTGTAAACTTCGTCACAGCGGGAAACAAAAGAGCTGCACCAAGTCTTTACGTATTAAAGACTTGGTGCAGCAGGGTTTTTGAATTCGCTTACGGTTATAAAGTTATGAGATGGTATCTTTTCTCTCGATTCGATTTTTTGTTATCATTTTACTTTTTTTATGCAACCTGATACGATTATTCATGTAAACCGAAGAAAAATCAGAAAAGATGTCGTTATTCTTAACATTTCCGATTTTTTCTCCGATTGTAAAAAATAGAAACGTTTTTTCATCATTTACAAAGTATACTCAATTTTGAAGCGACGAGTTCTCAAGAAACTGAGGCTTGTACCCCGCAGGGCAAAGTCTTTGGGTAGTTATTGCTCAAGGAAGCTGTTTTTGCAATTGTCAGAAAAAATAGACGATGAGAAAAGGAGGAAAAACCATGTTTATCATTGAAGCGATCTTCAGCTTTTTAAGAGACGCATTAGGTGTGATCCTAGCTATTCTCTTAGGGACGCTTTGCTTGTCGATGGTGGTCAATTTGATCGTTATCGTTGTAAAAAACACCTATTCAAAATTTAAAAAGAATTATTAACGAATCGCTATCTTCTAATAGATAGCTTTTTTAGATAGTTTTTTCAATGGTTTTTTCAACCTCTCAGGTCTCTTTTTTGCCTTTGTAGTATCTTTTTTCAAACTCAATCCAAGATTTGCTGAATTCATGGTTAGAAAAGGCACTTTTTAAACCTGAACGCTGCTTAAAGCGAAAGACCTCTTCGCGGTCCATCCCCAATTCCTTGGCAATTCGTTCATCCGACCACTCGTTAGCCACCAACTGCTGCACGATATTTCCCATCTTCTCGATGCCATGGGTACCACGTGCTCGATTGTGGCGAATCGTTGAAGCGATGCGATTCTCAAAAGGCTTATCGATCACCGTGACCGGAACACTTGGCAATTCCAAGCGGTCTTTTGCTACGATGTACCGATGAAACCCATCGATCAAAATATACTTGTCTTGCTCCTTATCGTGGTAACAAACCAATGGCTGCGTAAAGCCATCTTCTCGAATCGACAGTTCCAGTAAATCCATTTCTGGAGCAGCCACGGTGTTGGGATTATACGTATTCGCGTGAATCTTGCTGACTGGGATCAGCTTCGCCGCTAACACTGGAAAATCGATATCGCTCATGAGGGACTACACTCCTTTTTAGAAATGAATAATTTTTTGTTTGGCGATAGACCGCAAACCCTTTTGATTCCAAAAGGGCAATTTCACTAGGCTGGTTACTAGAAGCGAGAATCTCTGCTTCTGGGTAGTTGCGGCTGATATCCACCAACATTTTCCGTAAAAGAAACTTTTTAAATTGAGCGGCTGGATCTTTTTCATAAAATTCCCCTAGCTCCACTTTGTTGGCGCCTTTTTCATAATAAGAAAAAGCAGTCACCCGTTTTTCGTCATCAAGAATCACGTACCAGTAGCAGTTCTCATCATTGACTAAGTACGGAAATTGCTGCTGATACACCCGTTCCGCAAAAAAAGCCCCCATCAATTGATAGAATTGGCTTTTCTTATACGGTGGAAAAAATAAAACCAATCGTTCGTTCACAAAACCCTTCCTCTCTAAGGACGCACTCGTCCATCGTTAGGTGATTTTTTTCGTTAAATACTCGTATTTGGCATTCAATTTTTTTAACTGATACTTGGGTAAATGCTCAATCCCCAAAGCCGCGCCAAAATCGACCGCCAACTCATACAATTCAGACTCATCTTTTTTCGTCAAACTATATTGTCGCGTACTCAAAGAAAAATCATTTTTTTCTAACGCACGAGCGATCCCTTTCCAGTCATGCCAGAGTACTTCGTTTTTCAGCCAGTCCTTACGTTTGGTCACATCGGGTATATCTTCCACTTCGATCCCGTGCTTTTCTCGATAATGATCAATCAAAATCGTGATTTTGCGGTAATAATGATCCTGTAATTTCTTTGAATAAAGTCCAATTGATTCCAGTAAAAAGACCGCATACTCTTGCCAAGTCATATGACTGGGCTTTCTCGTATTGTAATGCGCCAGCAATCCTGTCTGGGCATACAAGCGACCAAAATTGGCTCCTGACACACGATTTACGACGCGTTCCCACGTTTCCGGTTCCACCAAAGCATATTGGTACAAGCCTTTTCGTTGCTGCATACCGTAAGGCTGACAGATCCGCATTTGATGGATCGGAACGCCATGATCATACAACTTTTCATAAAAGCCATTGATCGGCCAGTCAAAATGGGCATAGGCTCCCCACACATCTTCGGTCTTCCAATCATAGATGGGGTAAAAATTGACGACCATTGAATCTGCTACTTGCCGTTTGATCCAGCATTGCTTCCGAAAGTTATACTTTGGCGATGTGATCGATCGATACCGATACAGACTTTCCTGAGTTCGTATCCCCACGCCACAAGCAACCGGCTCAAACTGATGATAGCTTGCGTACCAATGAGCAAAGTTTCGTAAAAACTTATCAGGGTTCATATTTGCACTCTGATAGATTTCCATCAATGATTCATCCAAATCAGCAAGTGAAATCGCATCTTTGGGCATCGTTTGTACCCACTTCTCACGTTCTTGTTCATCCCACATCAGCCATTGTGGCTGAAAGACGCTGGTATTGTTGTCCTCGTAAAAGGGCAAACAGAAGTGGAAGGTTTGATTGATACTTGGTAACGCTTTGATTTTTTCCATGAACGTTCTCGTAGCATCATAATTTGCCTCGATATCTAAAATCAGCAGATCAAAGGTTTTCTTTTTTTTCTGTGCGACTTGGTCAGCCAACTGGATCATGGCCCCGCTATCTTTTCCACCACTGAAAGAGAAATACACATGGGGAAAGGTATCAAAAATATATTCCAAACGCGTCATCGCCGCTTCTAGCACATTTTCCTTACAATATTTCTTCATAAAAGCTCATGTCCTCATTTTATTTGTCCTTTTTTTGAATAAGTATTACATTCTAGTATAAAGTTTCACTTGGCTTCTTACAAGGACTTAAGGGAGATTTCCCTGTTATTTCATACAGCGACATATTGAAATAGGCACGCTCAGTATCGGATAATGAGTCAACTACAGGCTAAAAAAGCAGAGATATCAATTTTTTCAACGTTATAATCGATGCTTGCTACTGATACATCTGCTCTTTTTTAAATCACAAAAAGATAGCCTGTTTTTTCTATGATTTAGCTAATAGAAAGCAATACCATCAACCTGATTATCCGTTCATTCATCACATGTACTTAATTTTCCATAACAGTGAAATTTCTTTGCTGAGGTCTTTGAGCTTCATAGCCTTTTGGATATTTTCAGACATCTTCTTGTAATTACTGATTTTTTCTTCTTTTGGCAGCAGTACATATTCTCGCTTGATTGCTTCAAACTTGTCTTCATGATCGATCACCAGAAGTTGCGTGATCAAATCGTGGGCGATCCACCGATGATAGGAATTTTTGTGGGTATGCAATGCCCAGATCCGTTCCCACTCATCATAAATCAGCTCAGGGTTTTTAGTGGCTACTTCTTTAATGATCAAATAACTATTAAAATACTCATTGATATGATTTTGACCATCAACGACATTCTCCACTAGCTTCTCCCTTACCTTTCGATCATCGCTCGCCGTTTGCACAAACGGTTGGGGATCAAACGATGTTGTCTGAAAATGACGCGCGATTTCTTGGTAGTCCATGCTTTCACCTTCTTTAAATGATTGATTTGCAGCAATTACTATTTTTTTATCCATATCTTCATTTTAACAGAATCTTCGTACGAAAAAAGCGCTTTTTTGATTGCTTTTACGCTCCTTAAACGTTGGTCTCCTGTACCATTAGAGAATGATAATTCGTTGGCACGCATTTTTCCTGGCAATATCCAATTTAAAATCGAACAAAAAAACAGGGAAATCCCTCAATGAAAAGAAGGATTGTAGTCTTTCACCCAATGATCCATTGAGTTCTGACATTCGTTTCTTTGTAGTTTGTGATTTCTTATTCCATCGTATGCTTGACCTTGCGTCTACAAAAGAGCGCCTGTACTAATAATTTTCTCAATGAAGAATGTGATAAAAATGACATAAAAAAGGAAGTCCCCTGACGGGACTTCCTGAGTTTCGTTTCTTCAAACACTATTTCACGCATAGCTGCGAGATGCTGGATCACGCGTCCTTTCTCCGAATACCTCGGTCGGTAGGCATTTTGATCCATTGTTCGGGTGGACGTTTTCTGATTTTTTTTGGTGCAAACATCAGTTGAACAGTCCTTTTGACAAAGTTATTTCGGTATACGTTTTCCATAACTTGCACGCCCTTTTCAATTGAATTAGGAAGTGGTGACGCCGATCGTTCTTCCTACCTTTATTATAAGCGTGAAGACGGGACAAAACAAACAATATAGCTGGGAATTTCTAGCTTTCTTTCACTCAACTTTGTAGTCGCTCACTCGCTAAATTGGTACGATCCATTGAATAATATTCAACTAGCCATCGTATATTTATTGAAAATCGAAATGAAAAATTACAGAAAAATTTGATTTCCACTCGAATAAACAGCCGAAAGGACGAGTTTTTGAATGAAAAATCGTTTCACTTTACTTTTTCTTAAATTTTAATTATTATTCTTTTGAAATAAGATTAATGAAGGAGATAAAAACATGGAAAAATACCAAGTGTTCCCTGGTCAAAACTATCAGGCAAATGTTATTGGCTTTACCGGTTTACAAGAAGTTAGTGTGATTCATGTTTACGAAAATACTGCGACTGTTCTAATCAAAGAAACAGCTGAAACAGGTGTTGCGAAATTATGTAATTTTCTAGTGGGTGCAACACAATTAGTTAGTTGATGCTTTGTAATTAATCAAAACATGATGGAGCAATTTGCCATTCAACATGTTGTAGGAAATCGCTCCAGAGAAACTCGTCTGTGAGATTGCCTTTTTCCTATTCATCAATTACAGTAGTATTTTTATTTATCTACTCAATATCTCTCTACTTTATATATAAATAGTGTTAGAATGAACAAAAGGAAACGTATCAGGCTTCCCCCAAGAGAATCTTCCCCAAGTACTCTTGTCTGATACGTTTCCTATTTTTGTGGCGAAAAAGCCACAGACCAATGGTAGCCCTTTACTCTGTGAAAAGCAAGCTTTCAAAATAAATTTTTTCTTTATTTTTTTATTTTATCTCTACAATTCCCCTTTAATAAGCAGGCAAAAACACACCTCTCGACAAAAAGGTGTGTTCTTTTTATAACAATGATTATTCACGGATAATAAGTTCGTAAGGCAGAATGATCTGCTCTTGTTTTCTTTCTTGAAACAAGCGAAAGGCTTCTTTGCCGCACTGATCCAGATGAAACTCAACGGAAGAAAAGTGCAGCATTTGACTGATGAGCAGGTTTTCTTGCCCAATCACGACGGGTGCTGTTCCGTGAGGGTATTGATTTAAGATCATCGCTGCGATCTCGTCCCCATTTGTGATCACCCCATCGATTCCTCGTTCCTTAAAAAATGCAGCTGCGGGAATCCCATCTTGTGCTTTGATACAATCCCAATAAATATCTGCTTCAGAAAAATTAGGAAACAGCTCCTTGGCTTTTGCGATCGTGTTGACTGAATTGCAGCTGAGGCGTTTGCTGCGCCCGAGCGTCAGTCCCAAGCGTTTTACACCTTGTTCTTTCAAATAATTGATACTGGCTGTCACAGAGCCGACCAAGTCGATCGCAACGAAAGGAACGGCAGTACCGGTCGAATTTTCACAAAAAACAATCGGTCCTTTTTCCATGTAGGGATAAAATGTCTCGATATGATTTGCGCGGGTGATGACGATCAAGCCGTCAAATCCCTTTGCAGCGAATTCTTCCAGATATTCTAGCTCCAGCTTCCGATCAAAATTGGTCGGAAGCAACGTCACCTTGTATTTTTGGGCAAAGGCTTCTTCCATGATGCCATTTAAAATTCCATCAAAGAAGGCGTGATTGACAAACGGTACGATGACTCCAATATTATAGGTTTTCCCCGAGCTAAGTTTTTGGGCGATTTTATTCGGTTTGTAATCCAGTTCTTCCATCACCGCCAAAATCGCTGCTCGCTTTTGCTCATCAACATAAGGATGGCCATTGATCACACGAGAGACCGTCGTGATCGAAAAACCAGTAATTTTTGCTATATCGCGAATCGTTGCCATTTCTTTCATTCCTATCTGATTGTTTTGCTAATGACCTAAGTCTACCATAGAAAATTAGTTGTTCCACTTTCGACAATTTTCTGAAAAGGTCTCTTGATTGATTGTACGGTACGAAACGAGTTTCATAGCAAGACTTAGACTCCTTGAAAAGAAAAGAAATTTATTTAAAATCAAAAACTGACTGCCTAGCACGCTGCAAACGCTGCTTAAGCAATCAGTTTTTCTATTATTTACTGAATCATTTCTTTTGATAAACTTTTACGTTTCTTCGTATATCTTCGCATCAGCAGCTCGATGCCCTTATCCGCAAAGCGTTGCATGTAGGCGGAAAAATTCAACAAGGCAATCAAGAGAATGAGGTTGAGATAGCTGGTATTGCCTAGGTTAAAGAGGTCGCGACCGACGATCAAAGCAGCAAAGTACAAGATCTGAGTGCTGAAAAAAATCATCGTTCGATAGCTGTTGATCGCTGGATAGACTTTTTTCTGGATCAAGCGATAGTTCCAAGCAGTAAAAATAATGCTCATGATCGATAGAGCTTTACTGCTGCTGTTGAACCAATAACCAAAGTTGATGATCAGCAAAGTTCCTACCGTAATCGTCAAGGCTGTTGGAAAAGCATTTTTGAAAATCGTCGTCATAAAGTCCCCTTTGATCCGATTGAAGTCTGGTTCAAAGTTTAAAAAGAAGGTCGGAATGCCAACAAAGCAGGCATTGATGATCGTTAATTGGATCGGCTCAAAAGGATAGGTCGTTCCTGATAACAACGTCCCCATGGTGATCATGATGGAGAATAAGACTTGCACTAGCACCAATGAACCTGAGCGGGTAATGTTATTGATCACTCGGCGGCCTTCATCCATGACCGATGGCAAAGCATCAAATTGATTTTCCAAAAGAACCAGATTTGACACTTGACGCGCAGCATCAACACCAGAAGCCATTGCGATCGAGCAGTCGGCTTCTTTCAGCGCCAAAACATCGTTGACGCCATCGCCAGTCATTGCGACGGTATGCCCTTGTTCTTTCAAGTAGAGCACCATTTCTTTCTTTTGTTGCGGCGTCACTCGACCAAAAATCTGATAGTTGCTGACAGCTTCTTTTAATTCGGTCGCTGTTAATTTTGACACATCGATAAAATCAGCTGCCCCTGGTAGATTGACTTTTTTCGCGATTTGACTGACTGTCACTGGATCATCGCCAGAGATGATCTTGCATTGGATTGCCTGTGAACGAAAATACTCCAAGGTTTCTTTGGCATCTTCACGAATCGTGTCTGACAGTAAATAAAAGCCCAGCGGTTCAATATCCGTCGGCAGTCCTGCCTCCTCATAGCCTTGCGTACTGTGCGCCAAAACGATCACCCGGTAGCCTTCTTCTGCCAGCTGCCTTTCCTGTTTTAAGACAGCTTCATGGTTGGTTCCCAGTAAAATCGACGCAGCTCCGATGAAATAAGTGCCTTGTCCTTCAAACGTGACGCAACTGAATTTACGATCAGATGAAAAGGGGACGACTTGCTGCATCTGGTACGTCGTTTTTTCTGGGAAAAAGGTCCGTAGCGCCATTGCTGTTGGGTTCTGATCGGGCAGCTGCGCCATTAAGTTACCAGTGATTTCTGCCAGCGGTGTTTCCGATTGAAAGGAAATCGTCTTTTCCACCGTCATCTTGCCTTCGGTGATCGTGCCCGTTTTATCTAAGCAAAGAACATCGACCCGTGCCAAGGCATCAATGCAGTTCAATTCCTGCACCATCACTTTTTTGCGCACCAGATAGACGGCACTGATGGTCAATGTGACACTGGTCAATAAAAACAAACCTTCGGGGAACATTCCCACAGCTGCCGCCACCGTCCGTAAGATGGCGGTGTTGAAAGTTGCATGAGAGAAATAGAACTGTTTAACGAATAAGAGGGTACATAATGGGACCAAAATCAGGCTGATCCAACGAATGATTTTGTTTAAACTGCCTTGGATCAAGTATTTTTGTCGTTTGATGGTTTTGGCTTCTTTGTTGATTTTTGCGATATAGTTGTCAGCGCCTACGTGGATCACTTGGCATAACGCTTCGCCAGCAGTGATAAAACTGCCAGAAAACAACTCGTCTGCTGGCTGCTTGTAGATCGTATCCATTTCACCAGTCAGCAAGGATTCATTGACTTCTAAAGATCCTTGAATGACTTTGGCATCCGTCGGCACTTGATCCCCGCTTTTCAGTCGTAACACATCATCCATTACGAGTTTGTGTATCGGCAAGTTCTCCAGCTTGCCATCCCGATAAACATCGGCTTTGGCAACTTTTAGCAGTGCCAGCTTATCCAGCGTTCGTTTGGAACGAACTTCTTGAAAGAGATTGATGATCACATTGCTGAAGACAACAAAGACGAACAAACCGTTTTGATAAGAACCCGTCAAACAGACGAGAAAGAATAGGACACAGTTGATCAAATTGAAAAAGGTAAAGATATTGGTAAAAAGGATTTTCGGGTACGTATTCGTCGTATCCTTTTTTGTCTTATTGACTTGACCGCGCTGCACCCGCGCCTTGACTTCTCCTGACGTCAAGCCAATGGTTTGGTTGTTTTCGATGATCCTCACCCTTTCTATTCTTAGTCATTTACTTTTATTTTGCTGAATATTCAGCAAACTTGCATCAGACTTGGGAATGGTTTTGTGTGTTTTCTATAAAACCAATTGGCGTCGATTGCGTAAGATAGGCCATCGACTCCCCGCTTTTTTTCTGTAGAAAAACAAGTACTGTTTAAAATATAGCATACCCTTTTAAGAATTGGCGTTTCATTTTTGTCACCTTCGCGTCACTTTAGGAATTAAAATAACAGTTTATTCCTTAACCTAAACCGACTAGACAATAAGCTAGTATAGGCTTTCCAGGTGGTTTCTTGCGATGACACAAAACAAAAAAAACAGCTGATCTTCACAGATCAACTGTTTAACAATTCTTTAAGTTAGCTGTTCCTCAGTTGCTAAAAAACGCTCAACCCGCTTGCTTCTTTTATTGATCAATGCAGTGCTTCCTTTTTCCATTTTCGGATTTTCGTTCGGAAATTGGTAAAGGGTGCTACTGTATTGATATGGATCCATTTATAGACTGGCCACTGTGCTTTGGTGGTTGCCCAATCCCGCTGCCCTGCTTCAAACAATTCCTGATCGGATAAGCCTTCGATCCACTGGCAAAGGGCCGTCACTTTTTGGTCTAAGAGCTCCTGCTGCTGTGCTAAGGTCAAACTGCCGTATGTCTGATAAAAAGATTGATACAATCCGCCAAGGTTGTTCCATTTGTACCCTTCAGCAGGTGTGTGAACGCTCATCCCTTGCTGTTCCTGTGCTTCCCATGACAATAACAAACTGACCCAGCCGATTTGGTAAGACAAGTTTTCTGAAGGGGTCTTGTCGACACTTGCTATCCGTTGATTTCGCAGGGCTTCAGGAATTTCATCAAATTCTTGGCGAAATTTTTGGTAACGTTCTGTAATCTCTTGGATCAGCGCTGCTTTGCTTTCATATTGTCTCATTGTTTGTCCTCCTATTCAGGAAAATAGCTGCTCTTTGTCGCTTTCAGCAATGGCGATAAAAATCGTTACTTCGCCGTCTGGCGCATACTGTTCAAAATCAAAGGAATACCTGCGCTGCAGCTGCTGGTTTTCTTCCTCAGACCAGATTTGACGCCAAGTAGTCAAAATGCCCTGCGCATCGCGCCGATCGATCGGATACTTTTTCCAAGTATATTTTTCTGTATCAAAGTCTGCTTGCTCCGTTTCTTCGAAACAAAGCGAAACGGCATAGTCTCCTTGATAGTTTGACTCATACTCGTGGTAAACGCAAGCGATGACCGTTCCTTTTTCTGCGGCTTTCTTGACCGTCTCGCTGTTTTTCTCCCATAAGCCAGTGATTTTTGCTTGAATCGCTGGATCAGTAAAATTATTGGTTCTTTCCGTTGCCATTATCGAAAATTTCATTGGAGTTCCTCCTTCTTTGTCTTTATGATACGATAGAAACCTAGACATCTTGTGTCAGTGTTTTATCATCTTTTTATAAAAGGAGTAAACCAAGTGAGCACGACACGCCTATTCGGCCTTATCTACCACCTGTTGAATCATGAAAAAGCAACCACTTCTGAATTAGCCAAACAATTTGAAGTCTCGACTCGCACCATCACCAGAGATATCAATACCTTAAGCAGTATTGGCGTGCCCATCTATACCGAAACGGGTCGAAATGGCGGCGTTTATTTGTTAAGCAGTTTTGTGTTGGATAAAGTGTTATTATCAGAGGAAGAACGGAAAAACCTGCTTTTGGCGTTGAAAGGGATTCGCCAGCTGACGCCACAGATCAGTGGGCAATCGCTGGCAAAACTGCAATCCTTGTTTAAGCAGCCCGATGCTGATTGGCTAGAAGTGGATTTTTCCACTTGGCATCGGCGGGAAAACGGCAACGACACGTTTGATTTATTAAAAAAGAGTATTTTAACAAACCACGTGATCACCTTTGACTATATCAGTAAACAGGGACTGCAAAAACGCATCTGCCAGCCTTATAAACTGCTTTTTCGCTCGCAAGCTTGGTATCTGCAAGCCTTCGACCAGCAAAAGAATGCCTTTCGGACATTTAAAATCAGCCGCATGAGTCAGGTCCACGTCACTGACCAGCATTTTTTCCCAGTCACTGCACCTGATTCTGCCATTGAGTTGACTGTTGACACCTATCCTGCGCGTCTATTCTTTCAAGCCGACGTTCTTTATCGGGTATATGATGAGTTCGATCATCAGGATATTACTTTGACGGAGGAAGGCACTGCTGTGGTTACCGTTGATTTGCCCGAGGAAAGCTGGGTAGTGCCCTATTTGTTCTCTTTTGGAAAAAGCCTACGCATTTTAAGTCCCCCTCGACTAAAGAATCGTTACCAAGAAGAAGTTGCTGTGATTTATGCCAATTTGTCCGAGAACGAGGGTGCGAATTGATTTTTTTAAGAAAAGGTTCCCTATTGAAAGGAGTGTTTGATTTGAAGGAAGTGATCGTAGACTATGGCGGGGTTTCGCTAAACCGCCTTTGCCAGCAGTTGGAAGAAAATCAGATTCACTTAAATGCGTATGCTAACCAGCTCTTGCGCCATCCCCAGCTCTCCCTCAGTGCCGATAAACAGCGTGCTGCTTGTGTGATTGTTCCCCTTAAAGAACTGGGACTCCCCCAAGGCGGCTCTTTGACGGAGATTTTTGCAGCTGCGCCTTCTTATGGATTGACTTGTTGTACCTTGGAAATGGCCTTACACTTTCGTCTTAGCTATCGCCAACTGGCAAATAGTACCGGACTGAAATCCCAAGGAAAAGCGCCAGCTGCCGCAATCACGATCGCTTCTGTGCCTTTGGAAAAAACCGACGATTTCCCCAAAGGATTCTACGTTCGCCGCATCGATGGGGTTGACTGGCTACGAGGCTATACTTGCGATGCACGACACCAGTTTGCACCGGATGACCTGTTTTTGTTTCAACGACGAGACCCGCTGCCAGAGCGCCTCAACTGAAGGGGAAACAAACCGTTTCATATCAAATGTCCTTGTTTCTCATTGCCTACAATCATTCTGTAGGTTAAGAAGAGCCGAAAAGGACAAAAGGAGAAATAGATGAACTTAATCCCAATGAAAGACAGCGACTATGCTGCCTACTTAACCAATGCAGTTTTCGAATACGCCAATGACAAAGTCCAAGCAGGCACATGGGCCAAAGACGAGGCCCTCGCCCTAGCCAAAGAAAGCTTTGCTTCTTTACTTCCTCAAGGGACTGCCACCGAAAACAATCACTTGTTTTCTTTATTTGCAGCTGATTTTAGTGAACCGATCGGGGTGATTTGGGTCAACACAGCTGCCCAGAAAGCCTTCATCTATGACTTTATCATCGAGGAAGACCAGCGAGGAAAAGGCTATGGCACCAAAGCGTTACAGGCTTTAGAAAAGTGGGCGATCCAGCAAGGCATCATTGAAATCGGCTTGCACGTTTTTGCCCATAATCAGTCTGCGTATCAGCTATACAAAAAAATGGGCTATTTGGAAACAGATATTACGATGGTTCGACGTTTCGCTGAGTAGTACGAAAAGAGCCACATCATTCGTACCTAGGAATCAATCGACCAGACCTGCGCCAAACAAAAAGAAACGACAGAAAATCGTCGTTTCTTTTTGCTTCTATTTACATAAAAACCACTCTTTCAATGAGTGCATGGTTTTTTCAGTAGTATCGTCATTGTTGAACCTTCTTCGCTATAAGGACTGCCTTTGACATCGCCAAATACCTCACAGATATCAAAGCCTGCAGCCTGAACTTCCCTCAGCAATGCATCTTTTGTAAAATAGGTCGTCCATAAATAATAATTGGTGAGCTCAGTTTCTGCTAAAATCATTGTTTGCTCCAACAAGACGTGATCAGGATATTTCCATCGTTGATTCAGCACAAGATGGGGCTCCCCCCGCCAAAACCCTTCTGATTCGTGACTTTCCCAGGTCTGCTCTTCATCAAGCGTTAAAAACTGGGCAATCGTAAATACATCGAACAAAAATTTGCCACCCGGTTTTAGATGCGCCAGCACATTTTTTAGCAGCAGTTTTCGTTCCTCTGGATTTAAGGCACCATAATCGCAATAAATCAAGGTAATAAAGTCAAACTGCTGAGGCAATGCCATCTCCAAATAATTATCAAATAGATAGGTAATGTTTAATTGCTGCTTACTCGCAGAATCTCTCGCATAGGCGATGGACCTTCTGGAGTAATCAACGCCTGTCACTTGATAGCCTAGCGCTGCAAATTTTTCCGCATAGATCCCTGGTCCGCAGCCGATATCAAGAAGTTGCGTCTGTTTTTCTGGTGGAACAATGCGACTGATCCAGCGAACGGATTCGTCGATAAAGTCAGCCTTTCTACTCGCTCCCTCAAAATCAGGATCCAAATGAGCCTTTAACATTTGCTTGGAAATATACGCATCATCCCAAAACGCCCCTGCCATTTTTTTATAGAGCGGTGGCCGCTCGATTGCCTTTCTCAGTTCTTGGTACATTTTAATTTCCCCTTTCAAAATAATTGAAAAACAAAAAAGACCGCAGATTTTACTCTGCGGTCAATCTTCAAGCGATGAAGATCAAAAAGCGAAGAGTAAAATAAAATCAATGATAGGCACTTCAAATAAAACTGCAAGCAGTCAATTTTTTGCCTATGAAATTGATTTTATTTACTCTTTTCCAGTCCTACCCCTGTTAACGAAGGAATAACAGCAGATAGGCCGGAGTCATCACCTTTTTCTCTTGTTTTTCTGCTTTTACTTTAGAAGGCGCCAGTCGATTTGTCAATGGGAATTGACTGTAGACACTCGATTAAACGATGGTCTTGCCGAAATTCACACCTTACGGGGGAGAAATTTTGCAAAAACGCTGAATGTTTACTTCCCTTCACCTGCTGATTTTTTCAACAGGAAGCTGGATCTCAGTCAGCCATTCCTCTTCACTTTCTTTATTCCAAATGCCATCAATATAGCTTTCACGAAAAGGCCCTGTGATTCGATAGCCGTTATTTTCAGCAAACTGGATCACCGCAGCATAGGCTTTCGGAAACTCAGTGTAGGCTCCTTTATGGACCGTGCAAACTGCCTCTGGTACTTCTTCTATCTGCTTGAAGGTCAAATTTCCTTGATTATCTTTCATTTCTGTGACCGCTTCGCAAACTTCCACATCAATGTTTTCTTCTTTGTACTCGTTGTCATGATAGATAGTAAAACAATATTCGGGCAATGCGCAGACGCAACCAGCTGTTTCCATCTGCAGCCCCATTTCTGGGATCATAGAAAACAACCGATCGAAGTTTGGCACGACCATTCTCATTGAAGCGACGATAACTGCTGGCAAACGTTTCACGATCATTTGGTAATTGGCTTCTTCCTGTTGCAAATACCCTTCGATCTGCGTGAGCATCGCCATCCGTTCCGTGATCTCTCTCATCAGTTGCTGTCTCTTGCGATGCAGAATTCGCCTTTCGCTTTCTCCTGCTTGCACTTGTTTGATTTCATCGATGTTATACCCCATTCTGCGTAAAGCTAATAGCCGATGCAATGGTGCCAACTGACTAGAGATATAATAGCGATACCCATTATCTGGATCGATAAAATGGGGCTTAAGCAGCCCCACCTCATCATAATAACGCAGTGTTTTTATCGTCACTTGATTCATTTTAGAAAACATGCCGATTCGATACAGCTTATCTGGTGTTTTTTCACATTCTTGTGTCATAACTCTTTCCTCCGTTTCCTGTTATTCCCAACGGAAAAGCTTAACTGCCAAACCAAATCCTATGATCGTCACCACTGTCAA
The DNA here is from genome assembly GCF_030499455.1 of Enterococcus sp. B2E4. Taxonomy (NCBI): domain Bacteria; kingdom Bacillati; phylum Bacillota; class Bacilli; order Lactobacillales; family Enterococcaceae; genus Enterococcus; species Enterococcus sp. B2E4. Next base: position 62,497 of record NZ_JAUKPK010000018.1, read on the forward strand.
TAGAAAAAGAATGAATCGAGGGTCACCGATTGGTTGATCGAGACTCACACTCTTTAACAATTTAACGCCTTGTGTCAATGGCAGAACATTAGCGACTTTTTGCACACCTTCTGGAAAGAGCTCAAAGGGAATCACTGCCCCAGAAAGAAACAACATGGGAAAATAAACCACTGTGCATACGAGATTGGCAATCTTGATATTTTTACACAAACTAGCAATCAATAGTCCTAGGCTATACATGGCAATCATAACGAAAAAATAGCTAGCTATCAATACTATCCAGCTGCCTTTCATTTGATAGTCGAGAAATACCACCGACACGAATGCGACACCTATCGCTGAGAGTAGTGCAGTCGCTGCAGCTACTACCACTTGAGCCGCAATCAGATGAACTGGAGAAGCTGGGGTAACAAAAAAGTGTTTCAAAATCTTTTTGTCTCGATAATCACAGATAGTTAACGGAATCCCCATAAAGGCTGTTGCGCAAATCCCCACCACCAGCAACGAAGCAAAACTGCCCTCTTGAAATGTATATGAAGTAGCACCAATCACTTTCTCTCCACCGATCATATTGGTCAAAAACAGGACGACCAGCGGCATGCCAATACCAAAGACGATCCCATCGATTCCTCGCAACGCTAACTTTCCTTCAATTTTTGCTAGTTTCATTACTTTGCTCATTCTATCTCCTCCCCTACAAACCAAAGATATGCCTCTTCAAGTTTTTGCTGACCGCTTCGTTTTAACAGCTCCTTCGTGCTGCCTTCAACTACCTTGCGCCCATGAGCGATGATGCATAGCCGATCACAAAGAATCTCCGCCTCCTCCATATAGTGGGTCGTCAATAGAATCGTCATTTGTGCTTCTTTTAGTTTGAGGAGCGTTTGCCAGACACTTCTCCGTGCTTTTGTATCCAGTCCCGTTGTCAATTCATCCAAAAAAATCACCTCGGGATTCGGGATCAACGCGAGTACAATTGAAAGCTTTTGTTTTTCCCCACCAGAAAGTTTGTCGATGAATTGCGATTCGAGTGGTTCCAGCTGAAACAAACGCAAAAGCTCTTGATAGTCTTGAGGCTGTCGATACAAGAGCGTCATCTCTTTGCACAATTCTCCGACGCAAATATTGTTCTGATAACTTGAAGATTGAAGCTGTACCCCCACTTTTTCAAATACCTCACGTCGCTTTTTTTGAGGATCTGATCCGAGAATTTTGACAGAACCTTCCTCTGGTGTTTTGATACCTAAAATTGTTTCAATCGTTGTTGTTTTTCCTGCTCCATTTGGTCCTAATAAGCCGAACACCTCGCCTTTTTTTACGGTGAAGGTAAGTTGATCAATAATTTTCCTACCGTTGATTTTCTTAGATAGCTCGGCAACCTCAATCATTTTTTCCACAGCAATCGCCCCTTTCTACTAAAGCATACTGTCTCCTCTTGAGGGAGAGTCAATAGCCTACTTGCCTTTTTTCATGACGAACAACCCCATACTCATTGGTTAGCTAAAAGCGGCTTTTTCTTTTTGTTCGATAGAGCCACACTATTTAAATCACAATTAACTATTTTTAATTTCTAAGCTTGTTTTTTTCTTCTATCTCCACTATATTTGTGGGTAAACCAGTTATTTCTATGTAGAAAGGACGTTTCCCTTGAATTATCCCTTATTAAATGAACAAATGCCTCAGACCATCATCCGTGTTTGGCGGTTGCGGACAATTACTTCACTGATCATTTTCAGTTTACTTTTCGCTGCTTCTTTTTGGTTTTTATCCATGCAAAACTGGCTTCATTTCTGGGTGTTCGCCCTTTGGTCAAGCCTATTGGCACTGACTTTGATCAGTCATCTGCTTTCTTTTGTGCTGATGAGCTATCGTTACAAATTCCATCGCTACGAGATCCAAGAAAAGGATATCGCTATTCAACGTGGCTATCTATTTCGCAGCACCACGTATATTCCGATCCGTCGAATCCAGCACATCGAAACAGACCAAGGGATCTTTTTGCGAAAATACGCTTTAGTCTCCTTACAGATCCATACGGCTGCGACCAACCACACCATTGAAGGCTTGCCAGTGGCGCAAGCCGAACGCTTGCGAGAAACCATCATGAATTTAGTCGAGGTGGTCAAAGATGATCTATGAAAAACAACGACTGCCGTTGCTGTGTATCGGTCTTTATTGGTTCAAAAATTGCAAAAATTTTCTGGTACTAGCATTTCTGCTTGTATTCAAATTATTCAACGACGCCCCTTCTTTTCCGATGATTCTGGGTGGCATTCTGCTATTTTTACTGGTCTGTCTGCTTCTTGCGGTACTGTCTTACGCCCGCTTTACCTTTCAAATCGATCAAACGAGTGTACTAGTCAACAAAGGACTCTTTATCCAAAAACAAACGATTTTGCCATTTGAACGCATCCAAACGATTCAAGAAAATCATTACTTTTATTTACGTCCATTTAAATTAGCTGAAGTGAAGTTGGAAAGCACCGCTAGTTCGAGTGGTGAAGCCGAAATTCTTTTCCCTGCATTGCCGCTGGCTCTCATTGCCTCCATCGAAGCGTCAAAAAAGGCGGCTGCGACACCACAACAGCCGAATGCCCAAACAACTAGTGGAGAAGAACCAACCGACGATTATGCTGCGTTTTCAGCTGAGAAGTCAGCCAAGCCGCCGCTAGAAACATTCACTTTGAAATTTAAGGAGATTTTCTTGTTTTCTCTCACTGATTTTTCTGTTTTCACCTTGGTTCTAGTCATCGGCTACAACGTGATCGACAACATTCCCAATCTCTTTGCCTATGCATCGGAATTGCAGCAACTTGGTCTTTTATTAGGTGCTGCAATTCTACTCGGGCTACTGATTTTGTTTTTCTTCCTTGCGATCGCCAGAAATCTTTTCCGTTATTATGGCTTTACGGTGGAAACGAACCAACAACAGCTGCTGATCACGCAGGGCTTGTTTTCTAAACGACACCAAACGATTCCCCTCGCTAGGATCCAAGGGCTGAGTGTCGAACAAAACCTTTATCGAAGAATCTTTCATCTAAGCTCCGTCAAATTACTGCTGGCTGCTGGCAGTTCGTCAGAAAGCGATGATACAGTCTATCTGTTCCCCATTTTGAAAGAGGCGCAGCTGACCGAAACATTGACCCGCTTTTTACCCGAATGGTCGTTTCAACAAACCGCTCTAGTGAAAAATCCACGACCCAACTTTTGGTACTTCTGCCGTTGGCCGCTGCTGATCGGACTGCTTGCTGTAGGAATCTCTGCCTTCTTTTTCTGGTGGTTAGCGCTGATTTTCTTCGTGTTCTTTGGCTCCTTCGTGTTATCAAGCATCTGGCGAGGCAAAATACAAGGCTATCAATTTTTAGATAACCACGTATTGTTGTGCCAAACGATCCGCGGTCTTACGAAGGTGACCGCTTATCTGAAGAAAAATAAAATCCAAGATTTCACTGTCACCACCACGCATTGGCAGCACAAAAGAGGGCTTGGCAAGTCACAGCTGACCATCAAAACCGAAGATACTCTCACCGAAAGTAAGCTGTTCTATTTTCCATTAACCGAAGCAGAAAACTTACGGCGCTGGTTTTTGTCTTAGTTCATAAAAAAGCGTCAAACAGCAGGACTGACACGCTGTTTGACGCTTTTTTTACAAGATCTGAAAGGAATGAAAAGGAAACATCAACTATTGATTCGTTGATGCTTCTTTTTTCTATCCCCTGACCTTCCCTTCGACTATTTGCTGCTTTATTGAAGCAGCATCTAAGCCATATTCTTTTTGCAAGAAATCGGGTGTGCCGACTTGACCGAACCGTTCATTGACACCAATACGTTTTAAGGGGACAGCACTGCCTGTTTCAGCAAGCACTTCGGCGACGGCACTTCCTAGTCCACCGGTAATAGAATGATTTTCGATGGTGATTACTTGCCGTTTCCCCTGAACTTCGCGGAGGATCAATTCTTTATCGATTGGTTTGATGGTAAACATGTCGATCACTTCGCAGCTGATTCCTTTTTCTGCTAATTCTTCTGCCACTTGCAGTGTTTCAGAAACCAATTGTCCGCTAGCAATCAACAACAGTTCATCGCCTGGTCTTAAAATATTGCCTTTTCCTAGTTCAAAGGTCGAGCCTTTTTCATAAATCATCGGAACCGCTTTCCGATTGCCTCTTACGTAATGAATGCCTGATAATTGGCTAAAAGTGTTTATGATCCACGCCATTTGGACTTCATCCGCTGCATCGCAGACGATCGACTGGGGAATCATTCGCATCAATGCCACATCTTCCCATGTCGTATGGGTGCCGCCGTTGTGCCCGACTGCAAACCCTGGATCAGAACCGTAAATATTGATCATATTGTCGCCATAGCCGCCAGAAATAAACAGCTGATCGAATACCCGACGCGTTGCAAATGGCCCAAAGGTGTGGATAAAAGGTGTATAACCAGTTAAACTCAAGCCAGCCGCGACACCAACCATATTGGCTTCCGCGATCCCCATGTTGATAAAGAGTTGGGGATGTTTGTTGGCAATCGTGGTCCAGCCGCTGGCAGAACCAAGGTCGGCATCTAACGCAACTAGCTGGTTATTTTCATCCATGAGTTCCACCAATGTGTCAACGACACAAGTTCGCAGCTCTTTACCAGCAGCAGTGGTTTTGCTTAATGTAAACATGCCTTAGCGTCCTCCTTCGATTTTTATGGTCAATTCTTTGATTGCCGCTTCTGCCGCTTGATTGATCTCATCCGTGGTAAACTTCACGGAGTGATTGGCATCTAGTTCTTCAAAGAAAGGAACGCCTTGTCCTTTCACGCTGTCCAAGACAATGCAAACCGCTTGGTCTTCGATTGCTTTGCAGCGCTCGATTGCCTCATCAATGGCTTGCATGTCTGCCCCTGGAACTTTTTCTGTATAAAAGCCAAAAGCAGTCATCTTCTGCTGGATATCAAAGGGATCAAGAATGTCTTTGGTTGGCCCATCTAGCTGTTTTTTGTTGTCATCAATAATGACGATACAGTGATTCAGTTTAAAGTGGGCAATGTATTGGAAGGCTTCCCAGCACTGTCCTTCATTTAGTTCACCATCTCCAACGATCAAATAAACAAAATTGTCCTTGCCTGCCAAGCGCAGGCCTGTCGCGATCCCAGCAGCCATGGAAGTTCCCTGCCCCAGTGAACCTGTGGTGGCATCAACCCCCGGCGTTTTCCAGCGATCCGGATGGGAAGGCAGTCTCGTGCCGCCCTCATTGATCGTCCATAACCACGACCGATCAAAATAGCCCGTATTTGCTAATGCACTATACAGGGCGGCGCCAGCATGCCCTTTTGACAAGACGAGTCGGTCACGATCCGCCCACTGTGGATCTTGTGGATTGATTCGCAGCTGTTTGCCGTACAAAACGGCCAATAATTCAACAATTGAAAAGGAGCCGCCCAGATGGCCTTGTCCCATTTTCTTGATGCTGCAAAGGGTATCTAAACGAATCTTTGCCGCTAATTCTTCAAGCTCGTGGTATTTTTGTTCACTGATTGCCACTATTTATCCCTCCATCCTCTATTTATTCAGAAACAGATTTTGCCCGACTGTTTTTCTTGAAAATCGTCAATCCGATCAAGACCGCGACTACCGCAATTATCCCTGAGAAGATGGCGATTTGACCGCCCATATTGGCTAGGTTTCCTAGGAAGATCCCTGCAACCCCATAGTCGGTATCAGAGAAAGTTGATCCTTGGAACCCAAGATCCCCCATGACTGGCATCAACAAGATCGGCATGAAGCTGATAATGATCCCATGAATAAAGGAACCAATGACAGCGCCTCGCACACCACCCGTTGCATTGCCGTAAACACCTGCTGTTGCGCCGCAGAAGAAATGGGGCACGACACCTGGAATAATAACGGTTGTTCCTGTGAAGACCATGATGATCAAACTAACGATCCCTCCGACAAAACTGGTTAGAAAACCAATCAGAACAGCATTTGGCGCATAAGGAAAGACGATTGGACAATCCAATGCAGGAATCGCATTAGGAACAAGCTTTTCAGAAATCCCTTTAAAGGCTGGTACGATTTCTGCCAAAATCAGACGGACACCAGCTAAAATCACAAAGACACCAGCGGCAAACGAACCTGCTTGCTGCAACGAATAAATGATCGAGTTCGTGCCATTGCTAAGATTTTCCGTAATAAATTCACTCCCAGCAAAAATTGCTACGATCACGTATACAACCGCCATCGTAATCGTGATACTAACAGTAGAATCCCGCAAGAAAGACAGGCCTTTCGGAAAATTGATGTCTTCGGTAGATTTTTCCTTATTGCCAACGTATTTCCCAATCAACCCGCTCAATGCATAGCCGAAGTTTCCCGTATGCCCTAATGCGACGGAATCATTTTTGGTAATTTCTCGGGTAAACGGCTGTGCGATCGCTGGAAAAATCGTGTTACAGATCCCTAACGCTAAGCCGCCAAATAAAACTAGATTATAGGTGTTCATTCCAGTAACGCTCAAAATCACCGCAATCATGCACGCCATATACAACGTGGCATGCCCAGTCAAATAAATGTATTTAAAGCGAGTGATACGGGCAATCAAAATATTGAAGGCCATTCCTGCTAACATAATAAGTGCGGTATAGGTGCCGTAAGTCGTCAACGCTAACGCAACGATCGCTTCGTTATTCGGTACGACCCCTTGCATGTTAAAGGCTGCTTGGAACATCTCCCCAAATGGCGCCAGAGAGCTTTCGATCACCCCAGCCCCGGCAGTGACCACGAGAAACCCAACAAAGGTTTTGATCCCCCCTTTGACGATCGTGGCAATGTCTTTTTTTTGCAGCACATTCCCCAAAACGGCGATCAGCGCAACTAAGATCGCTGGGGTACTCGCGATATCAACAAGAATATCTAAAAATTCGTTCATGACTGTCTACTCCTTTTTATAGTAATCCTTTTTCCTGACAAACGGCTTGAACCTTTTGCTTCAATTCATCGAGATCGATAATACTGTCTAACACTACGATCTCACCTAGATGCTGCGCACTATCGGCTAAATCGCCGCCAACAAAGAAAACATCCGCCATATCGGGTGCAGCACTTCCTAAATCATAATGGGACACTTCCACGCCTGAGACACCCAGTTCATTTAAAACAGAATTGATATTCATCTCCACCATAAAACTTGATCCTAATCCTGACCCACACACTGCTGCAAATTTCATTTTTCATCTTCTCCTTCTCTAATCACTTCAATTATTTGATCCGCATTGGTTGCGGAAAGTAACGCAGTTAGTTTTTCATTATTCGACAAAATTTTAGTTAAACTCGCTAACGCTTTTAGATGGAGTTCATTGTCAACCGCCGCCAAACATATAAACACGTGAATGGGGTGTTGCGGATCATCATTCAAAAGCACTGGTTCTCTGACTTTTAATAACGACATCCCGATGGCATTGACCCCATCTTCTGGACGTGCATGAGGCAAAGCGATGCCTTTTCCAATATGGATAAAGGGACCGTGATCCACCACTTTATTGATCATGGCGGTAATATACTGTTCCTCAATTTTATTGGTCTTTTTTAATGGCGCAGCAGCTGCTCGAATGGCTTCTTGCCAAGTCAGCGGCACCTTGGTAAATTGGATGGTTTCTGCTGTTAATAAATCTGATAACATCGGACGTTGGTCTTCCCTTCTATTCAATTCTCGATTGATTTTTCTTTGCAAAATTTTTCTCAGCTTTTGCTTACTGATTCCTGCTTTTAAATCAACATAGGGCAAAATCACTTCTAACACATCGTCAATGGAATGCAAGCCAGTTTTTGAAGGGAAAAATGCCGCTTGTACGTTTTTAACCAGTTCATCCTTCTCAATGGGTGTCATAATCGGATTGATCACATAACAGGGTCGTTTGGTTTTGATCGGCGCACTGGAAAAAATCAGATCAATCTCTTTATTAAACCGAACATTTTCGTACTCTTCGATCGAACGAGCCGGCAAAAAATGGATCTGGGGAAACAGTTCCTTTAACTCTGATTCCAAAATCAAGGATGAACTGATGCCACTGGGACAAACGACTAATGCATTCAGTTGGAAGTAATCACGTTTGGCCTTTTGTTTACTGATTTCTCCACCAAACAAAATCGTAAAATAACCGATTTCTTCATCAGGGATCGTGCCGACTAGGTCTTCTAAAGAACCCAGTGCTCGTCTCGTCAGTTCAAACAACTCATTGTATTGCAGCTTGATTTCTTCAATCAGTACATTCTCCAGTGGAAAACCGTAGCGGATTCGAAAATACGCTGGGACAAGATGATAGAATGTGTTCATCAAAAGGGTGCGATAGTCCACAAACTCGATAGCTGCCAGCCGTTCCATTTCATGAATGATCTTACTGGCACATTCCAATAAAAACTCTAATGAAGTATCTTCGATATCTCCTTGCAGAATCGTTTTCAACAGGATCGTTACATAAAGTTCTTCTGTTTTCCGATCTTTGATGTCAGGAAATTCTGCTAAAAACTGCTGACTGACTTGATGGACATGCAGCGACTGGAGCAGCGGTATTTCTGTCTCCGCTAAAGAAACAGCCGTTTCTGCCATCCGAAAGGATAGATAATTAAGAAAATAAAGCATTTCTTCGAAGCGACTCGGAACGATCACCAGATTGAAATCAGTCAGTGTTGCGGACAAACGATCTCTGATTTGAACATAGATCGTTTTATCCTGCTCATAGATTCCCTCAAATAAGAGCAAGTTCCCGTTTTTCGTATTGGATAACGTGCTGACCTTTCGAAAGGCAAGAGCGCGAATCTGATATTCCTCTCCCTCTAGATAAAAGCCATATTTTCGAGAGTACAATAGTTGAATCTTGAAAGCTGCAAGTTCCTCTCTGATCCCCTTTACATCCTTCAAAATCGTATTTTTACTGACATAGAACAGCTCTTGAAACTGATAGACAGATAAATCTTTCACTGCTGAAAAAGTCAGAAGATAAATCATGGACCGCCGCTCTTCTTCCGAAAAAAACAACGCATTCTTCTGGATATCGAAAAGAATTTCCGGCCATTTTCGTTGAATCAGTGAAGGAATCAAAACTTCTCCCTCATGAATCATGATTCGTTGATTCAACCGCTGTTCAGTGATTTGATTGATTTTGGCAATCTCCGCCAAAAATTCCTCATCCCTCCACTTCGTCAAATCAAGAAACGCCTCAACATTTGGTTCTGAAAACAGATACGTCAATTTGAAATGAATCATATTTGCTACCCCCACCTAAACTATAGCTTGCACAAAATGAAATCGCCATCATTTCTCGGTACAACTGAAACTCCGTTTTTTTTAAACGATGGACCGAAGAGGAGATTTCAAGGATTACCATAACATCCAATATAGTATCCGAGAAGGTTTTGTTGATAGAAACAAATGGATAAAAAATACAACATTAAAAAAAAGCGAATCATTTACTGATTCGCTTAGATACTGATGCTATTTGTTGTTTTATTATTGAAACTATCAGAATCATTAAAAGCAATCGTCATTTTTCCAATATACTTTTTTAAAGTTATTTTCTGATACCTAAAAGACTTATCTTAATGAATGATGGAAAATAAGCTTTTTCTATCTACTCACTTATACTAACAGGAATCGTTGTTTCCGTTTCCTGTGTCTTTGCGGCTTCGTTTTTTACTTGCTGCTTTTCCAATATTTTGAAAAATGGCATATAAATAAAATATGAGATAGCAATTGATACAACAGACCAAACAGCTGCTCCAATACTACCATTAGTAGCTAAATAAGGACCAATAATAGGAGGAATAGTCCATGGAACTTGAATAACAATCGGTCCTACTATACCAATATTCATTAGGATATACGTACCGATACATAGGACCATAGGCGTTGCTATAAAGGGAATAAGCATTACAGGATTCATCACAATAGGCAAACCAAAAATAACCGGTTCATTGATACAAAAAATAGCTGACGGCAATGATAATCGTCCAATCGACTTATACATCTTACTTCTGGAATGGAGCATATTTAACACTAGACCTAGTGTTGCTCCAGTTCCGCCTAAACACATAAAGACAATCCAAAATCCATCGGCAAAAACATGAGGAACTTCTACACCACTTTGAAAAGCTGCCGTATTATCAGCAAGATAACTTAGGAAAACAGGGGTCGCAATTCCAGACAAAACATTGTCTCCGTGGATTCCACATATCCATAGCAAACAAACGAGAAGTGTGTATAGCAGCATGCCTGGGAGTGTTCCCATCCCTTGCATTAAAGGTTGGAAAACAATAGTAATGATTTCATTGATATCAACCCCTAATAAAGTTCTGACGATCCATATAACGGTCAGAATAAATGCTCCTGGGATTAACGTTGCAAAAGAAGTTGCTACAGTGGGCGGCACACCTTCTGGCATTTTTATTACAATATTATGAGTGACAAACCATTTAAAAGCATGAGTGACAAATACCCCAACAATGATCGCGGTAAACATACCACTAGCACCAAAATTAGCCAAATTTATCGTCCAGTCATCGTTTAATGTTGCTAGAAGAAAGCCGATAGTTGTGAGCATCGAATTAGAAATAGCATCAACACCAAACTCTTTTCCTAAATGATAGCCTATGCCAATTGCAGATATCAGTCCAAGGATTCCGAACGTAACATTGACTGGTGCATTCAACTGCGGCCCCCAATTTGACACAAAATCCATCCATGACTGTATTGGAAAGTTACCAATGATTAGGAAGATACTTCCAACAATAGTAAAAGGAATCGTCATGGAAATCCCATTTCTTATAGCAACTAAGTGTTTACTATTGCCTATTTTCAGCAATATAGGCAATACCTTGTTCTCAATGACCTGCATCTTTTTTCCTCCTTTTAGTTCACGACTTCCTTATCAACCACCAACACAGGATCTTTGTGCAACCATAGAGAAGTAACAGGACACTCTTTTGTAATCGTACCGCTTAGAAATTGTTGTATCGCAGATTTCTTTTTTGCTCCACTAGCTTGTACGATCATTGTTCCAGATTGTAATAATTGTCCTATCCCTAACGTAATTCCTTTCGTACGATCAACTTTCTCGTCTGAAAAATATTTTTTCCCAACACTTTGGGTTGATTCGTCTAAGTTCACTATATGAGCTTTATCTTCGAAGGACGAACCAGGCTCATTAAAACCTAAGTGACCATTTACTCCAACCCCAAGCAAACTCAGTGTTAATCCTCCATTCTCCTCGATAAATTTATCAGCTTTTTTGCATTCCTCATTTAAATCATTGGCTAAAGGATCAAATGTGTGAAGTTGCTTTAGGTCAATAGGAACCCGATTGAATAAGTTTCTTTTCAAATAGGATATACAACTGCCTTCATTTTTCGGATCGATTCCAACCCATTCATCTAGTTCAATAAACTTTGCCTGGGATAAATCTATTTCTTTATTGATTGCTGCTTCTGCAATGATGTTAAGCGTTCCTACGGGTGTATCACCACCTGCAAAGCAATATAACCCATTTGGCTTTTCTTTCAAGACATCTAAAATGAGTTTTGCACAGATCTTACTGACTTCCTGGTAATTTGCCTCAACATAGTATTTTATATTCATTGTCATTCTCCTTTAAAAAAATTCGGCAGATATTTTTTGTGTGCCAAAAGCATTTCATCAAGTAGTTGCTTTGCTGTCCTATCACTTGGAACTAAGGGATTGATCGTCATCGCTAATAAAGCAGTGTTATAGTCTCCCGTAACAGCTGCTTGGGCCGCTATACGTTCAAAAGACTTAATTTGTTGAACTAGCCCTTTGATAGGAATAGGTAATTCACCTGTAGTCAAAGGGATCGGTCCTTGTTTTGTAATCAAACAATTTACTTCAACCGCTGAATCACAATCGATATCACTGATGGCTCCATTATTTCTTGTATTGACCGTTTGAATATCACGTTTGTCATTATAGATGGAATTAATTAAATTACATGCTGCTTCACTATAATAAGCGCCCCCACGTTCTGATAATTGAGGTGGTTTGATTGCTAGATGTTCATCTTTATAAAGTTCAAACAATTCATGTTCGATTTTCTGCACAACTTCTGCACGAGTTCCTTCTTTTTCTGCTGATTGTTTTTGCTCAGACAACATAGTGGCTGTTTGATAGTAATACCTTAAATAGCCGATGGGAATCATGTTAAGTGTTCGGAAAAAATCTGGTTCCCATTCTAAATCAGCAATGTTTTTCAGACCAACTGCATCACCAGCATCTTGCGTCATCAATGTAAGTACTTTTTGGGTCACATCAATCCCTTTATGATAAATCTTTTTCGCAAAAACCATATGATTTAGTCCAGTAAATTCAACATATAATTCTTCTTTGGGTACTTTTAATGTTTCTGCAATGCCACGTTCTATTCCAATTGGTCCATTACACAAACCTACTACTCTACGCATATTGCTATGGCGTAAGACAGCTTCTGTCACCATGCCAGCTGGATTAGTAAAGTTGATCAGCCATGCTTCTGGGCAAAGACGCTCCATGTCTTTCACTATTTCTAAGATAACGGGAATCGTGCGTAATCCTTTAAAAAGCCCTCCTGGACCATTCGTTTCTTGTCCAATCGTGTCATATGTTAAAGGGATTCTCTCGTCTTTCGCTCGCGCTTCCAAAAGACCTACACGAAATTGGGTCGTAACGAAGTCCGCATCCTTTAATGCCGCTTCACGATCAAGAGTCATATAAATTTTCATTGGAAGTTCCGCTTTTTTTACCATACGTTTAGCAAGTTCCCCAACAATTTCTAATTTCTCTCTTCCTTGTTCAATATCCACAAGCCATAATTCTGAAATCGGTAATTCAGCATATCGTTTAATAAATCCTTCTATTAATTCTGGTGTATAACTTGATCCACCGCCAATTGTTGCAATTTTTATTCCTTTATCCATCCTGAAACACTCCTTTAACTTAACTACATGGTCAGTATAGATTATTTTTATCTCCATAAATACCGCCTTTAAGTAAACGGTTACAAAAGCAAACGATTGACACCGGTTACAATCCTGTTACAATTTGTAACAGGAGGGGATTACTATGTTGTTTCTTGACTATCAACCAGACTTAAATGAAACGGATATTGAAGTATATAAAGCAATAATTTCAGACGTAAATGCAGTTGCTTCCATGAGTATTCGTGAATTAGCTGAGAAAAGTCATACGAGTACTGCCAGCGTACTACGCTTTTGTAAAAAATTTCGCTGTACCGGTTTTTCTGAATTTAAAATTTACCTCAGTGCGTATCTCGAATCTCTTAAAGAAGAAAAAGAGGTAAAAACACTTGATTTTGAGAGTGAACTCTTGAATTTTTTAGCACGGACACAAGACAAATTCTTTGAAGATAAATTTGATGAGGCAGTTCACTTATTGATGGAAAAAGAGCTGATTATTTTTATTGGCGTAGGCTCCTCAAATGTTGTTGCTGAATATGGTTCTCTTTATTTCTCGTCACTATTTAACATGGCGATTCGCATTGAAGATCCTAGTAATTACCCTATTAATTACCTATCCACTGAGTTAGCAAAAAAAATGTGTATCGTCGCTTTATCCGTTTCGGGCGAGACCACAGAAATCATTCAATATTTAAATCATTTGAATCTATCAGAAAGCTCAGTAATAGGAATTACCAGCAGCTCTAATTCAACACTTTCTAAATTAGCTGATATTGCAATAACCTATAATATTTCGCTAGAAAAAATTAATGAAGCTGATATTACAACACAGATACCGGCAATGTACATTATTGAAAAGTTAGCGAAAACCGTGAGAAATAGAATGGAAACTCAATAGATTTATAAAAAAATTCTTCAGGTAATTCTTTCCCTCTATTCACAAGTTCACCGATCGATATTCCCACAAAAAAAAGAGACTCACATGTATCTATGTGGTCTCTTTTTGATATATAGATTTGTTCAATTTATTTGTTTCTCTTACCTTTGGTTTGAGAAGACTTCAAAAAATCTTGTGAAGTTTCCTCTTCTCAATCATTTGCCTCTTCATTCCCTATTGTTGAGGTAACTTTTTCATCGATACGTAAAAATGGTAAATAGATAAAAACACTCACAGCAATGATCGCAATTTGCAAGACTGATGCTCGCCAATCGCCACCAGTTGCTAAAAATCCAGATATGACAGGAGGAGTGGTCCAAGGTATCTGCACGACAACATGATTGATTAAACCAACAGCTGTGGCAAAATATGCAACTGTTAGGGAAAAAATCGGCGCCAATACAAATGGAATAATCAAACTAATATTGAAAACAATTGGTAAACCAAAAATGATCGGTTCACTGATATTAAATAGTGCAGGAGTTACGGATAATTTTGCAAAGTCTTTGTAGTCTTTACGACGACTAAAGATAAAAATAGCAATTAGCAAAGCAATAGTATTTCCTGATCCTCCCATAACAGCAAACGTATCTTTAAATGCCATGTTTATGATATGTGGAATATCTTCCCTATTCGCATAAGCAGCCATATTCTCTTGCATATTTTGAATTAAGAACGGATCGAGAAGTGAACCTGATATCACTGCTTGATGAATTCCAAACCCGAAAAATAGATTTGCAATTGAGGTAATTAAGAGGAACCCTGGTAAGCCTGTCGTTACCCTACTTAAAGGTCCAGTGATTAGAGTAGTAATCAACGAATTAACATCCATATTGAATAATTGATTGACAGCAAATAAACCAATTGCGAAGGTAGTCACGGTAATCATGATTGGAATAAGGACGTTAAATGACTTCAACACAGCTGGTGGGATATTTCCTGACAACTGAATTTGTAACTTTTTGTTATTTGATAACTTAATAAAGAGTTCCGTAGCAGCTAAGCCCACAAAAATTCCAACGAACATTCCTGACGCACCAGTATGAGTGACAGGAATAACCCCACCTACCTCCAACGCTTCTTGACTTCCTTCTGGTGTAAACATCGTCATCATAGGGGTGAGAACAATAAACGTTGAAATAGCGACTAGAACAGCAGCAATATGATTTGTATAATTTCTGCTAACACACATATGATAAGAAACTGCCGCAACAACTAATAGCGTCGTTATACTTAGCGTTCCATTACTGATGGAAGTCCCGATTTCTTGAATCGTCGTTAATGTTGCTGGATCAATGATATTTCCCATAAATCCTGTTGGCTCTAAAATAACATAGTTGATCAATGTAACAAATCCCGCCAACATCATAAAAGGCATAAAAGTGGCGAAAGCATCCCTTAGTGTTCGAAGATGAATCTGGTTCCCTAGCCTTGTGGCTATTATTCCGAACTTTTCAAAAATAGCATCTTTTTTACTCATAATCCCGATCAGTCTCCTTTTTTAGTTGTAAGCGATTGCTTATGGGATGATCATACACCAGCTTTTTAAAAAAGTAAATATCTTTATTTAAAATTATATACTTTTTTTAAAAGTCAAAAAAAGACCAACGAAATTCGTTGGTCTTCACTTCTCAACAAAAACTGCTTCAAAAATAAAATCTTTGTATAAATGTCTCGAAAGAGAATATTCAAACGGTACACCAGATGACAATGACACCACTTTGTCTACCTCTATCATAAACTCGCCTGGTTTTACAGAAAGAATTTCCGCATCGAAGTCATTTGCCACATCACCTTTGATCCAAATATGGGAAGATTTAATCTCTAGACCAAGCTCATTTGTAATGTAGCCATATACAGAACGTTTCAAATGCTTTGGTTCTAACCCCGGTATAACAGAAAGTGGCATAAACGTTTGCTCAATAGAATACGGTTGTTCATCAATAAAACGACTTCTAATAATATTATAGACATACTCTTTTTGATTTATTTCTAAAATTTCTGCCACTTCATTCGATGGCAACTCAATTGAGAACGTATGGATTTCAGAAGTCACATGTTCTTCCCCTACTAAATCAAAAAGACCTTCATTTGGTCCAAACACTTTCGAATTATCAATTGGTCTGCGCAGAACTTCCGTTCCGAATCCACTACGTGTTCGTAAAACTCCCTCTGATACTAGCATATCAATACCTTTCTTCACAGTGAGCTTACTTGTTTGATACTCATGCGCAAGTTCATCGCCTGTAGGTAATTTTTCGCCGATTTGATAGGTTCCATTGGCAATTTTTTTCTTTACCTCCGTATAAACCTCCATATATTTTGGCTGTTTCTTCATAACTTACTCCCTCATACTCATCTCTATTACTTATACTTTAACATAAAAAATTATCTTTTTACAGCTAAAAACATACCTATCATGAAAAGATATATATTTTTAATAAAAAGTATTTATTTATACTAAAAGCAATGTTACACTATTAAAAACGAACAGGAGGAAACGATAATGTCAAGACAAACTCAGTTAACATTTCCAGATGACTTTTGGTGGGGCTCCGCTTGGTCAGCAGAACAATCTGAAGGGCGTGGAGAAACAGGAAAAGCAGAGACCGTATGGGATCGGTGGTTTCACGAAGAACCTCATCGCTTTTATAAACGAATTGGACCTAGTATTACGACAGACCATATCCATCGTTACCACGAAGATATTCAATTGATGAAACAAACGGGGCACAATTCATTTCGTGTGTCTATCTCATGGGCACGAATGTTTCCAAATGATGGGGTTGGTAAACCAAACGAGAAAGCGATAGCCTATTATCGAGATCTTTTTACCGAAATGAAAAATAATAATATCAAAGTTTTTGCGAATCTCTATCATTTTGATATGCCCGCAAAATTACAAGATAAAGGGGGATGGGAATCACGTGAAGTTGTTGATGCTTATGTAAATTTTGCTGATACCTGTTTTCTAGCGTTTGGCGACTTAGTTTATCATTGGTTCACCTTTAACGAACCATTGGGGCCAATCTTGGGCTCTTATTTAGAAGATTTTCACTATCCAAATCTCATTGATTTTAAGCGTGGTGCTCAAGCAGCGTTCTTTACCATATTAGCCCATGCAAAAGCCATTCAAACTTTTAAAAAATACCAGCTATCTAGCAAAATCGGAGTAATTCTCAATTTGAGTCCGACTTTCCCAAGAAGCCAAAATTCAGCAGATAAAAAAGCAGCAGAAATTGCGGATCTTTTTTATACTCGTAGTTTCTTAGATCCCATGGTCAAAGGAGTATTTCCAGAAAAACTAGTCTCGTTGCTGGAGGAATATGACCAATTACCCGTTGATTTCAATGACACAGACCTAAAAATTATTGAAGAGAATACCGCACAGATACTTGGTCTAAACTACTATGAACCACGCCGTGTCAAAGCAAGAACTTCTGCCGTTAATCTAGAAAGTCCATTCTTACCAGAATGGTTCTTTGAACCGCATATTATGCCTGGCCGTCGAATGAATGAATATCGTGGATGGGAAATCTATGAAAAAGGAATTTATGATTTATGTATGGACATCAAAAATAACTACGGAAATATTGAATCCTTTATCTCAGAAAACGGTATGGGTGTTGCTAATGAAGAACGGTTCATGGATGAAAATGGACAGGTGATTGATGACTATCGCATTGAATTTATCCAAGACCATCTCGCCTATTTATGGAAAGCAATTCAAGATGGCTGTAATATAAAAGGATACCATCTATGGACATTCATTGATTGTTGGTCATGGATCAATGCATATAAAAACCGCTACGGCTTAGTTTCTTTAGATTTAGCCACACAGAAACGTACAATAAAGAAAAGCGGCTTGTTTTACAAGGAACTAAGTAAGCAAAACGGTTTTTCCTACGATCTCGAGCGACTGGTAGATTAGCATTCACGAATATGATCGATAGTGATCTGTATAGAAGAAACCTGTTGCCACAACTCCTCTTTCGCACCTTTTAAGAAGGCGACAGGTTTTATTAGTAAAAAAATAACCGTTTCCCTACTAAAGTCGACGGTTATTTTTTTGTCATTTTTCACTGTGGCTAGGATACGAAAGAGCAGTATGGCAATAAATGTACCAGAATTTATCTGGAACTTATTAGCCGCTAGTTTCGATAATAATGCTTCCCTTTTCCTTAAACATTGCATTCGTTTTTAGATGTTCGAACACTTTTCCAATATGACTACATCGAACACCTTATTTCAATTGAGAATAAGGTTTTGCCTATGTCGCTTATCGATTTTGTTTGAGAATATCCTTGTTAAAAGTTGAAAAATCACTCTCTTCTTGCTATACTAACTATGTAAAGAGGAGTTGTTGCCACAACCCCTCTGCAGCGCCATTTAAGACGGCGACAGGTTTTTTAACTTAAAAGATAACCGTTTCCCTGTTAAAGTTGACGGTTATTTTTTTTTGTCATTTTTCACTGCGGCTAGGATACCAAAGATCAGCATGGCGGTAAATGTACCAAAACTGATCATTAGCCCGATTGCTTCCGCTGTGGACAAAAAGGCTTCTCCTTTCTGAAGAGTTAGTACTTACATTCATAAGCACCACCACCTTTCAAAGATAGCCACCGTCACAAACTTTACTGCAGTCAAATGGTACCATACTTCCATCAATAAAACTTTCAAATGCCAAGGATTTATCATTATTTTTTTCACGGCGCATGGTCCATCTGCTGTGATTCATTCCATAAATTCGTCAAAATAACCCGCTGTTCTCTCTTCAAGCCTGATCCACTCTTTTCCGACCTTCTCCAGCCCCTTTTCTCAGTCCCAACCAAGTGTCTTCCATCAAGAAAAATAGTCAAAAGTCAATATCATTCTATTCACCAAAAACCACTTTTGTTATAGTAACAAAAAGGAGAATGCAGATGAGAAATGAACGAAAAATCATTCAAGATAGCACCCTTGGTGTAGAAGCTTTATTATTTAACGGCATCCAGCAGGAGTTTCCTAACCATTGGCACGAATATTATGTGATTGGCTTGATGGAAGCTGGGACGCGTCAATTCACCTGTCAAAATACCTGCTATATCGTTGAAGCAGGCGACTTGATTTTGATTCCGCCAAAGGCTGCCCACCGCTGCCAGCAACTCACGGAGGAGAAGCTGGTTTACCGTAATATCCACTTAACCCCGGAGAACATGGCGGTACAAGTACAAAAAATTTTTAACACTCAATTGACGCCCCACTTTCCTGAACCGGTCATTCGCCAAGTGAAAGAAAAAGAGGAATTTCATGCAGTTCATCAGCTGCTGCTGTCGGATCGCGGTGATGAGTTTGAAAAGCAAGAACGCTTTACTTGTCTGCTTCACGACCTGCTTGTTCAGTATGCGGATTTCACCCACGAACAAACGGACCCGGTGTCAAATAAAGCCGCAACGGCAAAAGCCTATATCGATCAACATTATGCCGAAAAATTGTCCTTGAGTGAATTAAGTGACGTTCTTGGAATGAATCAGTACGTCTTGATTCGGCAGTTTACCAAAGCGTATGGGCTGTCGCCGTTTCAATATTTAAGTACGGTGCGCATCAGTGCTGCCAAGAAAAGACTAGAAGCACAAGAAGCAATTGCAGAAGTCGCTTTTCTGACAGGTTTTAGTGACCAAAGTCATTTTACCCGTATCTTTAAAAGCTTGATTGGGGTCACCCCGAAAGCTTACCAAACAATTTACCAAGAAGATGGAGTGAGAACGTATGAATAACCAAGAAAAATGTGTCATGATTATCGATGAACAATTACCGATTGGCTTAGTTGCAAATACTGCAGCAATTTTAGGCGCAACCTTAGGCAAATTGTTTCCCGAAGGAATCGGAGAGGATATTTACGATTCCACAGGCAGAAAACACCTTGGCATTGTCAACTTTCCCATTCCTATCTTAAAAACGAACAAGGAACAGTTGCAGACCATTCGTGAATCGATCAGTCAGCAAGAAGATCCAGAAGTAACCATCATTGATTTTTCCGACGTTGCTCAGACCACCAATTCTTACGAGCAATACCGTCAGACGCTTGAGACAATTCCCACAGAAACACTGGCTTATTTTGGTCTTTGTTTAAAAGGCAAGAAAAAGAGTATCAATAAAGTCGCTGGCAGCTTACCGTTGTATCGGTAAAGCGCTAGTGAAAACGGTCGTTTAAAACAAGTTTTCTTTTTGTCAGCCGAACAGTCTTCTTGCTATATACGTTTTTTATAAACAGTCCTATAAAAAAACAAACACTTTTGAGGTGTTTGTTTTTTTGTAAGAGATTTTCTAGCATACATTTTCTTGCTCTTTGATTTTGCCAAGATCAATTAAAAAAATAAACTACTCTCCTTGATAAATATTCAACCCCACTTCAGTATCTTCTACACAACTGTTCGCTGGTGCTTTAACAATCAGAAAAAGAAAGTAAAAGTCTCCCACACAAGAAGCGGCATGTGCGGCAGCAATCAAGGTGAAAAGAGATGCCGTCAACCAGCCAAATAAATAAAATAGAAAGAGACCCACAGAAATGCCAAGGAATGGCGCCAATAAAATGATGGCAAATTTCCCTTTTGAATAAAAGGAATGGGGACTCGTGGCATACGCTACCCCATTTTTGAACCCAAACTTTACCTTCCCTTTAGGGTCAAAAAGCTTGAAGAAGGCACCATGGATCAATTCATGAATAATGATGAGAATAAAATAAGCAACCATTAAGAGCAAAAGATCGAAAATAAACGAAGTTTCAGCATTTGACCCATGACCACCTAAGACAAAGAGTGTAAAGAACACATAGAAAAAAATAAAACTAGGGATCGCCGCGAGATTCAATCTCTTTATTGTTTTTTGATCATCCATCAAATTAATTTGTTTGAGTAATTTCATCGCTGTTCTCCTTTTCTTTTTGTCATTCTTCTTAGTACATGATTTCTATGAATTCCCTTTACCCAACCAACAAGAGCAGCAAACACAAAACCAGTGCCGTTAAAACGAAGAGGAAATTGATCATCTCTGGCGCACCTTCAATCCTTCTCTGTAATGGCGGAGGACGAAAACTTGGATTCATACGTTTCGTTTGGTAGTCCACGCTGCTTGATAAAAAGCTGTCGGAAGGGATCATAAACACCAACAGAACGCCATAAATAATGGAGGCAGGAATCAGGAGTGAGCATTTGGCTAGGTAGCCAATCAGTAGACTCACGATCAAAGGAATAGCTACGTACAAAACACTTTGGTACAGTATTCGTCGAATTGGTTTCATAGGGAAGTCTCCTTAGTCAGTAATCGTTACGCACAGGTACAAAATAATTTTATTTACTTATCAAATAAATATACCATTGCTTTTAAAGACTGTAAACACGCCAGAAAACCAAGTCGATGCTGCCAAGCGCGACTGCCCAATGCTTGGTGCAAAAAAAGAAGTGGTTTCTTCCCACTTCTTAAAAAGCACTCTACTTGTTTTTTCCCTTCAATTAACCTCTCAAGATAATCGGTAAACCGTTATACTTACCAGATTGCTTCCTCTCTTCCTTTTGAAAAAGCTACGACGCTGGACAAAGAAGCCTGCGAACCTTGTCTTTCTATTAAAACTTCTTCTGAAAAATATTCGTCTAAAAAAATCATACGACCTTGTCTTTCCTTTTGCTTTTTTACAACACCTGATCTACTTGAGAAAAGACTGCGAAACCTTCTTTAGAAAAGCAAACGTCTCAAGAAAAAATAATCGTGCGGTTTCTGCCCTTCCTTTTGGCTTCGTACAATGCTTGATCTGCTTGGTAAAAGGTTTCTGAAATGTCTAACGCAGAGGCTGCTTCTGAAATCCCTGCCGAAAAGTAAAGGGTCAGTTGGGCGGTTTCTAATTTCAACTGTTCATTGCTTAAAAACAAATGGAATTCTTCGATAATTTTTTTCACAACATCAGAAGTATTCTCTTTAAATAGGACTAAAAATTCTTCGCCGCCATATCGATAAACTTCGACTAAATGGGAAGGACTTTTCTGGTAGAGAAACGTCATCAGTTTTTCCGAAAAGAAGGATAGGGCTTGATTGCCGATTTGATGTCCATGGTGATCATTGATGCGCTTAAAATGATCTAAATCCATCATCACCACGACGAGCTGGTCCTTCTCAGGTAGCGCCAGCTTTGAAATATCCTCGTTCAGACTGCGGAAATTTTTCACCTTGGTCAACTCATCATAATTGCGTTCAATGATTTTTGTGTTGATTTTTTCCAGGAAATTTTTTTGATTCTGCAAATAATACTTCCATAAAGAAACGATCCCCACAGATCCAATGCCTAAAGACACCACATCCCAAACGCTAATTTCGCGGCGATAAAAAAGCAAGGCGTTGAGCATCGGCGAGACAACTGTAACGAAAATCGAAAATCGAAAATAGGTAAAATGCCGTGTGATTTGGTTGTCCATAAAATCTTTTCTTTAATAAGCCCGTAACGATTAAAATGATGTAATTTAATCCGATAATAAAGAGCATGGCTTCCCATTCAAATTTATTGATCAATGCAAAAAAGGTCAGCAAAATGACGGGTACTAACCCAACCAGATAAATTTTTTCTTTGAGAATGCCAAAATAATAAATAAAGATTGGAATCGTATATTCATACGCAACATAACCGATACTGTTCAAAGAAAATGATATAATAAAGTAGACTTGCGAAATAAACAAAACAATACCAATAAGAATTTTAAACGACAGGCGTAAATTCAATTCTTTGAAGTTCTTGATAAACAAATCATACGAAATGAGCAAGCTCACGACTAAAACAGAATAGATCGCAGCATAAATCAGATGGACAAACACACTACTCCTTCTTTCTTTCATAGATTTTTCTTTAAAATCGTTCGCCCATGATTTTGAAAGGCTCGATTCTTTAACGATGCAGCGCACGAAATAAGCTTTTTTTCCTGCACTTCATGAAACCAAAAATAAAGCGACCCAGAAAGGAGCAGAAACCAATGTCTGAGAAAATAGAACAAGAACTCTTATCGATATTTCCCCAATTATATTTTGATGCCCAGCCTATCTTTCAAATGAAAGCAGATAGTCAGAAAGTGATTGGCTACGAATTATTATTGAGAAGTACCGAAAGAAATAGGTTTCCCCTTTCCTTCTTCCAGCAAGTGATCAAATACAAAAAAATACATACTCGTTTACTGCAGTGGTATCGAAATGAAATTTTCAGCTTGCTTCATCCGAACGAAGAAACAAAAATCAGTCTCAATATCCACCCGCAACAACTCAGCTACCCAGAAACCTTTTTGATGTTAGCTGATTTAGCTCCCTACCATGATCGTATTTTGATTGAGATCACCGAAGACGATACAGAACCTTCTATCGCTTGTGATCCCAAGTCCTTTCTTATGAACAAAATCAACCAAATAAAAAAGATGCGCTTCTCTGTCGCATTGGATGATGTAGGGACAGGCATTCATTCACTGACAAATATTGCACCGATGCTGGATAAAATCGATGTGATCAAGTTTTCGCCTATCTCGTTGCGAGTCCTGTCCCAAAAAGAGATTTTCTTTTTGATCGACTTCTGGCGAAATATCGCCAGCAATCGTAAAATCCAATTTATTGTCGAAGGGGTCGAAACCTCGGATATCCATGAGTACCTGCTTGAAGAAGAGATTTTTCTTCAACAAGGGTTTTATTTGGACAAACCTGCCCCAGCTGATCAATTAAAGCGAAAAAAATAGCCACCGCGTCGTTTATTTTTCTCACTATACGCGATCAAAAATAAACGATTATTAAAAAAATGAACAGATGCCCTTCAAATATAACACAAATAATTTTATTTGCAGAATTTTTGCTGATTCGGCATCGTTTTAACGGTGATTTCACATGAGAGAAAGTAGAAATCAAAGAAAAGACCTTTTTTTGATAGGTGAATAGACAAAAAGCATTCAAGAAGTCAATTCCTGAATGCTTTTTGTCTATTCACTTTTTTTTCGATACACCCCTTCTATTTCAATCGCTCACCTTCCCTAATTGCAAAAGTATTAAAAATAGTCATCACTTCTTATCTACTCATCTTGCTAGAAGTGATTCCTACCATTCCCCTCTTTGATTTATCTCACATTGAAAACCAGAGAATGTTTCGCTTTTGTTCCTAGATTGTAACCACACAGTTCTTTTAGATAAAAGCGGTAATCATTTTCAACGATTCGAATGATCTCATTATCGGAAAAATCGTCGAATCGCATCATTTCTGTGACTAAGACCAGCTTGGCGTCGATGCCCAGAATATCTGGGGTGATCGTCCAAAATGTTTCTGGTGAAATGGCTGCTACCAATTCATCAAGGAGGGCCAATTGCTTTTCAACATACGCCGCTAAAGCGCCATTGGCGCGGTGTGACTCCGCAAATTTCTTTTGAAATCCATCAAGGTATTCTGTTTTTGAAGTAAATACCGTCATGCTTTTTTACTCCTTTCTTTGAGGGGAACAAGCCCCGTTATTTTCTTCCTAAAGCTCAGCTTGTTCTTCTAGTTATTCATTCACTATTTTTTCTAGCTGCTGAAAAAGCACCCAGGTACAGGTGTCAATGCAGAATATCCAGCAATCCTCTGACCAGCTGCTTGTAATGCTCTTTTTGATCTTTTGCTCCATTTTCTGCCTTGATTGACAGACTTTGCTCAATGGCTGCTTGAGGAATCAGCAGATGGGTGTTTAAGCTTGAGATAAAGGAGACACATTCTTCCAATAATTGATACTCTTTTTGCAGGTTGCTGGGTAATTTATATTTACGTAAAGGAAATAAATAGCGAGCATTGGCTTTTATTTCTTCTATACGATCGTTTTCTAGTAAGTAACGCATGGTATCGAGTTGCTTTCCTTGGTGATACGGGCAACTATCTGCACTCAGCAGATGGGTATAGTACCCGATGTATTCACTATTTAGGATGGTTCTTTCAAACGCTTCTTTCTTGATTTTCATCTTCTGTATCCTTCTTTCAAAACTATCACTGACCTCACTTATGCAGCGTTTGTGGTATCACTAAGTACTGTTTCTTCTTTTGGTCATTTTTTGTTAAATCTTTCATCAAAAAAAGAGAAACTGCAAGTTTTCCCCACAGTTTCTCCTTTACGCTTCTAGCGATGCCTATAGTTAAGGAGCGACGCTTTCACCGTGTTTCTTTTTTCTTGTTACTGCGACGACAAACAGTACTAGGAGTGTATACCCAAGAATGATCAAACTGCTTGTGTTTGATGAACCTGTTTGTGGTAATTTTCCTTGTCCGATTTGAGAACCATCTGCTACGATCGTTTTCTTATTGTCATCGTCTGCTTCTTCCTCTTGCGTCACCGTTTCACCGATTCGACCGGTCACAGAGACTTGCCCTGTCGTCGCCTCTGCGACGCTGGTTTTCGATAGATCCCAGACAGTCAAAGTCAGTAACACAGCGACGAAAAGAACGATTCGTTTTCGTTTTTTCATACGATAGATCCCTTCTTTACTGGGATTTCAATTCTTAGTCTTCCTCTACATCCGGCGCAAAGCTCAAAACCAATTTGAAACTTGGATTTGATTCTTCTGATGCATCGGTCGGTGTTGCTTCACCAGTGAACGCAAATGTTCCTACATTCGTACCTTGGTTGCCTTCAAGGGTAAATAATTCTGTTTCTGCTACGGTTGGTGTGCCGTTTTCAAACAACTCGATACCATTTACGTTTAACAAGTCTACTTCATCCATATTCAATGGTGTATCGACACCCGCAACAGAAGCGATCACACCAACTGCTGAGTTATTTGTCACAGTGTAGCTAGGTGAAACGATCTCTTTGTGGCTTGACTCTTCTGTCGTATAGAACAAAGCAGTCGTTGGAATCGTCACATTGATCCATTGGTTCAAATCATCGGGATTTGGTCCAGGTGTTGTATTATCGAATTCACCGATGATCCCGTTTACTTGGACATCTCCTGACGTATCGCCTTCACGTCCGTCAATGGTTTGTGTCGCAAAAGCGGTGGTGCCGCTTGCGATTACTCCTGCGATCGTTGCTGTACTTAGAATGGCTGCTACAAATTTTTTCATTTTTATTTCCTCACTTTTCCTTTTTTTAATTCTTAACGATAATCGTTAATTCAGCTTCAGTGACCCCTTGTTTTTCTTTGCTTTCAGGGTCGTAAATATTGATCGTGGCTTTTGCGGGATATTCCCCTTTGGCCAACGGTGTCGCCAAGGCGACATTTTCAACAAATTGATTTGGATAGATCGCACCGGAAGAATAGATGACTTCCCCGCTCGACAGTAAAGAGATATCCACGGCGATTGGGTACACATTGGTGCCTGGATTGACGATCTCGATGGATCCCGTGCTTTGACCATCTTCAAAAATGGCTTCTGGATTGATTTGCAGCGTGAAATAATTCGCATCCGCAATCTCCTGCGCTCGTTCAGAAACCCGCTGATCGGTGGCATCGCCAGATTCTGGCAACAGGTCGGCACTGATCAAAGGGACTGCTGCTTTTGATTGGTAAAAGTAGTACCCGATCCCACCGATAAGTACTAGCAATAGCAACAACCACAAGATCCATTTCCGTCGATCCTTCGTTTCGGTTTGATTCGTTTGCTCCAATGGATTCACCTCCTTCACATTTGGTACGATCTTTTTTAGTCTCGTGGGACAAAGCGTAAGACGATGCGATACTTCGGTACAAGCAAGTCTTCATAATACCCACCCTGATCGGCTTCTGTATCAACGATCCATTGGGGATAATCTCCATAGAAGTCCCCCGTTAAGGAAATCGGCACGCGGCTTCTTTCTTCTAGGCGAACCAGGTGTTGTTCCTCCATCGCTTCATAGAGTTGGATCTGTGTTTCTTCCGTTTTTAGATTCAATCGCAACAGCGGGGTTGAGATATCGTCATAGGTCAGGGTTGGGTCTTCTTCTTCGCTTTCACTTTCGGCATAGTCGAGAGGATCTTCTACCGCTTCTAATAAGACAATACTGGCACTGTCATCGATCGCCAGTTGATTGACGTAGGTATCCACGGCAAGTGGTGATTGATTGCGGATCTCATACGCTTGGCTTTCAAAATTACGATTCGATTCCGCTGTGTTGTACAAGGATTCGAAGACCATTTTGGTTGGGATCGTCACCCGCATATGCTCCAGTTTCGATGTCACATCGATACCGACTGTCAGCTGGTACGCTTTATTCCCCACCTCAAGAACAGCGAAGTAGCTGCCGTCTTCGTCCACTTCTCGTGTAAGATCCGTTTTTACGATGCGAAAGTCTTCCGTCATATCCGCTTCCGTCAAGACGTTTGCGGCTTGCGCACGACTTTCTTGAAGGATCAAAGCATCTAATTCTTCTTGCGTGCTTAATTCATTAATTTTATAGCGATCTAAGGTGATATTGTATGCTTCAAAGTTCACACCTTTAATCACGGTTTGACGAGCGGTCACATCGACATAGGTCTCAATCGACGGTTTTGATAAGAAAATCGACACTTCTGTCTCGGTTTCCAATCGTTCATTTTCTCTTAGTGGAATACGGAAATAGCGATACAGCTGATTTTCATCACGATAGTCGCCCCATTCGATTCGTTCAGATTTTTTGTCTAATTCGACGAGTTCTCCGTCAGTATTGGTATAGGAGATCACTGTGATATCGGTATCCTCGTACATAGAACCAGTGATTTCAGTCGACTGATCACTCAATGCATCAATTCGGGCAACGAGGCCTTCTGGTTCTGAAAAACGAATTTTATTGTAATTATTTTTCGCAATCACTTGATAAATATCTGTTTGTGTTTCAAGACTTTCTAAGGAACCATCGAATTGTTCGCCACTCAGCAATCTGGAACGTGCTTCGCCATTTCCTGTGCCTCCATAGGGGAAGGTATTGCCACCATTTCGATTGATTCGCATCGTTCCTGAAATATTGATAAATTCTTCCGTTGGTGCCTCTAAAGAAGCATTTTCCCAAACTGCTAGTTTTTGACTCGCCACATTGATTCGCAAACCATTCGCAACCGTATTTTGTGCGGAGCGAATCAAACGCTGCAATTGCGCATTGGCTTGACCAGTTCTTGTCGTAGGGTGACTAATTTCAAACAAATTCACATTGTTTATATTCAATCGTGCATTGGCTAGTCTGAAATAAAGAACTTCAGATTTATTTCTTATGGTTTCTAATGCAACCGTAGCGTCTTCTTCTGCCGAAAATGAATTACGCACATTGACTAGTGGTCGATTGATAAATTCTGCTGATGTCCCCATGCCTGTTCGGTTATCAGTAAGGGAAAATTCCGCTCGTTTACCAACGGTAATGTTTGCGAACGAATTCGAGTGACTAGATGACCAGTTTCCGCCTCCTTGCGTATTTAGCCCTCTCGCAACTCCTTTAAAGGTCGCGTCATCATTGAGAATGAAATTAGAGGAAGTCGTGACTCTAAAGATTCCTCCAGATTGATCCACGTCAAGGGTAGCTCCTTTGCCAATCCGAACAAATGAATTACTAGCCGTCAACCATATAAAGCGGGAATCTGAAGTCGTTCGATCTCTTCTTGACGTCATGGTGGCATTGTCTTGCAATTCCACTCTTTGCGACACTTGGATTCTGGAGTAGTTTTGACTTGTTGCTGAATTTTGAATCGCCGTCGTTGTTGGCTCTGTCAAATGAACTTCAGCATGTTGTCCCAGCGTAACGGAACGAACAGTGGTGTTTCCTGTCATTCCCCTCGCTGCGTTGATTCTCGTATAGGAATTTTCGCCAAATAGCAGATCCGTCGTTCCGACTCCTTGTAAAAATCGTCCCCCCGTATCAACTTCGACTTTACTTGCTTCTTCCATCGTAAATTTCGAGTTCGCCAAGGTTAAACGAAAGACCGCTCGTGCTGCTTGTCGCGTAGTATGATTGACCGTTACTTTCGCTTCACGTCCGAGTTTGATTTCTTCTCTAAAGCGGAAAAAATCAACATTTGCATTGCTTCGTCCAGAAACGGTGATCTCAGAGTGATCGCCCACATGCAACCTGCGAATGGTTGAAGAAGCAGCAGATGAGGTACCGCCGGTAAAGCCTTGTGCGGTTTGTAGGCTGATCGTATTTGCTTCACCTATATAGATATCTGTTGTGCTGCGACCAGTAACCAATGGTCCTACTTGATTAAGGGTGATGGTTGCATTTGCTTCTGATAAAAATTGAGAAGCTGTCGACGTTGAACCCAATGCAATGAAAGGATTGGCGGCTGATGACGTGCGAGAATAATTGATCGTCGCTTTTTCTCCTAGAAAGAAGCGTCGTTGCACGGAAAATGCATTGACTGATGCACTCGTTGAATGCTCAGTAATCGTGATTTCAGCCCCTTCAAGCAACTCAAATTGATCGACCATCGTTCCAGCGGTGAAGCCATGACCTAACACACCAGTAAGTTTCGCGTATTTTCCTAAAGTTACCTGAGCCAAGCTTGCGTTGACAAACGCCCCACGCTGATTCACAGCTATTTCTGAATAGTCACCAATGGTGATTTTTCCGTTGCTCGATGCTAAACCGATGACGACATTCGATGTACTTGCTGAAGAGGTCGTTCGCGTTCTCGGTACGTCAATTGTTGTATGACTGCCGACTTGAACCGAAGACGTTGCGAAAAAGGTACGATACGCTTGACCAACAGTGGCATTACTAGGTTCACTGATGGCAATTTCCACCTGATCACCAATCGAAATACTGTCGACGGCTATGTTGCCATTAAACCCGTTGCTATGCTGATTGTTCATTTTCACGTGGTCTTGGATCACGATCGTGGAACTCGCCACGCCTGTAAACATCGATCCATGCTGCGAGATCTTGGTTTGTGTGTGCTCCCCCAAATCAATGGCAGAATTCGCACTTCGAAGTTGAATAAATGCCCCGGTCGTTGTGCCCGTCCGCGTTCCTTCAATAATGGTAGGTTGGTCTGCGGTACTATTTTCAACGACGAAGCGGCGTCCGACATTGATGGCAGGCGTCCCGCTGACCGTCCCGTATTCAGATAGCTTTAACTGACTACCTGCTTGTAACCGTATCTCTCCTAACGTACTGGTAGAGTTCCCGGAAAGTCCTTGTCCTGTACCAACATCCAGAGTTGCCCCTGTGACTAACGTCAATCGGCTATCTTGATTGGCATTTGGCAAGGAGACCATCGCACCAGATTGGCGAATCGTCGTCACACTTCCTTGACCAAAATCAAGGCTTGCTGCGGTACCCGTCATGTGAAAGACGGTGCCAGTATTGCTGTTGGTACTGCGAGTGACAGAAATTTCAGCTTGGCTAGCGACTGCTACTTGGTTCATTTCAAAAATCGGTGTGGCATTTGAGGAGCGATGATTGATCGTCAATTGTCCTTCAACCAAAAGCCTTTCCGCCGTGAATAAGGTTGGAATGGAAGACGTCGCTGTCGTCACCACATTGGTTCCTTTGAAATGAAGATGTGCTTGGTTGTTATTCACCACGCGACCTGCGGTAGTGGTCAGCTCCAGTTGGGTATCTTCAAAAGTGATCGTTGATGCCCCAGTTGTTTGAGCCAGCCCTTGCGCTGACTGGATGCCTTGTTGCTGCACCCCTTGCCAAGTCAGTTGAACGGGTGCCACAAACTGCATCAGGTTCTCGGCTGCCGTCTGTGAAACGATCACAGGCATCTCTTGACTACGAAAAGTAACATTCGTCCGTTGGATCCCACTGATTGGCTCAGTTAATGCCAAGTTGCTGGCAAAAGTAAGCACTAGCGATTGCTCATTGGCGATTTCTTCGTAACGATACTCCGTGCCCTCTTCATCGGTGAAGGATTCCCCAAGTAAAATTGCCCGCAATTGCGCCTCACTTGCTACAGTCAGTTGGATGGTTGCAGCATCTGCATCGAACCCTTCGACTTGCTCGTTTTCAGATTCAGGCTCCTCTTCATCTTCTGAGCTGTCTGGCGTTTCTGCTTCGGGCAGTGCTTCAGTTTCTTCTACTTCTTCTTGGCTAGCGGTCGTTGAATCATCGGTGGCTTCCGATGAGGTTGTTTGTTCCTCGCTGCTTTGCTCGGTTGACTCTTGCGTTTCCGATTGATCAGCAGAATTATTGGTTTCCTCCCCAGAAGATTGTTGCGTCCCTTCAGAAAGTGACTCTGTTTCTGCATAAGCAACTTGCTGGAACGCCATCGTCGTGTTGACGCCCGTGCTGCTCAGTAGTAATACGGCAGAAAACAATGTAAGTAATTTCATCATATCCTCCTTTCTTCAAGTCTTTGTTGCGTTAAGAAAGCTGAAAGCTAGGGAATAGCTCCTTGCTTTTTCACGCAAAGCTGTCTCAATATTCTTCGTTTTTGAGGGAACGACAAAAAAAGACATTTTGATGAATCAAATGTCTGGAGAAAGTTGTTAGATTAAGTTTTCATAAAATAATAACTACATATGAGTTCTGGATTCTCAAAAACGAAGGTTATTGGGACAAACTATTTGTAAGTATGACACGCGTGTTGCTTACAAAACTAAGAATAGCGTGGTCGTTTCTCAAAGGAAAATCATTATTTTCATAAACACCTGAAATAGATGAATAAATAACATACCTATTTAAACGCGTGAACAGCACAGCAATTGGTTTAAAAGAGCGGTTTTTGATAGGGGTTTATTTTCCTTTCGAGGTGTTCCCAATCGCGATCATCCGGGAGAGATTTCAACAATAAGTAATCTGTTTTGACTTTATAATCAACGAGGTAGCGATTGTAATTGGTCACGATCAAATCGATATGGGCAGCATTAAGCGTATGTTTTGTTAAATATTGCAGTTGAACAAACGTCAATTTATGCTTGCTGCCAAATCGCTGGATCGCTCTTGTTTGGATATGCTGGCACACAAAATGATCCCCTTCTAAGAGGAAATAAATGGTTTTTGCTGGTGCATAATAATCGAAAATCAGCTCGCTATAAATCGTTAAACTGACACAGATGTCTTCTAAGTAAGCAGTAGACAAAGAGAGTTTTTTGCTCTGCTCCTTAAGAAATTGTAAGTTCTTTTGGTAACTCTCACTGTTGGAACGCATGATCACCTCTTTGATATCATCCATTTCCTTGTTCAAAACCGGCGCAATCGCATGGTTAATTTTTCTCGATAAAAAGAAAGAACGTAAAAATGTCGCAACCGTTTTGGCTTGTGCTTGGGGCACCTCATGGTTTTTAAGAAACAAGTCCGTCACAGTTGTGATGGCTTCGCCTTGATGAAATTGTTGGTAAAACTTTTCCTCTCGTTCTTCTTGATCCAAGGTTCGCTTGCACAAGGTGACTAAGTAGATCCAAGCGAATTCTTCTTTGGGCAGCTGAACCTGATAGATTTTTTCAATGCCTTCCTTCAGTGCGTAGAGCTTGGAAAAACTGTTCCCTTTATACGCCTGTCTAACCAGTTCTTTCGGCATAGTGATACGATAGCCGAGGCTCGCACGCTTGATGGCAATATAAAATGTGTAGTAAAACGCTGCGGGAGTCGCCCCAGATCCGATTTCATAATAGCCGAACTTGTCCTCCAATTGACCTAAGATCAAGTCATGAAAGGCTTGATCTGGAACCAACGTATAGATCGTTTCCACACCTTCGTAATAAAAATCTTTGAAAAACTTACGCAAGTTGGCTTCACTTCCTTCAATCGTTAAGGGATTAGATGCCCACTGCAAGCCATAGCTTTTTAAAATAGGGTTTCGCTGATTGAGTAGACGCCGAAACGTACTCTCTGAAAAATGATAATGATGTGCCAGCTCATCCACCTTAGATAGTTTGCCATGGAAAATATTCCCGATAATTTCAAATAAGCATTCATTTTTTAACAAGCTTTGCTTTCTTTTTTGATAGTCTGCTGGCTTTTTCTCTTCGAAAACAAACCCGCTATTGCCCGAAACGAGGGCAATACTGTCCCCAAAATATTCTTTCATGTATTTGATATCATTGGCAATCGTTCGTTGCGTCACCTGATTGCGCTCTGCTAAGTCGCCAATCGTGAACACACGGTCTCGCTCAATCGTACTCAGCAGCCGAAACAAGCGCGCAGTCGTACGGTTGCTGATGAAGGCCAATTGCAACTCTCTCATTCATCCCACTCCTTTTTTCAAGAAATTCTTTTCTATACTATTACATAAATAGCACACTATTTGGTAATTATATACTCAAATTTATATATTTTTAATCAAAAAACCTACTAAAAATGAAAAAAATAACGAGGAGAAATTCACTTTTTAGACTTATCATATTCTTTTTTGCTGGAGGAAAAAGAAAAAAAGCCGCAAGCAGCGCTCGATGAAAGAGCTGCTTGCGGCTTTTTTTGGTTTTCAAATTAAAATAAATACTGGGCAGTAATCGAGGACTGGCACTCGATCAGTTTTTCTGGAATCCCTTCGTACAACACTTCGCCACCGCGAATCCCGCCATCAACACCGACATCGATCAGCCAATCCGCTGCTTTCATGACCTCAAGGTTGTGCTCGATCACGATCACCGTGTTGCCTTTTTCCACTAGTCGTTCGATGATCGCCAAAATGCTCTTGATGTCTGCCATGTGCAATCCGGTTGTTGGTTCATCCATAATGTAGATATTGCCTTTTTTGCTTAATTCTTTTGCTAACTTCAGTCGCTGGCATTCACCACCAGACAAAGTATTCAATGGCTGTCCAAGGGTCATGTATCCTAGTCCCACAGCCAAAATCTGTTTTAGTTTTCTTTGAATCGCTTTTTCCTCAAAGAATTCCACCGCTTCTGTGATGCTCATGGCAAGGACTTCATCGATCGACTTGCCTTTCAAGCGATACTGGTAGACTTCTTCTTTAAACCGTTTGCCGCCGCAGGCCTGACACAAAACCTCAACGGAATCCATAAAG
Source organism: Enterococcus sp. B2E4 (assembly GCF_030499455.1). Lineage (NCBI taxonomy): Bacteria > Bacillati > Bacillota > Bacilli > Lactobacillales > Enterococcaceae > Enterococcus > Enterococcus sp. B2E4. The sequence continues at coordinate 96,252 of NZ_JAUKPK010000018.1, forward strand.
GACAGCTCCATCTTGATGGTCCCGTGGCCCTTACACGTTTCACAGGCGCCTTCGGAATTGTAGGAAAAAAGACCTGCTGAGACCTTGTTTTCTTGGGAAAATAACTTCCGAATGTCATTCATGATCCCAGAATAGGTCGCTGGATTGGAGCGGATATTTCCCGCCACCGCTGATTGATCGATCGTAATGGCTTCGGGGTATTCTTTAGCAAAAACCCCATTTACCAAACTGCTTTTTCCAGAACCAGCGACACCGGTCACCACTGTAAATACTCCTAATGGCACCCGCAGTGCTGTATTTTTCAAGTTATGCAGCGTCGATTTTTTCGTTTCGATAACCTGATGACTCTGGCGAGGTGCTTCTTTAAAGTCCACCATCTGTCCAAATGCTTTGCCAGTCAGTGTATCTGAGCGCAGCAATCCTTCAAAGGTTCCTTCGTAGGTAATATAGCCGCCATTTTTTCCAGCTTTAGGACCAACATCGATAATATGGTCAGCTGCTTTAATGACGTCTGGATCATGCTCCACTACGATGACAGTGTTCCCTTTGTCCCGTAGTTTGACTAACAATTCATTCAATCGATGGACATCCCTTGGATGCAGCCCAATACTCGGTTCATCAAAAATGTAGATCACATCGTTCAAGCTAGAAGACAAGTGTTTGACCATTTTTACCCGCTGACTTTCCCCACCAGAAAGGGTCGTTGTTTCACGGTCTAAGGAAACATAATCCAATCCGATATTGATTAGATCAGTGATTCTCGCTTGGATGTTTTGAAGCAGTGGTTGGACACTCTCCTCCGAGATTTCTTGAAGAACCGTCAATAGTTCATCCACTTGCATCGCCAAAAAGTCCGCAATCGAATAGCCCGCGATTTTGCACGCGAGTACTTGTGGATTGAATCGTTTTCCCTGACAGTCAGGACACTTCTGCTCATTCATGAAAGAAGCGATTTTCTTCTGGGTAGCAGCGGATCTTTCATTGCCACCTTTGATATTGGAGCGATTAAAACGAGCGACTAAGCCTTCATAGGTGGAACTCATCCCTTCCATATACAAGGAATCGATTTTTTCTCCTTGGGCGTACAAAAAGCGGTTCATTTCTTCTTCGCTATATTCTTTCAATGGCTTGTCATTGTCAAAAAAGCCCGTATTGGTGAAAGACTTCAGCAGCCAAGAGCCGACTTTATAGCCAGGAAGCAGGATCGCCCCTTCGTTTAAGGACTTTTCAAGATCCAGTGCCTTTTCTAAATCTAAGCCGACGATGCGCCCAATCCCTTCGCAAGTGGGACACATCCCATGAGGATCATTGAAGGAGAAATTCCATGCAGGACCTAAATACGGTTGACCAAGACGAGAAAAAAGCAAGCGGAGCAAGGGATTGATATCCGTGATCGTCCCTAATGTGGAGCGGGAATTGCCGCCTAAACGGCTTTGATCAACTACTACCGCCATCGAAAGATTGTCGATGGCATCCGCATCGGGCTGGCTATATTTTGGCAAAAAGTTGCGGACAAATTTCGAAAAGTTCTCATTCAGCTGTCGCCCAGCTTCTTGTGCGATCGTGTCAAAGACGATCGATGACTTGCCTGAACCAGAGACACCCGTGAAAATCGTGATTTTTCTTTTGGGAATCTTCAAGTCAAAGCCCTTCAAATTGTTCTGCCTGGCGTTGTGGATCGTAATGTATTCCTGCATGCTATACCCTCCCAGATTCTGTTGAATTTTTTCAGTGAGCGACCATTATAGCACAAACATTCTCGCTGTTTCTCGGAATTTTGAAAAAAAACTATGTTTATTTTATGTTTTGTTCTAAATGTTGGAATAGCAATGGTGGGGGCTTATGCGATTTTTTCGATAACTGTTGCATAGAAAGGAATTTAGCGTGCGAACGAAGTTAGAAGACAGAGCGAAGAACGAGTATTTTGAATGACCTTAAATTGCTAAAAGGTAAAAAAACAGTCTATTTCCCCTTGCTTGCAAAGTGAAATGGACTGTTTTCATGAAATAACCTTTAACCGTTTGAAGCCGACTGTTATAGATCAGCTCAATGCAGTTGACGGAAACGTTTTGATCAATGTCACCGTTTCTTCTGCCCCATAATCCCCTTCGGCATATAAATCAAGATACTCTTCCAACAAATAGTCAGCAAGGTCTTGGGAAGATTGCGTAAAACCAGCCTTTTCGTAAGATTTGACTGCAGCAATATTTTTTCTCGATGGTCGCATCATCAATTTTTGAATGCCGAATGTTTCATGTAAATGATCACCGAGGGTGACGATCGCATCGGTGCTAAATCCTTTGCCGCAATGAATTTCCCGATTCAACCAGATATCCAGTTCTGCTATGCCGTCTTTTAGATGAAATGAGGAGTAGCTAATAAAGCCAATCGGTTCACCTGCATGTAGAATCAAAAATCCTCTGCCATTTTGCGGTTGGGCGCCAGTAAAGTAATACTCTTGATAGTCCTCAAAAAACTCTGCTTCAGTGGTGATCGGTGCATTAGGATAAGAAGGTGGTCCAGAATGATATTTTGTGGTTTCAGAGTGAAAACACCATTGATAGACCGCTTCTTTATCTTTGATTTCCGCAGGGATTAAAGTGACTTTGTTGCCTGTTAGCATGTAGCATACTCCTTTCGCTCTTCCTAATGTTTACCCCAATTATAGCGGATGATGTCCCTTAAAAACAAACCACTTTTTTTCTTTACTTGAATCGAACATCGACATTTCTTAACTACTCATTGTTGCGCCAATAATCTTCCGATTGATTCCTCTATTTTTTCATCCTCTAAAAATTAAACTCATTTTCCCAATTAAAATCAGCAGATTCTTCCAAGCTGTTCGGCCAATGATGGCACCATGAAGGAACTCTAGGCGCTTCTACTCGATCTAAACTTGGTGTGTAAGGTTTGATATCTATTAGCGGCGTTTGGTCGTTTGCATCAATATAAGGAATAGAAAGAATTCCTTTCTCAACATCGACTGATAACACTTGAACAACACTTAATGCAATTGGATTTGGTCGAATGGGTGATCTCGTAGCAAATATTCCCATTTTTTCAGGCGCATATTTATAGGGTTGCTCAGCATCCAAAATCATTCGATACTTTGCATCCGCAAAATCACTGAACCACCATACTAATTGAAGATGACTAAATTCTTCAATCCCTGCTAAAGCTGGAATATATTCTTTCTTAAGCTTGAGGAAGCATCCGTCCTCATTGTTTTGAATGATCCCGATCGGTTGTAGTTTATATTCTGTCATTTTCTTTCCTCCATTTTCTCTTTGTGCTCTCAGAATAGTGCCTGACACAGTGTGAGAGTCAAGAAAAAACAGAAAAAATCTGTTACTCAACGTTTTATGAGCGGTATTTGTATTTCAGTCAAATAATTACGTTCTTCCTGCTCATTCCAAGGACCGCGATGCACGATTTGCCTGTCTGGTCCGTCCATTTGGTAATAAGGATGTTCTTGTAGCCACTCAGCCAAGGACAAATAGACGTTGGCTATGTTGGAGAATGCACCGTACACCATCGTGCACGCCATAATTGGCACTGCCTCCGTTTCGTAGATGGAAAATACTTTGGAATCTACCTGCAGGCCTGCTTTCACTTGCACACACAATTCAACATCGACATTTTTTTCTTTAAACTCTTTGTCGTGATAAATCGAAATTGAGCAGCCGAATATAGTCGATAACCAGTAAACGTATCAATCCTATCGGGCTTTAATAGGCCCATCTCATCATAGTAACGTAACATTCTGATACTCACTTGAGAGAGCTTTGAAAATTCACCTATCTTAAACATATGCACCTCCGATAGATTTATTATAAAAACACTTTATCCACACTTCAATGCTACTCACTATAAAAAAACCGAAACAAAGAGTTCACTCTCTGTTCCGGTTTTGCTTCATTATTCAACATTCAACGAAAAATTCTTCTAACACTTCTTGCCTTTCATAGGCATGTGCCCATTTGTTCCACCTACCTATTCACTGAGACGGCCATTCGGTGATAGGTATGGCGCTTGCCTCTGATGGCGATGGATAGTTGCAAGATGTTCTCGGGATCAGCGGTCCCAGAAAAACCAGCATCTCCGATATGATGAAGGTCGCAACCGGCACGTTTGCTAGTCAATGCCAAGACACGGATCGTGCCTGTATCTGCACCTTCTTGTGTAGTGCCAATGGTGCCCATGACCAACTTTCCTTTTTGGTGGATAAAGGCCACTAGATCACTCATGTGTTGTTCACTCAGACCAGGAATCGTGCCCGCAATGGGTACAAGAATAACATCGGCTCCAGCTTGAATGAACGCAGACGCAATTTCTTCATCTAACACGGGTTCATTGACACCAGCTCCGTGCATTTTTCCAGCAATAATGACCCCAGAGAAAATGGCTCTTGCTTGTTTGATTGCCGCTGTGATTTCTTTATTTGAAACGCCAGTGGAAGGATTTCCTGTCAGACAGATAAAATCAAATCCAAGTGCTTCTGCGCGAGCCATGTTTTTCTTTGTTGCCAAACGCCCTGTGGCGATAGTTGTCAACTGTTCCATCTGCTCCGCACAATCGTCGACAGGCTCAAGATTGACCCCAATAGGCCGCCCCGTTAAGCATTGCAAAAAGCGAATGGGGTCATCCGTTGTCGGTAATCCTTTGATAGCGCCGTTTTCGCAATCAAATAGGTTCAGCAAAATCAAATCCGCCCCAAATGCAGCGACGAATTCAGCATTGGTGATTCCTCTAGACATCGGATCGATTTGGACATCATTTTCTGCTACGATCGTCCGCCCCGCACTTCCTCGGATACTTTCTAATAGCTGGTCTTTATCAAATAATTTAAAATCAGCTGCCGTGCAATTCAATAATCGTTTTGTCTTCATTTTACGCCCCACTTTCTGAACCGAGTTCACTGGCTAATGTCCGATTATCCAGCATTTTGAAGAATGGATAATAGATGGCGATAGAAACCGTCAGATTCACCAGTTGTAAGATTGCCCCCGAAATATGTCCGCCTGTGGCTAGATAACCGCCGATGATTGGCGGCATCGACCAGGGCACCAAAACGACGGCAGGTTGGACGATCCCCATGGCAACTGTCGTATAAGAGATGATATAGCAAACGACCGGCGTCAGAATATATGGGAACAAAATCAATGGATTCATGACAACGGGCAACCCAAACATGATGGGTTCATTGACATTGAAAACCGTTGATGGAAATCCGAGTTTCCCCAACTCTTTTAAATACTTGCTTTTACTTCTGACTAAGAGCAAGATCGCCAAGCCCAAAATCACCCCACTACCGCCAATCCAGACAAAGGTATTCATAAAGGTATAATTGATGATATGCGGAATCGTTTCGCCGTTTTGAAAAGCGATTCGATTCTCATCGATCATTTGAATCCATGTCGGCTGCAAGACGCTCAAGACCAAGTCCCAACCGTGGATACCCACTGACCAAAACAATGACGTAAACATGATGGCAAACAGTCCGCCTATAAAGCCTCCGCCAATGATCGACAATGGTTGTCCCACAAGACTGTACAGCAGATCATGAACATTCGTATTGCCGAATGATTCCACTAATAAACGAATCACCCAGAAAAGCGAGAGGCAAAAGAATGAGGGGATCAATGCAATAAGGGAGCGACTGACCGCCGGGGGAACGTTTTCTGGCATGCGAATCACGATATTCTTTTGTACGAATAATCGGAAAATCTCCGCCGTGATTAGACTAGTGATGATTGCTACGATCAGCCCGCGGCTACCAAGATAAGACATTTGAATGCCGCCATCTTCAATCGGAGTGACTAAAAGAAAAACCGAGGCTGCCAATACGCCGGCAGATAAACCGCTGACGCGGTAAGTGGTTGCTAAACTATACGCAATAGCAAAGGAATTGAACAGCGCCATCACACCAAAGGTCACTTGAACGACAAAGTCTAATTTGCTGCGCCATTCCCCGCCAAAAATACTAGTAACAAATAGGTTAAAGCCTTCCCATGGAACGTTAGATAAAATAACAAAAATGGAACCGATAATAATCAAAGGCATCGTGGTGACAAGTCCATCACGGATGGCAACCAGATGCTTTTCACCGCCAATTTTCATTCCCCATGGCAGCATTTTTTCTTCCATAAATTTCTTTAACGAATCCTTCATAAGCTTCCTCCTTAACCTTAAAAGAACGCTGAAAGATTGCTTTCAGGTATCTTTTCGAAGTGTGAATAGAAACCAAGGCTTGCCACCTTCAAGAACCTAGGATTGAAGTGCTGATCGCCAGAACGCTATTTCTATGAACACAGTAAGAACGCATGGCATTGGATTTCTCAACTATGACTGCCTATTTTCCATGCAACTGTCCTCAACTGATCTTCACACCTGTTATTTGCCGCAAACGATCCTGCGCATGAACCGTTTCAAACGACAAAAAAGGCATTGGACAAGATTGTCCAATGCCTTTGGCATAGCAAAATAAGCGTCCAGCATCCCACGGTTTTTGCCCAAAAACCTGCCTAAATCTACTAGAAATCGACAAGGAAATCGGGTACAATAAACACGTTGATGCCTTTGGCGATCAACTATGGCAACTTGATTGGTCATCCTGCTTAGGGGTCTGACTGATCAGGGCCTCGTAAATCTGTTGGCGCAGAGATACGAGGTGCCTATTTTTTTGGTTTCTATTCGCTTACATTTTATAGAATGTTTTTGGGAAAAGCAAGCGAACATTGCAACAAAATTGTAAATAATGGTCAAAAAAATAAAAAAATATTGTGATTTGTTCGATTGAAACAGAAAATAGTAATTACTTTGCGTATTTATAAAAAAAGGAGGACCGAATCATCCATGATTCAGTCCTCCTTTTCGCGTTAGACAAATACAAATAAAATTCCGGAGCAGATCGTGCCTACCAATAGCCCACGAATACTGCCTTCTCCTTCATTGGGTAACTCAAATTTGATGATATTCACCAGCAAAGCGCCGGTGATCAAGGCTTCAATAATGACCACCAAATAGTAGGGCAATGAAACAAAGAGGGAGAACGCAGCTCCCGCGAAAATACTGAAGGAAAGCACAAAGCGGCCATATTTGTTATAGAGGGCACCATGATGGTGATAGAGCAGCCAATCGTTCATGAGAAAGTGCAAACCAAAGGCAATAAAGTAGGTCAAAATGTAAAAACGCTCTGATAGCGTATTGGCAATCACGATATAGCCGATCATAATATTGTAAATCACATGAAAAGCGATATCCGACCAAAAAAAGGCGTTTTTGGCACTGGTGATGTCTTTCTTTTCTAACACCATAAACGTCCGCTCATCGATTTTGTAGATCACGTAACTGAAGACTAAGCCAAACAAAACGATGCCATAGACCCCATGACTATAAAAAATCCCCGAATCCCAGCCAAATTCATCGATCAACACCGTTTGAAAATAAGCCAAATGGGGCAATAGATGAACGATCGCATAGGAGATCCCTACACCAGCGGCAAAGGAGCTCATGTATTGCACGTTTAGTTTTCTGGATGAGATAACATTTGAAGATAGATGGATGAAGATAAACCCTAAAGTGATCATGCAATTCACAAGATTGTTTGTTAGATACGTCATTGTTTTCTCCTTCTTACATTCCGTTTGCGGCATCGTTTAATCGCAATTTTCAATAACAAAGTTTTTTTAATTAGTTATTTTTGGTTATTTTCATGAAATATTCTTGTTTACTATACAGTAAGTGGGCTCGGGGGGCAATAGGTTTTTTAGGTTTTTGGGGAGAAATCTTTTTGATAGAAAATGACCTTCATTGTTGCCGATTTTTTCCCGATGACCCTGCCTTCATTTTCGGATAGGATACTCTTGTTTTTGCTCGAGCAAACAGTGGGTCTAACTTCATTTTTATAAAAAATTGCGCTTATTTGAAGTTAACTTCAAATTTCCGAAAAATTGTAACCAATTTGAAGTTATCTTCAACTTTCTCAATTATGACAGATTTTTGACGTTCGTAACCAATCACTGATGAATTCAGAAAGCCGTTGTTGCTCCTATTCCATCAAAAAAAGAAGCAAGAACTTGCAGCGTCCTTGCTTCTTTTTTGTTACAATTCATTATACTTCTTTTTCGAATCTTTACTTTCTTTCACCGGATACTTCATGTTGTTTTTTTCCAGCTTTTCTTTGATGATCTCATCAATATCAAGACCCAAATTGTCTGCCAGCATATAGGAATAAATCAGAACATCGGCAATTTCTTCTTTTAGATGTTCGAAATCTTGAGTGGCTTCTTCAGGTGTTTTCCATTGAAAAATCTCCAACAATTCGGCGGCTTCGATGGAGATAGAAATAGCTAGATCTTTTTCATTATGGAATTGTCGCCAATTGCGATCATCTCGGAATTTATTGATCCGTTCCATTGAAGAGGGGTGGTTTTGCATGGTAGGACTGGCTCCTTTCGTTTTGTAGGGTTAAGAGTTTTTGGCGCAGATTGGGATTGATTGCATAGATGTAAAGCCCTTTGATTGCTCGTTTCATTAATACATTCAATGAATTAAGGATGATCGTTTCTTTGGCTTTCTTCGTCAATTCTTGGTTCATATCGTCACGTCCCGTAAACGCCCCTTTGTCCTCATATTTATCGATATCGATGACAAGCCGGTCGGTCTCTGGATCGTAATCAACAGAAGGGCCAATGACGACTCCTACATTGTTTAAATCAAACCCTTGAACGGTGTAGATTGATCCGACTTCACTGATCGTATCTGGTCGCTCCGCCCATGTTCGCTTCGTGTCGGTCGTATTCCATGGCAGGTTGATCCCACCAGGATCTACAAGATAAGAAGCTCCGTCTTTTTTATGAACATAATCGAATGTTGAGATGATCCGTGACAGACCTTCCTTTTTATCGAGAGAAAAGATTTTATTCTTCAACGCATCATGGGTTTCCATAATCTGAAGCTCAAAAGATGCTGTTGATTCTGGAATCGGTGTTACACGTTTTTCTACGATATCATCGATCCATTGAATAATTTGTGGACTACTTTTCATTCTTAATTGATCTTTTAGCTGAAAGCGAGAAGCATTGTACCTTTTCTGAAACTGATCCAATTTGTCCTGATCCCAATAACTTTTGATTTTCAATACTTGCTTCGGATCAAAGATACAAATCGTGATTTTTGCTCGCTTGATAATCTCTTCTAGTTGGTTTTCATAGTGAAAACTGTTATAGCTGTCTTTCTTCGTTAAAAGCAAATGGGCCTCATCCACAATAACGATGTCTGGGTGCAACTTCTGATTATCTGTTTTATTAATAAAGGAAGTTGGCTTTAACATATGATTCTTTTTTAAATTTGGCAAACTTTCTGCCATTGTATGATAGGTTTTTAACATTTCTGAATGGTTGACCAACAAATAGTTATCGGTGCCTTTTAATACAGGCTCTGACTTTGTATAGTCTTGAAGGGTGTTATAGAGAGATGCCAAAAGGACGCTCTTTCCCGTTCCAGCTTCTCCTTCGATCATCAAGACTTTTTGTGTCTCATCCTGCTGAATCGCTTGTTTACAGTACTCAATGATTTCAAGTTTTATATCTAACTGTTCTGGCGTCAGTTCTTTAAAAGGGGATAATTTATATACATCTTTGTTGCGAATCGTATCGATTGAGTGCTTCGCCAATTGACGCCTTTGCAATTCTTCCCATAACTCTTGGAAGACCACTTCATCATAATACTCTTTTTCATAATACTGATGCATCTGCACCTGTCTTGTTTGACTGACATTTTGTAACTGAAACTGCTCATCCCCAATGAAGTGATTGATCAAATTGGTTTCGATATTGTAGGTCGCTGATTGATTGAATTTTTCATGTCCAATCAGCAAGACTTCTTTAATTTCTCTGCGCTTAGAGTTATTCAAGTGCTGCTTCAATCGTTTGTTCACTTGAACCGTTTGACCAATGTACGCAACAGGCCTTTTCTTTTCATTTCGGTTGTAGAGTATGTAAACGACTGGGTACTGATCGATATAAGCCGTCGTTATGCTAGATAGCTCACCTTTCTTGAAATGATGATCTTCTATGATTAGTTGGTTGGTCATCAATTATTTCTCCGTTGTTCGCTTGATTTTTATTTATACATAATGATGTATTGAGAATGCTTTCACATAAAATACATGTTTACAATACAAAGGAATCGAATACTATTGATTCTAGTATAGCATTGTGATCTTTGTTCTTAAAGCATTTGACGGATGAAGAGCACTGAAAAATCTTGTTCGCCAATCCTTTTTCAAAATCACTTGATGGAACCAATCAGCAATATTCCTCCAATTATGCAAGCTCCCCCCAAACTCAATAAAAGAAATTCTTTACGCTTTTTCTTCTGCTTGAAAACCAACAATCCGCCATACATGGAAATCAAAACAGCAAATTGTGAAAAAGTGAAACTCTTCGCTACCCCTAGTATTGGAATCATTAAAAATAGACTAATGTTCGCCATACTCCATGCAATGCCCGTACTAATATTTTTTCTGATTTGCTGCCAATCAATTTCTCTTTGTTTAGAAAAAGCAAAAACAGCTGATGCACTCCACATACCTATTGCTTGCGGAAATAATATACCTGAGCCGCTTACTTGAAATGCCTGCGGCAAAACTACATATACGGTTAAAGCCGCAGAGGAAAGCAACAAAAAAGCAACTGCTTTTCGGTTTGTCCGCTTTTGATTCTCTAATGTCTGTTTTTCTTTCCATGACGTCAGCCATATACCAAGTACAATCAGCAATATTCCTCCACTGCCAATCAGCCACATGGAAACATTTGTCCACTCTTGGAAAAAGAAGGCGGCAACAAAGGTTGTCCCTATTAGTTGAGTACCATTAGAAATAGGCATCGCTTCTGATACCGGTAAAAATTGAAACGAGTAAAATTGGAAGTATTGTCCAATCGCCCAAAAACATCCAGAAATAAATGCGATCATGACGGAAATATTTGTAAATTCTGGTTTTATAAAAAAAGTAAATAACAAGCTGACTGACACAGCAGCAGTTGTCGTTCCAACTAACTGATTAATTGGTTTGGCTCGAGTCAGCTTCGCAATAAGCGGCATGACACCCCAGCCTATCGCTGGTAAAAAATAAAAGAATATCATCATTTCTCCTATAATATACGCTTAAGAAAAGACTGAGCGAAAAACTCAGCCTTTTCTTGCGTTTTTAAAATTGATAGCAATCGTCTTGTATCGATACTTGTTGATTTGTTTTCAGCAGTTTTCCTTTCGAAAGATCAGGTGAAACAACGATGATAGTTGCATCTTTTTTTGCTTCAACCAGTTGTTGCAAATCCATCTCAGCTAATAAAGTACCACAATCCACTTTCTGACCGGTGGTGACGTGAATAGAAAAAGGTGCCCCTTTTAGTTCAACCGTATCAATCCCCATATGGATCAAAACTTTCTCTCCTGATTTACTGCCAATTGTTATTGCATGATACGTTGGAAAAATATTTTCGATCATTCCTTCAACGGGAGAATGGACATGACCGTCATGACCGATGATTGCATAGCCCTCCCCCATCATTTTCGAGGAAAACACCTGGTCTTTTACAGCTGCCAAAGGAATAATTTGGCCTTTTGCCACAGCTCTCAACACTTTTTTTTCTTTAAAAAAGAGCACGTTCTATCACCTCTACTTTAATTCAGGCCAATATTCTTTATTTGCCTCAATCATTTCATCTAAGATTTTTTTAGCCACTCGCGCATTCGGAACAGTCTGATTCAATGTGAATGCCTGCAATGCTTTTTGATAAGACCCTTCAAAGTAAGCATCAACAAGGAGCTTTTCAGCAGCCACTTGCGCCTCCATTAATCCCTTGTGAAAATCACAAATCGGTTCTCTCAGTGCAATCGGCTCCACTCCCGTTGCTCCCACGTAAGCAGGCACCTCAACTACGGCATCCGAACGCAGATTAGGAATCGCTCCTTGATTGGGCACGATCAGCATAAATCGGCGCCGTTCATCATTTAATAAAGATGTCGCCATATCCACAATGTATTGCCCATGCTCACCAAAGTTAAAATTTAAGACATCTTCTTTCTCTCCGCGTCGGATTTTATCTGCCATTTCTTTGGTATTTTTCTCACGGCCATCCATCACCATATTTGCTCTCGTATATTTTTTGTCTGTGTGCTCTACAACCATATCTGGATACAAATAATACTCTAAGTAATTGTTAGGGATATTGTTTGGAAAATTTCTCGTGATGACTGACATCATTTGAAACGCTTCTTGCCAAGTTTTATCTCCTGCATTAAAGTCAGCAACTTGCATTTCTTGTGTTGTCAGCTTTTCAATAATTTCCGGCATGATTTCTCGTTTTAGCTCTTTATCATAGATAGAGGTATACCAACCAAAATGATTTAACCCATAATATGTCGGTATCCAATTTTCACGGTTGTAGCCATAGTTGACGGCAATCGTTTCTTCGATCGAGATGGTCATGTCGCATGCATTGATCATTTTCGCATTTGGGTATGTTCTGCGAACCGCTTCAGAGACGATTGATTCTGGATTTGTATAATTCAAGATCCATGCTTCAGGTGCATAGTCTTGCACATAACCGACGATCTCTAGCAATCCTTTCATTGAACGCATGCCGTACGCAAAACCGCCTAATCCACAAGTTTCTTGTCCAACTAGCCCATGATTCAAGGGGATTTTTTCGTCTTTTTCTCTCATTTTCATTCCGCCAACACGAATCTGTGAGAATACAAAGTCACAGCCAGTAAACGCATGCTTAGAATCTTCTGTTGAAATGATCTGAACATCTGAAAAGCCCTCTTTTTTCAGCATAAACTGAATAATCAAGTACATATCTGCATTTCGTTCTGCATCAATATCATACAAACGGATTTCAGCTAACGGTAAACGTTGTGCATTATTTAAAATAGCCTGAACAATTCCTGGTGTATAAGTACTTCCGCCTCCAGCGATGGTAATGATTTGTTTTTTCATCCTATTTTCTTCCTTTCTATTGTTCCAATAATTTATCAAATTCAGCCATTACATATGTCACTTCTAACCCAATGATCACTTGATAGTTTTTTTCAGTTGGCTTGATAATCCCGCTCACGCCTAATTGCTTGATTCTTTGTTCCTCTACCACTGAAGAATCAGCAACTTCAACACGCAAGCGTGTGTTGCAGCTGTATGCATCCAAAATATTGGTTTTTCCGCCAAACGCTTGGAGCATTTTTTTTGCCATGTATTCATAATTTTTGCTCGCCAATCCCAACTCTGTTTCCTCTGGGGATATTTCTTCCCCAAATTTTGTCGCAGTTTCTCGACCCAATGTCTGGATATTTCTCGCTTTAATCAAATAATAAAAGGTAAAGTAATACAAGGCGAAAAAGACGAGCCCGATTGGAAGGATCAGAATAGCATTTGTCGCGATTCGGAAATTGATAAGATAATCTACAATACATGCTCCGAAAGTGAAACCAATTCGTATATTAAACAAATAACAGACGATCCCTGCTAGCCCAGCGAAAAAGGCATGGATCACATACAGCATGGGGGAGAGAAACATAAAGCTGAACTCAACAGGCTCTGTAATATTGGCAATAAACGAGGTGGCAGCACCGCTTCCCATGATTCCTTTAACCATCTCTTTGTTTTCTTTATACGCTGCTTTGTAAATCGCTAAGCAGATAGCTGGTATTCCAAACATCATCACCACAAAAAAACCTGATAAAAACAATCCTGCCTGCGGATCGCCATTAATAAAGCGTGTCATTTCTCCTCGGAAAACTTCCCCGCTAGGCGAAGTATAGCTTCCTAAATCGTAATATACATAGGTGTTCAAAACGTGATGCAAGCCAAAGGGAATCAACAATCGATTTAAAAACATAAAAATCCCAACACCGAGTGCCCCCATGTCAACCAGCATTTTGGCAAAATTGTCGATACCCATCTGTATGATCGGCCAAACCAAACCGAAAACAACCGCTGAGATCGTCTGTAAAATCATGACCATCGTCAAAGGAAATTTTTCACCCGCAAAATAAGAGAAAACCATCGGTAATTTTTGTTCCTTAAAACGGTTATAAGTCCAAGCGGCAATCAGTCCGGAAATGATGCCCCCAAAAATCCCCATACTTACTGCTGGATTCATAATCTCCAACCCTTTTTTCAAGGTAGCTATTGCTAAGAAACCAGTAAGTGCTGGTATTCCTTTGTCTTTGGTTTTAGCAAAACCAATTGCGACCCCAATCGCAAACAAGATATCCAAATTGCCGAAAACTGCATTGCCGGCCGCTCCCAAAACGGGAATATTCAACATGTCGTCAGCTGATAGCCGCATGATCAATCCTGCTAGAGGCATTGCTGCAACTGGCAACAACATTGCCCGCCCCAACTTTTGTACATTTGCTTTAAAATTCGTCATTATTACATTCCTCCTATATTAAATTGTTTTATACGTAGTTAATTCAATCAACGGATCTTTCTTTACTTTCTGGGCAAACGGCGAATGAATCAAAAATTCAACCTGCTTCATGCGAGGATAAATGAAGCTCGATCCCTCTAATAACTCCTGATCCAAATAAGCGGTGTGGCACATGACTTCGATCGTTTGGTCTTTTTGAAGCTTCTTATACAAATCCTTCAAATAGTCTTCAATAGACATACTGATTTGTCTTTTCTTCACCTCTTTTTCTCCCACGTCGTCAAAATACGGCTCAAAATAATCGACATGCCGTACTTCTTCACTTCTCTCAAAGTTTCCTCTGACGGGTAAATCATATTTTTGGGCTAAAGCAATCACTACTTCCTGATTACTGCCAAAAGAATGCGTATGGTGATGACTGTCTAAGTGCGTAGGCAAGATCCCCGCTCGATATACTTTTTGAATCTGAGCATTCCATTCTTGATAGAGCTGATCTTGGTCAATAGCAAATGGTTGCTGATAAAACTTCAACGGTCTAAATCGCCCACCTTCTGTTAGACTATCAACGTTTTCCAAAAGTGGTTTTCCGCATGTTAGGGTCAAATGAACCCCTACTCCTAGACCCGGCACCTCCTTTTTTAGTTTCACTGCATGTTCAAAACCAGGCATGTTTGCCATCAATGTTGTCGAGGTGAGGATCCCTCGCTGGTAGGCATCTAAAATGCCATAATTAACACCATAGCTGTAACCAAAATCATCCGAATTAAAAATTACTTTTCCCATTTCATTCTTCCTTTCTTTTTCCGCTAAAAAAGCGCAACCAAATGAGCATAGCTTGTTTGCTATGTTTCATTCGGTTGCGCCTACCAACTAGTTACGCCCGGATTCACTTATTTAATAGATTCGTGCTAAATGAATGGCTAAATAAATAACTTCATTCTCTTGAACCGCCAGCTGAAACTGATTTTCTATGATCTCCTTGATTTTTAAAGCTGCTTGGTATGCTTTGCTGCTCTTAAAAGTTTTCGTAAAAAAGCCAAAATTTTCTTCTGGAGAGGCTTCGTTATAAATCAAACGCTTGACCAAGAACTTGATATGGATCATCAAGCGATGATACATCAGTGATTCTTTATCAAAGTTTTCCAAATAAGATTTTTCTAAATAGCTCAAGATCGTTGTCGTCATTTCTAATATTTTCAAACTGTTCAAGCTATTGAGCTCACCTAATTCCGCATTTATAATGTGCATCGTGATAAATCCGACCTCATTTGCACCCAATTCCGTTTGGTACTGGCGATTGATCCGTTCAACTACCTCGACAGCTGTATCATATTCGGTTGGATAAAGAAGTTTCATTTCTGGCAGCATAATGGCAGTTACATGACTGTCTTCTCTTTTTCTTTGAACGGCAAAATACATATGATCTGTCAATGTAATATAGATATTGGAATCTAATGGAGAGCTGATCCTAGTGGAAATCAGTTGAATCATTTCTTCAGTAAACTCAATAAATTCTATCGGGATTTGTGCAGCGATCTCACTAAATCGCTTTGTTTTTTCTTTTGAATCCAATGTGAAAATTTTATCTGCAAACACTGGATCAAATGGCTGATTGACTACCGCTGAAAACCCAAGACCTTTCCCCATTGCTATTTTTTCTACTCCTTCATCATCAATCAAAACGGCATTATGATTCAGTTTTTTTACCACAAACATTGATTGGCCCCCTTTCCGCATAGTTCTTCAAAATTAGAAGAACTATTTTTCTGAAACTATCGAGTTGTTTTCAAACAATAAAAAACGACCAAAGAAAGAACCCTTTCTTCGGTCGTGCCTAATTTAATAGTAGCACCCTATCACTTATGGACACAGTTTAGCATACTACGAAACCGGTATCAAGGGTGAATTTATTTTTTTGAATAATTATTGAGAGTGACAAGAATTGCTCAATCAATTATATTGATTCTCTTTTATTCAAAAAAGAGAAAACAATCGCTCTTTTATAAATATTTTAATGAACAGTTAGAACAAAAAATGTATAGAAATATTTTTATTTCACTTACATAGCACTTAGGGTTCCTTTTTTAACATAAAAATCTCTTATTTTATTTCAAACTACTTCACCAATCTTATAATTAAAATACGAATAATGATTAAAACTAGCGAGAACAATAAAATGAAGCTTTGCTGATTTAAAAGTTGAGAGTATGATTTTTAAACAAGTTTTTAAATTTCAAAACATGTTTTTAATATCGAGAGAACACTTACATTCGTTTTGAAACCATTTATACTAATGAATGAAGAAACAGTGGCCACATCTTTCTTCTAGCTAAAAATAGCTAATAATGCTTCACTCAGTAAGATTTCAAATTGATTTAATGTTGTTCCAAAAAAAAGATTGGGTTGATAATCTGATATTCTTTTTGGTGTATATGTTTCTGTACTGATTGTTAACGTCGCCAAGTTGCCTATCTTTGAATTCTTTTCACCAACAAAAGCAATCAAATCAATATGATGGTCGTTCGCAACTTTAGCTAATTCAGCTAAACGAACCGTATCCCCTGAATTTGAGATAATAAAAAGCAGGATATCGCTTTGAACATTTTCTCTCAAGAATTCAAGATGACTATTGGCAGTCGCACGAAAACCATGTAGATTAAGAGCTTCAGAAAAATAATTTGCTATATTTTGAGAAAATCCTGATCCAAGGATCATCATTCGTCTATCTCGGTAATCAGACATCAGACGAATAAATGTCTCTTTTTCTTTGTCTGAAAAGATTTTAGGCAAGGTCATACTGTGCCGTTGATTGCCTAACGAAAAGACTAATTCACTATATCCTGTAAAGCCAATTTTTTTAGCCATTTGTATAATTGTAGCAGTAGAAACATAAGAAACTTTGGCAACATCTCGAATACCTAAGTTTTTTAATGACTGACGATTTTTCCACATAAATCTTAAGACGTCAGCTTCTGAATTGTTCAACTGATATTTGTCAATAAGCATTTCAATATCCATAAGATCCACCTCAAATTTTTAGTTAGGAGTATTATATCATGACAGAAAGTAAATTCATTCAAGATCCATGGGCAAAGATGACCACACGTAACGGGCTGCGAGGAGATGAAGTTATTTCTGCACTACAGAAATCGATTCGCCGTGGAAAGGAAAAAGATGCTTGCGAGTTTGCATATGAAATGTACATTACCTCGCCACAATTTGAAGAAAAATTATGGCGACGCTTATTGGCAATTAGTGTAGAAGATGTAGGAATGGGTAATCCTTTAGCTGCCATCATGATTAATAATTTGAACATGATGCGTAGAGAATTCCAGTATAATGAATCAGACCGTGCAATGTATTTCTTCCATGCAATACGTTACTTATGTGATTCTGAAAAGGATCGTTCATCCGATTTACTCAAAAATATCGTTATAAAGAGCTTCGCTATGGGCTATATTCCAGAAATACCAGATATTGCTTTGGATAAACACACCACTCGTGGGCAAGAAATGGGGCGAGGGTCCGAACATTTTTTATATGAAGCAAGTAAAGTAATTCCTCAAGCCGATATTGATAATAATTACAAAGAACAATATGAAAAAATAATTGAGAAATATGATCCAGAACGTGTCGTGCCAAGTGCTTTTGCTTTCAACCCTTGGCAAGTATAGGAGGAAATAGTATGGAAAATTCTGCACTTGTCATAAAGCTTAATGAAATACTGAGTCCATTAGCAGCTAAAATTGGAAATCAACGTCATTTGAAAGCTATATCCAGTGGGATGATGTTCAGTCTGCCTTTTATTGTTATCGGTTCTTTTTTTCTGATTTTTGCCAATCCACCTATAAATATTGACCGTTACAACCCAGAAACAGCAAATTACTTCATGCAATTCATGGCCGGTTGGAAATATTTTGCAGTAGCAAATTATGATGTAATTACTGCGCCTTATAATTTGACGATGGGTATCATCGGTTTGATCAGTGTTTTTGGTATTGCCTTCTCACTTGCTCATGAATATAAATTCAATGCATCCATGAACGGAATGATAGCAGTAGTCATTTTTCTAACGGTTTGCACTCCTGTGAAAGATGGAATGATTTCACTAGATTTTTTAGGTACGAATGGCCTTTTCGTTGCAATTATCATCGGTTTGCTTGTTGTAGAGGTGAATCGCACTTTTGAAATAAAAAATATCAAGCTGAAACTTCCAGATACTGTCCCACCAATGGTCGCAACCTTCATCAATATGTTGGTGCCACTACTTACTAACATCATTATTTTTTATGGAGCCAATCTAATTGTCTTATCGACAACAAATACAATTTTCCCAGAAGCAATAATGCAATTACTAACGCCTGCAACAAACATTGCTGGCAGTTTAGGAGGTTTTTTATTTATTGTAACTTTAGGGAATATCTTGTGGATGTTTGGTATTAACGGCTCATCAATTATCTTCCCAATCGTCTTCACGTTAGGAATCGCCCAAACTGGCTTAAATGCTGAACAAATGACAAATAATGAGACGATGACCCACTTGATAAATCTTCAAATGTTCCGTGTTTCCGTTCTTGGCGGAGCTGGTGGAACCTTGGGATTAGTGTTACTAATGATGCGAAGTAGAGTTCCAGAATATCGTACGATAGGAAAATTATCATTAATCCCTGGAATCTGCTCCATCAATGAACCAGTCATCTTTGGATTGCCGATCGTCTTCAATCCTATTTTAGCAATTCCATTTTTATGTACACCTATTGTCTCTTTATTATTAACTTATTTCGCTCAGCAATTTGGATGGATTGGATTAGGATTTATAATTGATCCCTCATTCACACCTTTCTTTGCGCAAGCCTATCTTTCTAGTATGGATTGGCGTAATATTCTTTTCTGCTTCGTACTTATCTTGGTCAGCATTTTTATTTACTATCCATTCTTTAAAATAATGGAAAATAATAGAATAAAAATAATAGATGATAAACTAGAAAGTCTATAAGGAATAACTGAAATTATACTGAATTTTTAGTACTAATTGATAGGAATCCAGCTAAGTGTCTCTCAGCGTTTATAAACTTAGGACCGATAGAAATGACTCTATAATTCATGGGACAGATGAATCAGAATTGATTCTTCAGTCCCATTTTCATTCTAGTATAAAAAGCATATCGTTCATTAGTATGATTATATCACAATAAAATAAATCACTTAGAGGACGATATGCTATATGAATAACTCATTATTTCAATCTAATTTAGTATATACACTTTTTTTCTATTCTTTTGGGATAGTCGTCGTCTGCGGGAAAAGATCTTTTTCTGACAAGGCACGTCTAGTAGGAGAACGTTCTGAAAAACAAGGAATCGTTGCTTGTTGTCAGGATTCCTGCATAGTGTTCGAACTAGTAGCAACCTGTTTTCCCTGTCCAACACTCGCTACCCCCTCGTTCTAATAAAACACGACCGGTAATCTTTTTATCTCATGAAGCAATTCTTTGGTTTGCTGATTGTTTTTTGCCGTCATTGCATTCAAATTTGCCAGCTGATTGTCTGCTTCCATTAGTCGGTCATTGAGCATCAAAAAGCCTTTTTTCATCAGTTCTGAGTTTTCTTGATGGCGCTCCTCTTCTCTTAGAATCTGAAAGGCATGCTCCCAGCTGCTTGCTCGCTGATTTTCCAGAATCTGGTAGATATAGCTTAAGCGTTTTAAAGTATCCAAATCATCTGTTTGCATGGAAGGAGGAAGAACTGGTCTTAATTGATCGTGGGTAGACAATGACTGCGTGATCGGTACCAAGGTCAATTCCTCTAGTTGATCCAGCGCATGATTTCGACATTCATCAATCTCTTGCCGTTTTTCCGCTAAACCAAATTCTTCCTCTAAGTTTCTTCCTGCCACCCGCTTTTGATCCGCTTCGGCTGCCTCTTCACTCAATTTTACTATTTTCTGCTCAAGGCGCTTTACTTTGGCACCTTCACGCACTTTTATAAAAAGAAAGATTGCAATCACAAGGACAATAAAAGCAACAGCGTAGTTGGACTCCCACCAATTGAAAATCAGCCGAACGAGATCCATGCGAAACCATGCCCCTGCTGTTTCAGGACTTCTATCAAATAGCGCCACTCTTTCACCAAAGCGCCTCATTTCAAAGTCTACCCAGATTTTTATGAGGTAATTGAGTGCGATGAAGATGACGCCAGTGATCCCCATTACTAGCAGTAATAGCCGTTTGACTGGATATGGCTCCTGTTGCTCTATCTTTTCCATTAGCGCAGTGATTTGGGGCCAGACTTCTCGTTGTGATTTATTTAGCTCTAAAGATGCATATTTTTTGTAGTTCTCCTCAGTTGCCCGAAGAGTACTCTCCGCCTCTGCTAGAATCGCTTGTTTTTTTCTTTCTTTTGCCTTAACGACTTCCTTGTAATTTAGGGCATTGCTTAAATACATCGACAAATAATTCACTAGCTCTTTACGATCCATCGTACCAACATCTTTGTTTAAAAATGAAACGCCAAATTCTTCCATCATAGCTCCCCCTTACTTTTCGTTCACTGGACTTTTTTCAGCTAGCATCGTAATAAGAAAAAAGACACTAAAAATGATTGGTGAAAAATAAAAGAGCATCAAACGAATCGGTAGGATCAGTAGCATCTGTCCAACGAGTTTGATCAGCTTGAACATACTTTGGTGGTTATCCTTTTCATAATAGCTCTGATTCACGACTCTTTGCTCTTCTACGGGAACATCTACTTGGATATCTTGGTAGGTATTCCCAATTCTGACATTTTTTCTTATTGAGCGAACACTATTGAAGGACTTTAGCACGCGACGCTGATTTTTTCGATAAGAAAAAATTTCTTTTTCCTTTGAATGCTTGAGCGCTTCAAAGGATTCTGCAATCTTTGATAATTCTGTTTTTGATAAAAAGAGAAATAATGGCTTGACCCGACTGAATTGCCCCATCACATAGGGATAAAATAAAAGAGATAAGAAAGTAATGTAGACAAGATTTGTAGTAGTAAAAAGGGGCCTTAAGCTGTCGCCGCTTAGCAGCGCGATTAGTTGTCCTACGCTCAAAAGGAACAGGATAATAAACGTTAGACAAAACGATTCATTCACCCAAATGAATCGAGTAAAGCCAACCTTGAGCTTAGCTGGATTCTCTTCTTCTAGCATTCTCTCCTCTAAAAATTCCTCTTCTTCCTTTTCAAACCTCATCGCTGTACGTTGAATCGTCGCCAGTGATCGCTTTTGGAAAAATTGTTCTTGATAAGCTAACTCCCAAAGATAAAGGATAAAAATAGAGACGAGCTGGATAAGCGTAAAAATCAAGTTTCCTAAAAACGGTCGGATCACACTCGTCACAAATAGTAAGCCCATACTAACAAGGAAAATCGGTAAGCTTTTTTTTGTTGGCAGATACAACACGAATCCGATGAAGCAAAAACAAGCGATTTGAATGCCTTCTAAAATCGTCCAATACATAGCGCCAGATGGATCCATCACCCAATTCATATGCAAGAACCAATCGACGATCGTATTGATGATCATAAAAAGGCACGCCAACGGTATCAAAAGTTTTGGCTGAAATAAACGGTACACTTTTAATTTTTCATAAGCCAGAGTGAATCCCTTACCAAAAATAAAAAACATAAAGAGCAAAATTGCCCCCACGATCTGCATGAATAAGCCATCATTGCTCTCTGCATAGACGGTGTCTTTTCTTTGTTTCCCCAACCAATAGTTTCTCATCATTTCTCCTCCAATTTCTTTAGTAGCCTGCGTAATCGCCATTCAGCAGTTTGTTTTTTGCTTGAAGACTAAGCTCCTTTACTTGTTCTTCCGAAAGTTCTCCCTCACTCCAGAGATGCCAAAAGTAATCATCGATCCCTGCTTCTAGTTGATAAAAACGTTCTGCGCTGTAGCCTGAAGCAGCAATCATTTCCTCCGTGTAGACCGCTGTACCGCGATTTGCTGGCATAACATTGATTCCTTTTGCGGTAAAAGAGGCATAGGCATCGAAAAACTTTTGTGGATGAGCTAAACTGAGCGGATCCTCTTGTTCTGCAACGGGCTCACTAATAGGAGTAGCTGGACCGATGCGATCAAAGGTGTATTCTGACACTTGGTCTTCGCCACCGTTTGATAATCTTGTTTCGGTCACAAAAACTTGCTGATCATTGATTGGCTTGACCACTAAAATGGAACGAAACGGCCCGTTATTCACTCCACTGAAAGCAAATGTATTTGCTTCGTCAGAATCCGTACTTGCCCAAGACTGTCCATAATCAAAGAGATCCGGTAAGTTCATTTTTACAATTTCTAACGCCTCTTCTTCTGTTAGCGCAGCAGCTTTTTTTGATTCTTCTCGTTCTGCTTCGGCTTTTTCCAGCGCTTGTTGGTTCTTATTTATTTGATCGGTGGCTTTGGTCGTCATCTCGCGATACTCCCCCTTGGCTTCAATTTCCGTTAACTCCTTTAAAAGATCATTCGCAGCCTGATAATCCTTTTTCTCCGACAATGCAATCCCTTCGTCTAAGCGCTTTTTTGCCTCCGCAATTTCATTCGTTTTTTCCGCCAACTCACTAGTTAACTCGGCTTGTTTTTCCTGAATTGCTGCTAATAGTTCCTCTTGCTCCCCTAATTTTTCCAATGTGTTTCCAGCTTTCGTCAGTTCAAAATCAGCTGTCAGTTCTTTGGCTTTAGCCATCAGATCGACTTGTTCTAGGTATTTTGGGACTTGATCCTCCTGTCCTAAATCAGCTAGCTCATTGATTTTTTGGCGTGCTGTTTCATAGTCATCCTTTTTGATAGCCTCATTGATTTTGTTGTACTGTTGCGTTGCCTGAGCCTTCGTTTCTTGCAGGGCTGTTTCTTGCGACTGATTCCAATAAACAAAGCCACCAACTGCCGCCAACAAGACAACCACTGTACCAATCACTAGTTTCTTTTTCATTTTCCCTAACTCCTCTTAATAAATTTCTTTTCCTGCCTTTTGCTTGATCGTTTCGGAGAATCCCCTTTCCCAATCCTCCTCTCCAGAAGATGAGTCATCATTTGTTTTTTAAATACTGCTTATTTATTCTTTTACAACCCTATATAATACATATATGTATTATTTTACACACCAAAAATACATTTGTCATCTGATTTTTTCCATCCGTAACCTCTATGATTAATCTATAAGGAGGTGGCTCTTGTGCTGAATGAAATGGTTGCCAGCCAAATTCGTCATTATCGTACCGCCAAAAAGATGACGCTAGCGGACCTCTCTCGTACCTCAGAAATTGATGACACCTACTTAGGGCGAGTGGAACGCAACGAAATCAATATCACCCTCAATACACTTGAGAAAATCATCAAAGGATTACAGATGACACCTGCTCAGTTTTTTGGTTTTTTAGAACTCGAATCCGATAACCCCGAGTTAGTTAAGATTGTCGATTTGATTCAAAAGTCACCCAATAAAGAGAAATTGACCTCCATCGCAAAAGAGATCGTAAAACTTTCTGAGCCGTAAAGAATTGGTCTGCCCACCAATTCTTTTTTTTTGAATAAAAAAAGCCTTAACCCTCGGGGCTAAAGCTATCATACCTGATTGAATTTTAAAAATAAATACCTCACAAGGCGATGAATTAATTTCGTAATCTAATAAAATTTTTGTTAAATTAATTTTAACCCTTCTGTCAAGTCACGTCAAGATGCTTTTTTATTCGTGTGTTTTTCGATCAGAATTTCTCTCGAAGAAACCTCCTATACCGCTACTTTGCTAAACACCACAGTCAGCAAAAAAGGTTTGGATATAAAGATATAGCGGTCGGTCTGCCAGCACCTGCCTTACACCTGAATCGTTTCGCCAATCGATAACGACGGGTGCACTGCGCTCCTTGTTATAGTACACTAGTTAAAACAAAGACATTTAGGAGTGATTAAATGACTCAGACAGAAGTAACTTACAAGAACTATTTGGAACAGCCTGAAGCTTTGACCTTTGACGAAATGCAGACGATCCACGAAGCAATTTTGAAAAATGGCACGATCACTGATACAGATTTTCAAGACGCCTGGCAAAGTATTTTGCAAGCAGCACTGCGATACACAACGATCCGGGCACAGTGGCATAGTTTTTCACAAGATGAAAAACGAGCGATCGATGCAGAGCGTACCACCCTTCATAACACGATTATCGATCAATTTATCTTTCTCGAACGAGTCTTTCAATTGAATCAATGGGATAGCCAAACATGGACCTCTTTATTATTTTTGCAAGAACACCGAGAAAAGCGCACAAGACAAGACATCAACCAACACCGCAAACGCATTGGGGATTTTGCCAATTACCTAGTGTTTGCAGCAGCGGTTAATGGTCGGTAGTTAAGAAAATAGGAAAAGCTAGGAATCATCGCATTGAATGATTTCTAGCTTTTTAGTTTGGCTGTTTTGGTATATAAGCTATCTATCTAAGCTTGCTCAAACTTTATAGTTTGGATTGTCCTTTCAAGATTTCTCGTGATCATGCATCAAGCCTTATTCCAATAATTGTTGAAGTGCTTTTCAGCATTATTCTTTTTGAAAAAAGTTCTCATAAAGCCGATTATTTCTTCTCGTGTATATCCATTCGTATCTGTTTCAAGATCCCCTACCTCTGCTAAATGCGAGTTAGGTCAGCAGAGTTTGTTAATGCTAGTCCTTATTGCTAGTCTTTTTCGGTATCGGTTTAAAAATGTTTCCTACCAGTTTTAAAACGATTCATTCCTTATTTTGATAGGATTCGTATTTTTTGTGTCAGGCGTCTTCAGAAATTATCGTTAAATAATGCACACTAACATTTTTAGTTTTATATCAAATAAATATTTTATCATTTCAATTCAACTAATTCGTTCAATATGCGATAATTATTTATGAAAGGATGATTTGATGAACTATACAGTTACCAACCTAAGACATCTGCGGATCGCTCAAATTTCTTTGTTAACATACTATATTTATTTAGCCTTCCATGACAATATTTTCAAAGCTATTCCATTACTTTTTATCAGTGGCTTTTTAGATTCCGTATACCCGCCAGACTACGCAAGCCAGTCATTTTGGTTCCCTTATAAAAAGAAAACAATATTTTTAAAAAGCAACAATTTGTTTCTAGAAAGAGCATTGGAAATCTTAACCATAATTGTTCTTGGTGTTTTTTTATCGCTTGTTTTTTAAATTAAAGGAACAACTTGTGATTGCTGGTTCCCTTTTACCCAACAACTGAATTATGTTTCTATTACTCACTATTTTTTATCCATGTGTCTATTAAAATGGATTTACCAAATGAATAACGAATCCTTGACTGTTGAGATGACGCTAATATCTAATCGAAAGGAAAGATGATTGTTTATGAAAAGAATTTGTTTTGTCTTAGTGTTGAGCAACGGATTATCTTACACACCATTAACTCCAGGTGTTCTTTATCAAAGAGACACAAGCCTCAAAGACTATTTTTCACCGTTTTACGATGTTTCAATCAATTATCTGAGAGATAAAGATACTGTTGATTACTTGGTCCTTCCTGAGCCATTCGCTCCTTTTGATAATGAAAATAACCTCCCCATCATAAAAGTTCCTTCAAAATTTTTTCTGACTAAGGATTTTGAAAAAATTAAGGCGTACATTGATGACTACTTTAAAGAAAACGATGCTAAGTAATACTCTCCTCGATCGTTTTACGCCCTTACTGATTGATACCGTTATCAATCAGTTTTTTTGTCGGGTAATGGACTAATAATCAGATATTTTGTACACTTAACTTAAAAATATAAGGAGATATACATGGATTTCTATTTCAAAGAGCTAAAGTCTAACTCAGAGATTAGCCAGTTTTGGGAGAAGAAAAGACAATATGAAGAAAGTGACATTTTCCCCAATCTTCCAGAAAGCGGTGCTGAATTAGATGAAATCGTAGAGTGGTTTCGCTCTTCCGAATATTACGAACTAATCATGGATCTTCATAATTCCCCAACAGAGGGAGATTCTCAGCTGGAATTTGTATTCATATACAATAATCAACAAGAATATGTTGGATTTACTACTTACAAAATCTACTACTCGGAAGATTCAAAAGCATTTATTCTCGATTTTTGTATCGATAAACCTTTTAGGAACCAAGGAGTAGGTAGCCGCGTTGTTTCTGAATTAAAGAATTACCTTAAAGCAAAGAACGCTCTATATATCGCTTTAAATTCCTCCAATGAACACAATCAGCAATTTTGGCAAAACCAAGGATTTATTCCTCAAGACGTTGATGAAAATGGCGAAGTAATCTATTTTTGTGTTCTTTAATAGATATAGATTCGTATCATCTATGTTCTAGTTGACTATTTGGCAGATAGCTAACTCAAAATTTTCCGATTCCTACGAAAAAACTGAAAGAAGCGAGTAACTTCTTTATGATACTATCAATAAAAAGGAGAATTTTTGTATGCTTATCCCAGCCATAAGTTTTCAAGGAAATTGTGAAAATGCAATAAAATTTTATCAAGAGGCGTTAGACGCACAAATTAAGTCCATCGTTTATGCGAGTGAAGCTCCGGTAGATTCAGGTTTAGATCCTGAGATGCCTGATGATTTCGTTATGGACTCAGAAATCATCATCGACGGACAGAGAATCATGATGACAGACGGCAGACTAAATAGACCAGCAAATGATTTTTTCTCCTTTTGTCTTGTAAAAGAATCCGCTGATGAAGTTACTACTATTTTCAATAGCCTCTCGATAGACGGAAAAATGATTGATCCCCTTGCATCAGTATTCTGGTCCTCGCTCTATGGCATGGTTGAAGATAAATACGGTATCACATGGATGATCATGACCTCGCATTAGTAAACTGCCTTTTACTTACTACTCGTTTAACGCATTTTTTTATTTAAATAAATTGGATGTTTATTTATTTAGTACCATTTACTTTTGATATTATTTATTTATCGTGGTATTCTTTTTCTAGAGGTGATTAGATGAAAAAGAATAGTACTCGGTTAAGTCTCTGGAAAATTTTGTTGATTGCGCTTGCTTTTGTCGCTGGTTCCTTTCTTGCAAAAATGGTCTTTTCTTTATTTTTTGAACACGTCTAATAACTATTTCAGTCTATGATCATTGTTATCAAGGAGGCGTTTTTTAGTGAGTAAAGTTCCTAAAGTATTCAAATGGGTAGGTATATTCTTGGCAGTCCTCTTTCTCCCTGCTTTCGCTACTTATGGCATAGACAGGAAAAATAAACAGAATATATCGGAAAAAGGGAACTCTTGAGTTGCCTTTTTTACTTAAAAAAGTTTTTGAGTTTGATACCTTCGTTGATACTGAATTTAAAAGGAGTGATTGTATGACCACCAATACAGAGTTTACAGTTTTTTCGTGCTGCTCCACATTTCTTTTATCAAATAAAAAGGCTCTATAATTTATGGGACTGATGAATCAGAATTGATTCTTCAGCCCCATTTTCATTTTAGGTATCAAAAAACATATCGTTCTCTAGTATGATTAAATCACCACAAAATAAACAACTGAGAGGACGATATGCTATATAAATGATTCTATCAAAAAAATGCTGAGAATAACAGAGAAAGATTTGGTGATTACAGAGGTCTCTTACGAGACCCTTCAGAAGAAAAAG
>NZ_JAUKPK010000019.1:0-74612 GCF_030499455.1 Enterococcus sp. B2E4
TCGTCCTTTTAAGTAGCCCATAAAACTAGAAATACTAATCTTTGGTGGTATTCTTACTAACATATGAATATGGTCAGGCATTGCATGAGCTTCAATGATTTCAACATCTTTCATCTCACACAATTTTCTTAATATCTGACCAATACTTACTCTTAACTTTCCATAAATCACTTTTCGTCGATACTTCGGGGTGAAGACTATGTGATACTTACAATTCCATCTAGTATGTGCTAAACTTTTATCGTCGTTAGACATAAAAAAACTCCTTTCGATCTGATATGCGGTTGGTAGCCACTATTAGTATATCGAAAGGAGTTTTTTATCGCTAAAGCTATTTCGTCCACGCGTAGAAACGCGCGGTTTTTTTGTTTCGTACGCTACGCGAACGAAACTGACTAAAGTCAATAACAAAAAAAGAAGGAGCATTCTCCTTCTTCGGTCATTTCACTATTCAACATTCGTTACTTCGCCGTCTACACTGCGTTCTACTTTCATATCAGTGATTGGCAAGTAACCTAATTCGATAACGATTCCTTGTTGGACATCGTCTGTCATGATGTAATCAAGAAACGCTTTGACGTTTGCATCTGGCTCGCCGTTCGTGTACATATGCTCGTAAGACCAGATTGGCCATTTGTTATCTGCAATGTTTTCAGGAGTCGCTTCTACCCCATCAAGAGATAGCGCTTGGATCGAATCGTCCAAATAGGATAAAGCAAGGTAGCTGATTGCTCCTGGTGTTTCAGCAACGATTTTACGGACTGTTCCAGAAGAGTCTTGTTCTTGTGTTTGGATCGTCTCTGCACCATCTAAGCCCCATTTTTCAAAGGTCGCTCTCGTACCGCTGCCTGATGCGCGGTTAATTACAGAGATTTCTTGATCTGCTCCGCCTAGTTCAGACCAATTCTTCACTTTGCCTGTAAAGATATCGATTAAATCTTGTTGGCTAAGGTCCGTAACGCCTGCGTCTTTATTTACCACTGGTGCCATACCAACTACGGCTACTTTATGGTCAACTAATTTGCTGGCATCTACACCATCTTTTTCATCCGCAAACACATCGGAATTGCCGATCGTCACAGCGCCTGCTTCTACTTGACTTAAGCCAGTTCCGCTACCGCCACCTTGAACCGTAATTGTATAATTGGGATTGTCTGCTGAGAAGCTTTCACCTGCTGCTTCAACCAAGGGTTGCAATGCCGTTGAGCCCACAGCTAAAATTTCTACATTTTCATTTGATGCGGCACCTGATGAAGATCCGCCTGATGCTTGACTGCTCTCAGTGCTTGCGCCACCGCTCCCACAGCCAGCTAATAATAATCCAGTTGCAAAAAATAAAAGTCCCAATTTTTTCATTTAGTAAATCTCCTTTCGTTATATGCTTAGTTTAGCAAGGCGGTGTAAACCCTTGATGGATTTCATGTAAAGAATCGATAAAGCGATGTAAATCTTTTGTAAAGTTCGTCGATTACCTAAAAAAGCCCCCGATGCATCCATCAGAGGGGGCTTACTTTATCTAACACTTATGAACTAAAGAAACGTTTGTAGAATCAATTGCTTTGCATATAGCGTGTCAAGCGATCCATCGCTTCCACCAAGTTTTCCATACTTGCCGCATAGCTTAAACGAACATAGCCTTCTGCTTCGGGACCAAAGGCGATCCCTGGAATGATTGCTAATTGATTCTTTTCGGCTAAGTCGACACAAAAAGCCATGGAATCTTGGTTGAAACCTGCTGGTATTTTGGCAAAAATGTAGAATGCACCAGATGGCTTCGCCATTTCAAAACCAAGGGCAGTCATCTTTTCAAACAAGTAATCTCTGCGTTCACGGTAATCGGCTTTCATGACTTCTGCATCGTTGATGCCTTCGATCAATGCTCGCACTGCGGCTTTTTGAGAAATCGTTGAGGCCGCGGTCACTAAGTATTGGTGGACCTTAATGATCTGAGCAGTCAACGCTGCTGGTGCAAAAATGAAGCCGACGCGCCAACCAGTCATCGCGTGTGATTTCGACAAGCCGTTGATCACGATCGTTTGATCCCGCAAGTATTCAGCAATGGACACATGGGTTTCATCATAAGTCAACTCACTATAAATTTCATCGCTAATAACAAAAACGGAGTATTTTTCTAAAACTTCTGCCAATGCTCTGACTTGTTCTCGGGTATAAACGACCCCTGTTGGATTGCTAGGATAATTTAAAATGACTGCCTTGACTTGCTCCCCATGTTCTTTTAAGGCTGCTTCCAAAACTTCTGGCGCTAAAACAAAGTCATTATCCGTCGTATCAAGATAAATCGGTTTGGCATGGGCTAAATGGATGACTGGTTCATAGCCTGGATAAATTGGTGCTGGTAGAATCACTTTATCCCCAGGTTCCAGCGTGGATAATAACGAAGCTGAGATTGCTTCCGTTGCACCGATCGTCACTAATACTTCTGATTGAAAGTCGTAATCAAGCTGATATTTATTTTTCAAAAAGAGACTGGCTGCTTGCCGAACATCTGCTAAGCCTGCCATTCCAGAATAGTGGCTGAAATTTTGTTCGATTGCTTGGACACCCGATTTTTTCACGTGCTCCGGTGTGTTGAAATCCGGCTCGCCTAACGTTAACTTTAAAATATCTGGAATTGAAGAAACCCGTTCATCAAATTTACGAATCAATGAAACAGCTATATTGTACACTTCGTGATTGAAGCGTTGGCTTACGTCTGCCATAGTATCACTCCTTTGAATTAAGCAAATTCATTCGCTATTGTTGTTAATCCTAACACAAAAAGGCGACGATTTTAAGCAACGGATGAAATTTATCTAATAATGATAAATTCGTTTGCTTATTTACAAACAAATTCAACTTATGTTAGTATATATCTAAACAACAAAAGGAGAACCCAAAATGAAACCTTATCAAGAGTTTACCATTTCTGATTATCAGCAAGGATATGTCGCAACACCAACGGATTATTGTTGCGTCTTTTGTCAGGAGACCTTCGACAAAGAAGAAATCTATCCCGTTGGTGGCGCCTTTTTTACAGCAAAAAAACGAATGATGCAGCATATCACTGAGCATCACGGAACCGTTTTATCCGCATTGTTGGCTTTACCCAAAGAACAAACAGGCTTATCAGAGAGCCAACAGGAGATTTTACAACTGTTTGCCCAAGATGTTAGCGATACTGTGATTGCCCAGCGCTTAGGTATCTCTTCTTCGACCGTCAGGAATCATCGCTTTAAACTAAAAGAAAAACAGCGACAAGCGACTGTTTTTTTAAGTATCATGTCCTTGTTGCAAGATACCCCGTTGCTGCCGCCTCACAAAGGGGCGACGATGCTTGATGATCGCTATGCCATTACGGCTAGTGAAAGAGAAAAGATCATTGCTACTTATTTTGATGAAACGGGGTTTATCAAACAGTTTCCCAGCAAAGAAAAGCGCAAGATCGTTGTCTTGAGTGTACTGGCACAAAAATTTGATCCGAAGAAAAATTATTCAGAAGCTGCCGTCAATGATGTATTAAAACAAGCGATCACCGATTACGTCACTGTCCGACGTTATTTGATCGAATACGGATTTATGCAACGGACGAAAGACGGGAAAACTTACTGGCTGACTTAAAACCTAGTCTGTAACTGGCTGGAACTTTTGTTGGTTGGATGAGCAATATCTTTCACAGTTTTAAAAAAATTAACAAGCTCCAGTATTTTATAGAAAAAAAGACAAAGTACGAACACATCCGTACTTTGTCTACCGTCTGAAACGCTGGGACAAGTTCCAGCGTTTATTTTTCTTTTAGAAAGATTTTTTTGATGATCAATTTATCAAATAATTGCGTTTGATTGTCTTGTTCTCCAATGACTTCAGCGGTCACCGATTTACCATCTTGTTTTTTACGTAGCTGGTAAACGATCTTGCCTGTTTCTTTCAATTCGTTCACCATGTCAACGACACCGCCAAAACCAGTTTTACGAGTGATGAACCCTAACGCCACCATTCGCTCATCTAAATTTTTTGCCGAGATGCTCGCACCGGTGATCAGCGCTTGCCGCATGATTTGTAAGAATTCCTCTAGCCCTGCCACTGGCGGCTGTTCGGGTTCTTCTTCCATCATCGGTCGCTGACGCAAATAATCTAATTCCTGCAATAACGTTTCATACTGCTCTTGTGTCAACATGACCCCCGCCACTTTTTCACGATTGAATACATATACTGCTGTTCCTGCTTCTCGCGCTTGATTAAATACATCCATCGGAGATTTTTTTACTTCAGTAATTGAAGTAGTGGGAACATCCAATTTCTTCAGTTCCATAATCAACGTCCTCCTTGTCTCAACGAACACATTATAGCATAAATCCAGAAGCAGATTATAGAGGTATTTCACTGCTCCTAGGAAAAGAAACAAAAAAGCGGCTAATCGCCGCTTTTTTCGATTGATAAGGTCATTGCATTGATGGCAACGATGATCGTGCTCATAGACATCAAGACAGCTCCGACTGCTGGGTTCAAAATGATCCCGATCGGTGCGAGGACGCCAGCTGCCAAAGGAATGGCAAAAATATTGTATCCTGCGCCCCACCAGAGATTTTGAATCATCTTGCGTCTTGTTTTTTTCGCCAAAGTCAAGAAGTGCAAGATGTCTTGAGGTTCGCTATTCGTCAAAACGACATCGGCTGAATCGATCGCTACATCGGTACCCGCTCCGATCGCAATCCCGATCGTCGCTCTTGCAAGACTTGGGGCGTCATTGATCCCATCGCCTACCATTACGACGCGCTTGCCCTCTTTGACATAGTCACTGACTAGACGTTCTTTATCGTCTGGCAACATTGCCGCATGGAAGGCTTCGATTCCTAGGTAATCGGCTACGGCTTGCGCCGCTTCTTGGTTGTCTCCAGTAGCCATAACTGGTGTGATGCCTAAGTCTTTCACTTTTTGAATAAATTGACTCGCTTCTGGTTTCACCTTATCCCCTAATGCGACGATTCCTTCCACTTTGCCGTCATGAACCAAATAGCTGATGGTATTGCCCTGTTCTTGATAATTTTCCAAGGAGTTCCCTTGATACTGAATGGCTAATTGCTCCAATCCTTTTTGATTGACGATCACCCACTTCTGTCCATCGATCACGCCTTCCAGACCAATCCCTGTCCTTGTTTGAACATCAGTCGCCTTTTTGGCTGTGATGTTTTCCTTTTCAGCTTGGGCTAAAATACCTTCTGCGATCGGATGATTGGCGGTTTTCTCAAGACCTGCTAGGTAAGCTAGTACTTCTGATGCAGAAAGACTGCCTGTCGCCTCGATGCCAGTTACGGTAAACGTTCCTTCTGTTAACGTACCGGTCTTATCGAGGATCAGATAATCAACATGATGCGCATTCTCCAGTGCGTTGCGATTTTTTAAGAGCAAGCCATTTTTGGCAGCGATCGATGTCGAGCGAGCAACCACGAGGGGAATCGCTAGCCCTAACGCATGGGGACAGGCAATGACGAATACCGTGACCATTCGATCAAGAGCAGTCGGTAGGTCAGCAACAAACAGCCATACAGCAAATGCCAAGACACCAGCAACTAACGCAATATAAAACAGCCATTTTGCCACTTTGTCCGAAAGTGCTTCTAAGCGGGATTTATCTGCTTGGGCTTTTCGCACCATTTCCATGACTTTCGCTAAGTAGCTGTCTTCCCCAGTTCCTGTGACTTCCATCGTGATGGTACCATTGCCGTTGACAGATCCTCCAATGACAGTACTGCCGACGGTTTTAGGTACCCGTCTGGATTCACCAGTCACTGCCGACTCATCGATTGTTGTTTCTCCTTCAAGGATCGTTCCGTCGGTAGGAATCTTATCTCCTGAGCGAACGATCAACTGTGTTTTGTTGGTCACTTCTTCTAATGGAATCTGTTCTTCTGATCCATCCGCATTTTTCCGAATCACTTCTTTTGGCAATAGTTCTGCTAATTTCTGTAATGCATTGCCAGCATTAGAAACGGCATTCATCTCGATCCAATGGCCCAACAACATGATCACGATCAAAGTCGCTAGTTCCCAGAAGAAATCCATTACATGAGGAACAGCAAGAAAATGATTGGCGATAAATGCGTAAAGACTATAAAAATAAGAAACCGTGATCCCCATAGCAATCAACGTCATCATGGCTGGGCTTTTTTGTTTCAATTCCATTTTCGCACCACTTAAAAACGGCTGCCCTCCATAGAAAAACAGGATCGTTCCTAAAAGCAATACGACCCAATCTGAGCCAGGAAACGTGAACTGAAAGGGCAATTCGATGCCCATCATTGGTGATAAAATGACGATTGGAATCGCCAAAACCAAGGATAGCCAAAACTTTTGCTTAAAATTTCCCATATGCATACTATGATCCATGCCACCCATTCCATGATCCATATGACTATGATCCATACCAGACATCTCATGATTCATGTGACTATGGTTCATGCCAGACATCTCATGATCCTTGTGACTATGTTCCATGCCAGACATCTCATGATCCGTGTGACTATGGTTCATGCCAGACATCTCATGATTCATGTGACTATGGTTCATGCCAGACATCTCATGATCCTTGTGACTATGTTCCATGCCAGACATCTCATGATCCGTGTGACTATGGTTCATGCCAGACATCTCATGATTCATGTGACTATGGTTCATGCCAGACATCTCATGATCCTTGTGACTATGTTCCATGCCAGACATCTCATGATCCGTGTGACTATGGTTCATGCCAGACATCTCATGATTCATGTGACTATGGTTCATGCCAGACATCTCGTGGTCCTTGTGGCCGTGATCCATGCCAGATATCTCATGGCCCTTATGGCTATAGTCCATGCTGGACACTTCATGATCCATAGGACCATGGTTACTATCGGAGCTTTCATGCTCCTGCTGTTTTGATGTCGCCTTGTGATGATCCATCCCATTCATCTCATGGCTAGGCTCAGGGACTTCTGTCACTTGTGATTGCGCATGTTGCTCTTTTCCCTGTGTACCATTATCCCGCTCATTCAAAGCAGGTTCATGCCTATGATGGCTTGACGTCTGACTACTACTTGCGGAAGACGTTTTTTTCTGATTCATCCTAGTATTCCCCTTCCTATTTCACTGAATGTGCGTACAGTCTTGCTCCTTCATACAAAAGCTTCAAGCGGCTGGACACTTTTCATTTGTTTTGATTTTTCATTTTCACTTTAGCAATTCCATTGCTTACTCAAATACCCCTTGATAACCCGCTTCGGTGACCGCATTGACTAAGGCTGTTTCTGTCACTTGCGACTCGTCAAACTTGACTGTTCCGCGAGCTTTTTTCAAGTCCACTTTGGCTTTTTTCACACCCGGTACTTCACTAAGCGCTTTTTCAACTTTTGCGGCACAATGGGCACAATTCATTCCGCTGATTTGCATGTTTTTTTTCATTACGATTCCTCATTTCTTTTAACAGTTCGTTGGCTACTTATTCTGTTGCATGGGTTTTGCATTGGCACTGACCAGGAATACAATTACATGAGATCGCTGCTACTGGCACTTTTTGGTCGACTGCTGCTTGGAGCATCGCCAAATCTTCTGCCGTCAATGCTGCTTCTTGGATCATTTCTGCTAATGTCTGCCCAACTTTTTTGGCACAAATATGAGAAAAAAGATTCTCAGCTGCGCTGCGAACGGTTGCTTCTTCGGAAACAAGCGGCGAATAAACAAATTTTTTCCCTTGGCTTTCTGTTTTCAATACGCCTTTTTTGACGAGTCGTCCTAAAAGCGTCTTGACCGTTGCTGCTTTCCAATTTTTATTTTCGCTCAATAAAGCGGTGATCTCTTTCGCGTCGGATTGTCCTAATGTCCAGATCACACGCATGACTTCCCATTCAGAATCGCTGATTTTGATTGGTTCGACCACAGATTGCATTTGTCCACTTCCTTTCATAAGTGATTCACATTTTTAAGTTTACATCTGTAATCGGATTTTGTCAAAAAAAAGCATCGCCAACTTTCTGCGTTTTGACAATGCTTTTTTCTATTTCATTAAAAATGATTTGGTTCCTATGCTTAAAAGTGGACCTGATACGTCGTCACAGAGTGGAAGGGTTCTTCTGGACGCAACACGATCTCACCAAAGTGGGTAAACTTCTCAGAGCCAGGAACACCTTGTGTTTCGATCGCCATCCCGCCATGATTGGCAAAAGGACCAGTCTTCATTGGTGCACCAGCTTCTCCCTCACCCGTTGTGTAAATAACAACGGCAGGACGGTCAGTAGTTACAGTCAGCTGCACTTTTTGATCGGGACTGGTTACTTTTAGATCCCACTCTTGTGTATGATCTAATAAGAACGGATCATCCAACATCGTCGTTCCCATCGGGCGTTCTTGTCTAAAATCAAACTTTGTGCCTGCGACAGGCGTTTTTTCACCGGTCGTCGTCACATCGTCATTCGTTTCAGCCACATGTTCGGCATTGATTTGAACCAAGTGGTCATCGATCGGCTGTTGGGTATCACCTGTCAAATTGAAATAACCGTGGTTCGTTGGGTTAAATAAAGTCGCTTTGTCTGTGTTGGCATCGTAAACAAGCATTAGTTCATTGTCATTCGTCAACGTATAGGTGACTTGATAACGAACATTCCCAGGAAACCCGCCATCGCCATCTTGCCGTGTGGTAGTAAAAATCACCCCAGCTTTGTCTGCTTCTTCAAAGGTTTCAGTGATCCATGTATCAGTATCCAGCCCCTTTGAACCGCCATGAAGCGTATTGCCGCCATCATTGTCTTCCGTTTGGTATTCTTGTCCGTCGATCTCAAAGCGAGTACCTGCGATCCTTCCCGCCACAGGGCCGATCGTTGCGCCATAATAACGTGCTTGGCGATGTCCTTCGATCGTGTCATAACCGACCACGATGTCGCGACCTTCTTCTACTGGAACGACCCAATCCAATAAGCGTGCGCCTTCAGGACTTAGCCTTACGATGGTACCGCTATCATTGGAAAGCTCATAAATTGTTCCCATTTTTTCTGACGTCAGTTGTTTCACATTTGGCATTCGTTCATATCCTTCTTTCTTTGGTTAGTCTGCTGCTCTTTTTAAGTATAGACGTTTAGGACTAGATCCGTCAATTCAAGACGGAAGAATTCGACAGGAAATACTGTTTGTCTGACCATTTTTCAAACAAACAAAAAGCGGCAAGCATCGCCAACGGATTGATCGAATCATCGACAGCTGATCGTAAGAGAACGCGCTAGAAGAAGCACTGACTCCTCCTGACCTTCAACGATCACTCGTATTCATCTCACCTGTTGGACACCTTTGCCGCAACTGTATCGTTTATTTTTTGTGTTTTGCTTGGTAATGTTTTCTCTTTCGCCGCTTTTCTTTAGTCCGAGAAACATTAGCAGCTAAATCTTGGTTTTCTTTTTCTTGATCAGCATTTCTTCTTTCAGCACGTTCAGTTAGTACACTTTGTCTGAACCGTCGATTTCCCAGAAACTTTAACGCACACATGAGTGGTTGG
This sequence comes from Enterococcus sp. B2E4, assembly GCF_030499455.1. Classification (NCBI taxonomy): domain Bacteria; kingdom Bacillati; phylum Bacillota; class Bacilli; order Lactobacillales; family Enterococcaceae; genus Enterococcus; species Enterococcus sp. B2E4. The sequence continues at coordinate 9,518 of NZ_JAUKPK010000019.1, forward strand.
CGATTTTCACCGACTAATCCGATCAGCTCAATAAACAGCTCAATTCCAAATCCTGTACTAATGATTAATAAAACAATCGCTGTATTGCTCGCGTAATTCATTAGTAAAGCAATAAAAGAGAAGACTAGTGCCAAGGCATAGATCGTCAACACTGTACCGCGATGAGAAAACCCTAACGACAGCAATCGATGATGCAAATGCATTTTATCGGCAGAGGAAATCTTCTGTTTATTAAACTTTCTTCGGATCATCGCATAAACGGTATCCGTGATCGGTACACCGAGAATAAACATGGGCGTCAGAACAGAAATAAAAGTTGCGTTTTTCAATCCTTGTAGTGAGAGCACAGAGATCATAAACCCTAAAAACAATGCTCCGGTATCTCCTAGAAAAATGGTTGCTGGATAAAAATTATATGGAAAGAAACCGATGATTGCTGCGATCAAAGTAAAAATGACCATTGGTACTTCCACAAAATTCGGCAGAAAGAAATAGCTGATAATCCCTATCGTCGTCAAACTGATAATAGAGACGCCGCTCGCCAACCCATCGAGACCATCGATCAAGTTCACCGCATTGGTAATTGCCAGTATCCAAATCAAAGTCATAGGCAAGGCAAACCATCCCAGATCAATAAAGCCAAAATAAGGAATCGTGACTGTGCTGATTTTTATTCCAGCAACGAAATAAATTTCCAGCGCTGCGAATGTCAGACCTATTAATTTTTGCATTGGCGACAGTTCAAATATATCATCCAACAATCCTGTAATCACCACTATTGTTGCACCTAAAAGAATCGGCCAAACGAAGTTGAAAGGAATCATTGTTCGAAATTCCCAAAGCAGCGCAAAGGAAAAGGCTAAAAAAATACTTAATCCCCCAGCTGAAGGCATGGTCTTCGTATTGATCCGACGCTCTCCTGGTCGATCGACTGCGCCGATCTTAAAAGAGATCAATTTAATGATCGGTGTTAGGATTAAAGACACGATCATTGTTATAAATAAGCGCATTACAAATTTGAATGCAAAATCCATCGTTTATTCTCGCTTTCCATTATTTCTCTTTATTGGTAAATGTATCTTCGATTTTCGAAGAAATCCGCTGAACAGGATCTGTTCGTTCTTTGATCTCTTGTCCCGACACATACTCTTCTACCACTGCGTTGATGATTCCACCCAAGATAATAATCGTCGCAGCAAGATTCAACCAGATCATTAAAACAATAAAACTTCCAATAATTTGATAGCCAATGATTTTCGCAGCAAAGTAACGGGCGTATAAGCCAAACACTTGTGACAGCAACATCCAGCCAATCGTTGCAAAGATCGCCCCTGGCAAAGTCGAACGCAACTTGACCTTTGCATTCGGCACTAACCAATAGATCAGCATCATGATAAACAGCAAAGCAACGATCGTGACTGGCCATTTGACTGTTTGGAACGTATCGATCAGATTGTCTTGAAACTTAAAAATCGGCTGCAAAAAATCAAGAATGATTTTTCCAAGCCCAAATACCATCGTAACACCAACGATCGCAATCATAAAGAGCAGGATGATCACAAATGATACTGCGCGCACCACGATAAAATTGGAACGTTGGTCCACACCGAAGGCTTTGTTCATCGCAATTTGCAAGGCATTGATACTTTGACTCGCAGACCACAACGCAGCCAAGGCGGAAATCGATAACAACCCGCCAGAGCTTGTGGTGAGGAGGTTTTCGATCGCTGGTCCGATAAAGTCATAGATTTGACTAGGGATCAATTCTTGTACATAAGATAAAACCGTGTTCGGATCAATCGATAAATAAGGCAACAGATTTCCCAGCGCAATCATTAACGGGAAAAGTGAAAGCAATAAATAGTAGGCGACGACGACCGATGTGGTCCCCATCTCTGAATCCGTTATTCTATTTTGCGTTGTTTCAATGAAACGCATCAGCTTTTGATTGCTTTTTACTTTATCAACGATTTTCATGTTTCTTCCTCCGCCAGCGAATCATCTGCCTTTTTTTCTTTGTCATACGTAACAATCAGAAGTCTCCTACCGCCAAAATTTAGTAGGTTCCTTCTTCTCCTTGAGAAGTCAAAATGCGTGGCCCTTCTTTGGTGATCGCCAAACTATGTTCGTATTGGCAACTTAAGCCACCATCTAGAGTATAGGCGGTCCAGCCGTTAGGATCCATTTTCATTTTCCACGTCCCTGTATTGATCATAGGTTCGATGGTAATAACCATTCCTTCTTTTAAACGTAAGCCTTTGCCGGCTTCTCCGTAGTGAGGAATCATCGGACTTTCATGGATCGTTGGGCCAATGCCGTGTCCTACGAAATCGCGCACGACACCGTAGCCTTCTTTTTCCGCATAGGTTTGAATGGCATGACCGATGTCACCGATTCGGTTGCCAACTTGGGCTTGTTCGATTCCTAGATACAACGCTTTTTTGGTTACTTCCATTAAACGATCGATCTCAGGTGTCGAGTTTCCTACCACATAACTCCAGCAAGAATCAGAAATGGCGCCTTTTAAATCTATACACATATCAACTTTGATCAAATCGCCATCTTTCAATGGTTTTTTTCGGGGGAACCCGTGACAAATCTCATCGTTGATACTGCAGCAAGTGGCATATTTGTAATCTTCAAAACCAATTTGGGCGGCAATTCCGCCATGGCTTTCAATATAATCTCTGACAAACACTTCGATATCCCAACTGGTGATACCAGGTTTGATGAAGCTGCGTAATTGTTTGTGGACATCTGCTAACAGCGCGCCGGATTCGGCCATGCGGTCTATTTCTCTGGCAGATTTTAATGTAATCATGTTCTCGTCTCCCTTAATTAAATTCCTCTTATTTTACCATAGAAATCCCTTATTTTACAAAATTCACAGACATTGTAAAGAGTTTTTCAAGTTTTGTTTTCAATCTTTCGTGCATTTGCTATAATCTGTAAGAGAGTTTTCCTTGAGAATAGGAATGAGATTGGAGGAAAAAGCCCATGGTTTTAGCAAAAATCGTCTATGCGAGTATGACGGGGAATACGGAAGAAATTGCAGATATCGTTTCTGAAGCCCTTGAAAATCTTGACATGGAAGTTGAAATGAATGAGTGTACCCAAGTGGATGCCGATGAGTTTGAAGACGCCGATATCTGTATCGTCGCAACCTATACATACGGTGACGGTGAATTGCCTGATGAGATCGTCGATTTTTACGAAGATTTGCAAGAACTTGATTTAAGTGGCAAAATCTTTGGGGTCTGCGGCTCTGGCGATACGTTTTATGATGACTTTTGTAAGTCCGTCGATGACTTTGAAGCCGTCTTTAGTAAGACAGGTGCAACAAAAGGGGCAGATAGCGTCAAGGTCGACTTGGCTGCGGAAGAAGACGATATTCAAAACTTAGAAGCCTTTGCCAAAAAGCTAGCGGAAGCATTTGCAGAATAAAACAAGAAAACCTCTGACAAAATCACTTGATTCTGTCGGAGGTTTTCTTGTTTGCTTAATGATAACTGATATCGATGGGTGTTTCTCTTGCTAAAATATTATCGGTGGTTTCCGTCATCAGCTTAGCAATCTGATCTTCTGTGGGATGAATGATCCCCGAAGACATCAATGCCGCTAAGCCAGTAGCGACGATCCAGACACCAGTATGCAAGGACTGTAATTTCACGTCCGATAGATCTTGATACTTTGGTTCTTTTTTCACTGATTTCACAAAAAGGTCAAATGAAAACTGCTGCATGGAATCCCCACCACCATGCTCTTCTAAGTATAGCGCTCGGTATAATCGTTTTTCTTTATTTGCAAAGCCAATATAATTTAACGTTAAGTCAACGATGACATCTCCCCGTCTTTCAACTGGAAAAACTTCTGTCGCTAAGTAGTCGTAAATCTGATTGATCAATGCATTTTTTAAGTCATCCATATTTTTAAATTCTAAGTAGATCGGTTGCGTTGAACATTTCATCTTCGCTGCGATATTGCGTGCGGTAAAACGTGTAAATCCTTCGGTTGCGACAACTTCATAGGCAGCTTTTAAAATCTGGTCTCTAGTAATAGTTTTCTTTCTTGCCATAATTTTTTAATCTCCTTAATTCTGCTATACATCGCTTTCAGAAATACCTTTTACTTATTGTATCATGTTTTTTTAAGTTTGCAAAAAAACTTTTAAAATTATTGCCCCTAGTGTTTCCAGTTTTTCAATTTGAAGACCTCTGTTTTTTTGCTCTCTTTTTCGTTTGTTTTCAAAAATACTTAGTGCTATCATGAAGACAGTTATAATTTTAGAATAAATGGAGGAATTTTAATGGTTTTACCAAACTTTAATCAGAACCTTGAAAAATATGCCCAACTGATCACAGAAGTTGGTGTAAATGTCCAAAAAGGGCACACCATCGTCATCCAAATCGCCGTGGACCAAGCACCGTTAGCTCGACTATTGACAAAAAAAGCGTATGAGCTAGGCGCTGACGAAGTAATCGTTCAATGGACCGACGATGTGGTTCAAAAAGAATTTCTTGCGCATGCAGCTGAGGATCGTTTGTCTACGATCCCTCAACACAAAATTGATCAAACAGAAGATTGGGTAGAAAAAGGTGCGAGCCGCATCAGTGTCGTTTCTGCCAATCCCGATGCGTTAGCGGGCGTTGACTCAGATCGGGTCGCCGCTTTCCAAGCAGCTTCTGGTAAAGCGATGATGAAACTGCGTCAAGCAACACAAGCCAACAAAGTCAGCTGGACCGTTGTTGCTGCTGCAGGTCAAGATTGGGCACGAAAAGTGTTCCCTGATGCTTCCCCAGAAGAAGCACAAGACAAGCTTTGGGATCAAATTTTCAAAACGACGCGTATCTACGAAGAAGATCCTGTTGCTGCTTGGAAAAAACATGATGAAACGCTGCAAGTCAAGGCAGAAGAATTGAACAAAGAACAATTCAGCGCATTACATTATACAGCACCGGGTACCGATTTGATCATCGGCCTACCAAAAAATCACTTGTGGGAAGGGGCTGGCAGCTATAACACCCGCAATGAAAAATTCATGGCGAACATGCCGACAGAAGAAGTCTTTACTGCCCCAGATAATCGTCGCATCGATGGCTATATTTCAAGTACGAAACCATTGAGCTACGCAGGAACGATTATTTCTGGCATGAAATTCACCTTCAAAGACGGTAAAGTCGTGGACTTTTCTGCAGAACAAGGCGAAGAAGTGTTAGGCAAATTGCTAGCGATCGATGAAGGAGCGAAATCTTTAGGTGAAGTCGCTTTAGTCCCTGACCCTTCCCCTATCTCACAATCTGGCATCATCTTCTTCAATACGTTGTTTGATGAAAATGCCTCAAACCACTTGGCTTTAGGATCCGCTTATGCCTTCAGCTTACAAGGCGGCACTGAGATGAGTGAAGAAGAACTGGCAGCGGCTGGTTTAAACCGCAGCCAAACCCACGTAGACTTCATGGTCGGCTCTGACCAAATGTCCATCGATGGCATCAAAGAAGATGGCACCACAGTTCCTGTCTTCCGCAATGGTGATTGGGCTTAATAAAAAAAGGCTGAGGTGGAGTTGCTCCCCTCGGTCTTCTTTTTACATAGAATATTGAGAACCGGCGGCTTTTTTCATAGTAATCAGCTGGCTTTTTTGATAAAATCTACTTTGATAGTCTTTGATAAGAGAGGATGGATCAGATGACACCAAATCGTGAAGATTATTTAAAGCTCATCTTAGAGCTTGGTGGTGACCAAAAGAAGATCAATAACAAACAAATCGTGTCAGGTCTGGACGTCTCAGCAGCTTCAGTAAGTGAAATGATTTCAAAATTATTAAAAGAAGGCTTAGTGGAACATTCACCTTATCAAGGGGTACAGTTGACTGAAACTGGTTTAGCTTCTGCAAGTGCCCTCATTCGTAAGCATCGTTTATGGGAAGTCTTTCTTGTAGAGCACCTGCATTATTCATGGAATGAAGTTCATGATGACGCAGAAGTTTTAGAACATGTCACCTCAGAAACGTTGGCGAGCCGCTTAGAAGCCTACCTTGATCATCCTCGGTATTGCCCACATGGGGGAATGATTCCTGAACAAGGAGAACTCATTCACGAAGGCGAAAAAAACACCATGAGTTCTTATCCGGTAGGAACCAAGATTCGTATCGCCCGTGTCCTTGACGAACGAGAACTGCTGGATTATCTCGTTTCGATCAAATTGAATATTCATGAAGAATACGAGATCATCGATGCGGCAGCATACGAGGGTCCGATTACGATCAAAAATGACACAAAAGAAATTGCTGTCAGCTACAAAGCCGCCAGCACGATTTTTGTCGATAAACTGTAAGGAGTGAAGATGATGGAAAAAAAGGTCCTTTTTACGATTTTTGGCGGTACGGGCGACCTTGCCCAACGCAAACTATATCCTTCTTTGTTTCGGTTGTACAAAAAAGGCGATTTGAAAGAAGATTTTGCAGTCATTGGTACTGCACGCCGTCCTTGGTCGGATGAACACTATCGTGAAGTGGTGATGGGTACGATCAAAGAGTTGAGTGACTCACAAGAACAAGCAGAGACATTCGCTTCTCATTTCTACTACCAATCACATGATGTAACAGATACGAGCCATTATGATTCATTAAAGGATTTGGCGGAAACCTTAGATCAGAAATACCATTTAGAAGGCAATCAGATTTTTTACTTAGCAATGTCCCCTAATTTCTTTGGGACGATCGTTTCTCACTTGAAATCCCAAGGAATGCTGGATACTGACGGCTACCATCGGGTGATCATCGAGAAACCGTTTGGAAGCGACTATAATTCAGCAAAAGAATTGAATGAAGAGATCAATCAAGTCTTTACGGAACAAGAAATCTACCGAATCGATCACTATTTAGGAAAAGAAATGATCCAAAATATTTCTGCGATTCGTTTTGCCAATAACATTTTTGAGTCAATGTGGAACAATCGTTACATTGACAATGTTCAGATCAATATCGCAGAAAACTTAGGCGTAGAAGAACGCGGCGGCTATTATGATAAGAGCGGTGCCTTGAAGGATATGGTCCAAAATCATATTCTGCAGATTCTTTCCTTATTAGCCATGGAACCGCCAGTGGCTTTTTCTGAAAAAGAATTACGGACAGAAAAAATCAAAGCCTTAAATGCGATCCGTATATACTCCGAAGAAGAAGTGAAACAACACTTCGTACGTGGTCAATACGATAAAGGACAATTAGAAGACAAGAAATTTGTTGGCTACCGTGAAGAAGCCAATGTGGATGAAGAATCGGCAACGGAAACCTTCGTTGCTGGGAAATTTTTGATCGATAACTTCCGCTGGTCCGGCGTACCTTTTTATGTGCGCACTGGGAAACGGTTGACGGAAAAAGGCACTCGCATCAACATTGTCTTTAAACAAGTCCCAGTCAATGTCTTTAAGCAAGACCTGAATGAACAAAAGCAAATCGAGAGTTTGGCACCGAATGTGCTGACGATTTACATTCAACCGACGGAAGGCTTCTCTCTTTCCTTGAACGGAAAAGAAATTGGCCAAGGGTTTGAGACATTGCCAGTGAAGCTCGATTACCGAAATAGTACTGAAATCGTCGAAAACACCCCTGAAGCTTACGAAAAACTAATTCTAGATGCCTTGAACGGTGATGGCACTAACTTTACCCACTGGGATGAAGTTGCCCAGTCTTGGCGCATCGTTGATGTGATCCGTCACGCTTGGGACCAAGAAACACCTGATTTTCCAAATTATGCCGCAGGAACGATGGGCCCCCAAGCAGCCTATGATCTCTTAGCTGCCGATGGCTTTGAATGGATCTGGCGTCCCGATGAATGGTATCGTGAGCGAGATTTACTAAATGAGAAATAAGCAAATGGTCAATTGGATGAGGAAAAAACATCCAATTGGCCGTTTTTCTTTTTTACCGACTGTTTATAATAGAAAGAAATGAGAAATGAAAGGAGCAGCAGACATGAAACAAGTCTTATCGATCGCCGGTCTCGACAGTTTGGCAGGTGGCGGCATGACGGCTGATTTGAAAACATTTGAGGAATTCGGGGTGTTTGGCCATGCCCTATTAACATGTGTGGTCGCCATCAAGGATGATCTTATGTTCCATGATCTCCCTGAGCCTGTGATCCAAGCACAGCTGGATTCACTGCGTTCGGTCGTATCCCTAGATGCAATCAAAATCGGGCTGCTTCATCAAACCGCCATCATTGAATTGCTGCGAGATTTTTTACAAACATTTACCGGACCGATCGTGCTCGATCCCGTTCTCGCCTTCAAAGAAGGAGATACTGCTTTTAACCACTCCTATCAAGCAGGATTGATCTCATTGTTTCCTTACACAGCATTAGTAACACCTAATCTGCTCGAAGCACAACACTTATCTGGACAAAGCATTACCTCTTTAGCAGAGATGAAAACGGCGGCAAAAAAAATCCATGCGCTGGGTGCCCCAAATGTTCTGATCAAAGGTGGCAGTCGACTAACTGGGGAAACAGCCTATGATGTTTTGTATCAAGAAGGACAATTTACCGTTTTTGAGGCAGAAAAAAGTACGCGAACCACAACCAACGGTGCTGGCTGTACCCTCTCATCAGCGATTGCCGCAATGCTTGCTAAAGGCACTTCGTTGGAAGCAGCTATCCAAACCGCAAAAGCATTTGTTTGGGCAGGGATTGAAGACGGTCTGCCTTTAGGTACCTCTGGCAACGTCAATCAGCTCGCCTATTTTAAAAAGGAGGAACACCTATGAAAGTAAGAAACCTAACGACGATCGCTATGTTGACGGCACTCACGTGTGCACTTTCTTTGACCATTATCATTCCTGTTCCGCAAACGAAGGGCTTTGTGACCTTATGTGAAGCAGGGATCTATATCTCGGCCCTTTTGTTCGGACCTAGCGCCGGTGCCTTCGTCGGTGGAATGAGCGGCGGCATCATTGATTTTCTATCAGGTTACCCTGAATGGGCCTTCTTTTCCATCGTGATCCATGGTGTGCAAGGCTGGATCGTAGGTAGAATGAGCCATCGGCCACTAGCAGCCGTCATTGTCGGCAGTTTAATCATGATCGCCGGCTATGCAGCAGCAACGGTTTTGCTATTCGGTTTAGGCGCTGGGATCGCCTCGATCCCAAGTAATTTGATCCAAACGGTCTTTGGCAGCATCGTTGCTTTACCCCTGACGCATGCCTTGCGCCGCACGAAAAAGTTTTCTTTAAATGAAAGGTGATTCTTATGACAGATATCAATCAATTAAAAACGGATTTAACTACGATCGTTGAAGAAGTCATTACGACAGCGAACGTTGGTGAAAATGATCTTTTTGTCCTTGGTTGTTCAACAAGTGAAGTCGTGGGCGGCTTGATTGGCAAAAATTCCAGTCAAGAAGTAGGCATGGTTATCGTTGAAACACTACGAGCGATCTTGCGTCCCAAAAATATTCATTTAGCCATTCAAGGCTGTGAACATCTCAATCGGGCTTTAGCTGTTGAGCGTGAAACGGCTCGACTATATCAATTAGAAGAAGTCGCAGTAGTGCCCCAGCTGCATGCAGGCGGTGCTTGCTCAGTTGCCGCTTTCCAGCTGTTCGATGAGCCTATTGAAGTGGAGCACATAGTAGCAAAAGCTGGCATCGATATTGGCGACACAGCAATCGGCATGCATGTCAAACATGTTCAAATCCCGATCCGTCCCTCTATCAAGTCCCTCGGCGCTGCCCATGTCACAGCTCTGGGATCACGGCCCAAATATATTGGTGGTCCTCGTGCGCATTACGCACAATAAGCAAATCGTATAATAATCGAAAAGCCCTCATCAAAAAGAAAAAGCATGCTTCGGCGTGCTTTTTTTGTGTCAACGTTCCTGCTATTGCCTCCCCCTTTCCTTCAGAGTGCTCTTTTTTCACTATTTTTTCCATTCCATTTTATGGCAGCTTTTTCTACTTCAAAGGCAAGTTTCTTTCTGGTGTAAAAGGAGCGGCAGCTGTCGCTTTCCTTTTGTCATAAATTCGTCAGAATTTCATCACAAAAAGAAAAGAAAGATACCAGTAAGCCCGCAAATTTCTTTTTTCTTTCCTTGATAGACTGAATGTAGTAAGAATCGAAAAGCGGAAGGAAGAAAAACATGAAAAAAATCGCCATTATTTTTGGAGGCAATTCACCGGAATACACCGTTTCTTTAGCCTCAGCAACTAGCGCAATCGAAGCACTCCAATCATCTCCCTATGACTATGACCTCTCTTTGATCGGGATCACCCCAGATGCTATGGATTGGTACTTGTATACAGGAGAACTGGAAAACATCCGACAAGACACGTGGTTGTTGGATACGAAACATAAACAGAAAATACAGCCGCTATTCGAAGGAAACGGCTTTTGGCTAAGTGAAGAGCAGCAAACGTTGGTACCTGATGTTTTATTTCCCATTATGCATGGCAAATACGGGGAAGATGGCAGTATCCAAGGATTGTTTGAATTGATGAAGCTGCCTTATGTAGGCTGCGGGGTGGCAGGTTCTGCCTTATGTATGAACAAATGGCTGCTGCATCAAGCTGCAGCAGCCATTGGCGTACAAAGTGCTCCTACGATTCTCTTGACAAATCAAGCCAACCAGCAAGAACAAATCGAAGCTTTTATCCAGACCCATGGCTTTCCAGTTTTCTTTAAGCCTAATGAAGCGGGCTCCTCAAAAGGGATCACTAAAGTCACCTGCGTTGAAGAAATCGCTTCTGCCTTAAAAGAAGCCTTTACTTATTGTTCCGCAGTGCTCCTACAAAAAAATATTGTCGGTGTTGAGATCGGTTGCGGTATTTTGGGCAACGACTCTTTGACTGTCGGTGCTTGTGACACCATTTCATTAGTAGACGGCTTTTTCGATTTTGAAGAAAAGTACCAGCTGATCAGCGCCAAAATCACCGTCCCTGCGCCATTGCCTGAAACGATTGAAACCAAGGTCAAAGAACAAGCTCAGCTGCTCTATCGTAGTCTTGGTCTTAAAGGTCTTGCTCGCATCGACTTTTTTGTCACGGATCAAGGAGAACTATACTTGAATGAAATCAATACTATGCCGGGCTTTACGAGTCACTCCCGCTATCCTGCCATGATGGCAGCGGTCGGCTTATCCTATCAAGAACTACTACAAAAACTGCTTGTCTTAGCAAAGGAGGAAGTCAAATGAATCCCTATCTACAGTTAGTTAGCAAAGAATTTCCGTTAGAAAAAAACCAAGAACCCCCTCATTTAGTCCTTGCTGCCTTCAGCGAAGACGAGGTTTACTTGCAGCCAGAAGCAGCCAAACAATGGAAACGGCTCGTCAAAGCCTTAAAGCTTGAAAACGAGATCTGCTTGTTAGATGGCTACCGAACCGAAAAGCAGCAACGGTATTTATGGGAATATTCCTTGAAAGAAAATGGGCTAGCCTATACGAAACAATTTGTGGCGTTGCCCGGTTGCAGTGAACATCAGTTAGGCTTAGCGATCGATGTTGGTTTAAAGGGCAGCCAGGATGATTTGATCTGCCCACGATTTCGTGACAGCGCAGCCGCTGATTTATTTACCCAGGAAATGATGAACTATGGGTTTATTTTACGCTATCCCGCAGACAAACAGGAAATTACAGGGATTGGCTATGAACCATGGCATTTTCGTTATGTCGGTCTGCCTCATAGTCAAATCATCGCCAGTCAACAGTGGACCTTGGAAGAATACCATCAATACCTTGAACAAACTGCGAGGCAGTTCGCATGAAGAAGAATCAAGGAATCGAGCAATTCCGGGTGATTTTGGCGATGATGGTGGTGGCGATCCACTGTCTGCCTCTTCATCACTTATGGCCTGATGGTGATATCCTGATCACGTTGACGCTCTTCAGAATTGCCGTTCCCTTCTTTTTTATGATCAGCGGATATTACGTGTTCAGCGACTTAGCCACCCAAAACAGCTATCCTGCCAGACAGCGTGTCTGGCAGTTTATTAAAAAGCAGCTGCAAGTCTACCTCATAGCCACACTGCTCTTTTTGCCGCTTGCTTGGTACAGCGGCATGCTTGGGTTGAACATGCCGCTGGGCACCTTTATCCAAACATTGTTGGTCACTGGCATTCTTTACCATCTTTGGTATTTTCCTGCGATCATTACCGGCAGTCTACTAGTGATGGGCCTCTTGACACGGCTTTCTTTCAAGCAGGTGTTTTTCATTGCTGTCGGTTTGTATGTGGTTGGTTTAGGTGGGGACAGTTGGTCTGGCCTGGCTGCACAAACACCCATTACGCCACTCTATTCACTGATTTTTCAACTATTGGATGGAACTCGCAACGGCATTTTTTTTGCTCCTTTGTTTTTGATCTTAGGGGTACTAGCCAGAAGATTTTCCAAGAAACCAGCTTCTCCCCATCGCTATAGTTATCTGCTGATCAGTCTGATTTGCTTGCTTTTGGAAAGTTACCTTTTGCATCACTTTACCACGCCGAAACATGACAGCATGTATGTTTTTTTGCCCTTCGTCCTGTTGTTTTTATTTCCGATCATCCAGCAATGGCAAGCACCCATGATCTGGAAACAAGCGGGTCGACTGTCCCTTTGGCTCTATTTGCTCCATCCTTATACCATTGCAGTGACCCATTTTCTTAGTCAAAAGCTGCCCTTGCTGCAAAACAATCTGATCAATTTCTTCGTGGTCTTAGGACTGACCATTGGGGTAGTGCATGGTCTCTTTGCTTTGCAAAAGCTGTTCCCGTTTTCGAAAAAAACGCCGCTTCACTTGCAGCGAGCAGCCAAAGAATTTTCCGCCCCCACTTTGTTGCACAACTTGCAGGAAATCAAGCGATTGATCCCAGCAACAACAAAAGTGATGGCGGTGGTTAAAGCGGATGCTTATGGTTGTGATGCGAAGACGGTCGCCAGTACCCTAGAAAGAGCCGGCGTTGATTTCTTTGCCGTTGCTACCCTTGAAGAAGCCATTGAATTACGGCGAGCTGGCATCAAAAGTCGCTTACTGATTTTAGGGTACACTTCTGCCCAACGTGCCAAAGAGCTGAAACATTATTCCTTGATTCAAACCATCGTTAGTGAGGCCCATGGGCATGCTTTAGCCCAAACAAGCATTCCGATCGAATGCCATTTAGCGGTAGATACTGGTATGCACCGCTTAGGCGTTGCACCTGATCTTGAGACAGTTACTGGACTTTACGCCTTGCCATCTCTCAAGATCACAGGCATTTTTTCCCATCTAGGCTCTTCAGATCAGCTGGATACGGCAAGTATCTTGCGGACACAAGCCCAAATCACTTGTTTTGATGATCTGTTGGCTGGCTTATCCGCTAGAAATATCGCCTATGGACTGACACATCTGCAAAGCAGCTACGGAATATTGAATTACCCAGAGAAACACTATGATTATGTACGTCCAGGTATTCTTCTAACTGGTTCATTGAGCGTCCCGAACGAACCAACGAAGCAGAAGATAAACGTACAGCCAATTTTGACACTCAAAGCCTTACTGGTAGACAAAAAAACAGTTGCCGCTGGTGAAGCGATCGGCTATGGATTAGGCACTGTTTTTGATCGACCAGCCACGATCGGGATCGTTAGCATCGGCTACTGCGACGGGGTTCCACGTGCCCTATCAAACCAAGGGTTCCAACTTTCTTATCAGGGTGCTTTACTCCCGCAGATTGGGTTGGTTTGTATGGATATGCTCTTGATCGATTTAACGGACTATCCAGAACTGGCGGTCGAAAGTTCGCTCGAAGTAATCAGCGATTGGACGACTACCGCTGATCAAGCACAAACCATTACCAATGAATTGATCAGCCGCCTAGGTTCCCGCATCACCTCTAGTTCAAAGTAGAAAACGAATGCATTCGCTTACCGATTACGGTATGATGGGTGTAGAGTAAATGGTTGTGTAAATGAAAAATGATCGTAGATAGTTGGAGTGAATCAAGGATGGCAGAAAAAATAATTGTTGTTGATGATGAAAAAGAAATCGCGGAGTTAGTCACGACGTTTCTAAGGAATGAAGGCTTCCAAGTAGAACCTTTTTATGATGGAACGAGCGCTTTGGCTTATCTTGAAAAAGAAACGGTCGACGTGGCGGTTTTAGATGTGATGCTGCCGGATATCGACGGCTTTCAGCTGCTGCAGCAAATTCGTAAGACCCACTTTTTCCCAGTACTGATGCTCACGGCAAAAGGGGAAGACTTGGATAAAATCACCGGTCTAAGCCTTGGGGCAGATGATTATGTGACCAAGCCCTTCAATCCTTTAGAAGTCGTTGCTCGGGTCAAAACGCAGCTGCGGCGATACCAGCGTTACAACCAGTCAGCGAATCCCCAGAAGATTGAAGAATACGAAAAGGAAGGCTTACTGTTGAAAATCAACAGCCACCAATGTTTTCTTTATGGCAAAGAGGTTTTCTTGACCCCCATCGAATTTAAAATCTTGCTTTACTTATTTGAACACCAAGGATCGGTCGTTGCCTCGGAAACCCTTTTTGAAGCAGTTTGGAAAGAAAAGTATTTAGACAACAATAACACAGTGATGGCACATATCGCCCGTTTGCGGGAAAAACTGAACGAACAACCCCGCAAACCGAAATTAATCAAAACCGTATGGGGGGTCGGCTATATCATTGAAAAATAGAAGTCCATTGATCCGCAAGCTCTTGACCCAATACTTTATCACCACGGGCATCTTGATGGCGATCTTGATCATCATTCCTTTCGCAGTACGCTTCGTTGCTGGAATGAGGGTCTGGTATGGCTATGAACCCATTTATCAAATTTTACGTCTTTTTGCTGACTATTGGCTTCTTTGCTTAGCCATCGGGGCCTTACTGATTTGGGTGAGCACAACGATTTATTATATGAGTAAAGCTATCAGTTATTTGAATGAAACGATCCAAGCCACAAACCAACTGATTGCCGAACCCACGAAGCGAATCGTTCTTTCCAGCAATATGATTGATGTGCAAGAAGAAATGAACCAGTTGCGGGAGAAAAACTTACAGGATCAACGAGCCGCCAAAGAAGCGGAACAACGAAAAAATGATTTGATCGTCTATCTCGCACATGATTTACGAACGCCTTTGACCAGTGTGATCGGCTATTTGACGCTTTTAGAAGAGGAACCGCAGCTTTCTACCGAACTACGCGCACGCTATACGAAGATCGCCTTGCAAAAAGCCCAACGGCTGGAACTATTGATCAGCGAATTTTTCGAAATCACCCGCTTTAATCTTACAACGATCGCCCTGCAAACTGAAACCACGGATCTGAGCTTGATGCTGGAACAATTGACGTTTGAATTTTTGCCGCTGTTAGAAGAAAAAAACCTCCATTGGCAACTTCAGCTACAGAAAAAAGTCTTTGCGACCGTTGATACGGAGAAAATGGAACGCGTTTTTGATAACTTGATCCGCAATGCCATCAATTATAGCTATCCTAACTCCCCTTTGCGATTAGCCATCAGCGAGTCTGATGATATCCTGATTCGTTTGACCAATCAAGGAAAAACGATCCCAGCTGAAAAGATCGTCTTGATTTTTGAGCCTTTCTACCGCATGGATGCTTCCCGAGCAACAGCGACGGGTGGGACGGGTCTTGGTTTGCCGATCGCCAAAGAAATCGTTGAAGCATTAGGTGGAAAGATTTGGGCGGAAAGCCGTGATGAAACCATCGTCTTTTCGATTCGCCTACCGAAGGCAGCAATGGAAAAAAATGAACAGCTGTCAAAGCCCCATCCATCTGAACCAACCGCTTAACAGGCAAACAACCTGAGCATTTCGCTGCTCCCCTTCTAATTCAGAAGGAGGAATAGCTGCTCAGGTTGTTTTTTATTGATTGCTTATTGATACACCAACGATCGTAACGCTTGATCGACTTTTTCTGCCGCTAAGCGTCCTTCACGAATCGCCCAGATGACTAAACTCGGTCCTCGTTTGGCATCTCCTGCGACTAACACTCGTTCATTGTTCGTCGTGTAATCATCGTACACTTCTCGCACACCAAAGGCATCGAAGAGTTGGGTCTCTGCACCAACAAAGCCCATTGCCAGCAAGACCAAATCCGCCTTGATCACTTGCTCTGTGCCAGGGATCGGCTGAAACTGTTGATCTACTGAGACCGTTTCGATGGCGATCAACTGGCCGCGTTCGGCGCCGATAAAGGCCGTTGTGGACACTCCATGATACGTCACTTGTGTTTGTAGCACTTCAGCCGCTTCTTCTTGCCCATATCCTGTGCGGGCTGTCATTGGGTATTCTGGCCAAGGATTGCTGTCGGTCCGTGTCAATGGCAGTTGGGGCGTGATCTCCAATTGACGCACAGAAGCGGCTCCTTGCCGAATCGCTGAACCAATACAGTCATTTCCAGTGTCGCCGCCACCAATCACGATAACATGCTTGCCAGCAAGTTTTTTACTTGTTGCCGCTTTGCCATGCTTTAACACATCTTTGGTTGCTTCCGTCAGATAATCGACTGCAAATTGCACCCCAGTCAATTCACGCCCTGGAATCTTCAAGTCACGAGGAACACTAGCTCCTGTTGCCAAGATGACCCGATCATACTGAGCGGCCAATTCTTCTGCTGACAAGTCACGACCGATCTCCGTATTAGCGACAAAGGTCACGCCTAGCTCTGCCATCAAGTCAATCCGTCGCTGAACGACGTCTTTATCTAATTTCATATTTGGAATACCGTACATCAGTAAACCGCCAAAGCGATCACTGCGTTCATAGACCGTCACTTGATGCCCTAGTTGATTCAAGCGCCATGCAGCGGATAAACCAGCTGGTCCGCTGCCGACGATGGCAACTTTGAACCCAGTCGCTTCTTGAGGCAATCCCGAGGCTTTGACCCAATCATTTTCAAAAGCAGTATCGATAATAAAGCGTTCATTGTCGTGGATCGTGACACCTGAGCCATTCAGTGCTTCGGTACAGCCTTTTTCACAAGGAGCTGGACAAACACGACCAGTCATTTCAGGTAATGGGTTGGTTTTGGCAAGACGCTCAAAAGCGGCTTGGAAACGCCCTTGATAAACCAAGTCATTCCATTCAGGAATCAGGTTGTCATTGGGACAACCTGAAACCGCTCGTTGCCCCCCGTAAAAAGAACCGGTATGACAAAAAGGAATCCCGCAGTTCATACAGCGTGCTGCTTGCTCTTGACGCTCATTTTCAGGCAATGGCGTCTGTAATTCTTGCCAGTCTTCGATTCGTTCTGCCACTGGTCGGGTAGGATTTTCTACTCTTGGGTACTTTAAAAAACCAAATGGATCTGCCATATTAGTCACGCTCCTTTCCTGGGATGGTCAATTGTGGACCGACGACAGCTTCGAAGGCTTTCGTCACAAGTTCATCTCCGACAAACCCTTGGTCCGCCAAGTTCTCCGTCGCTTGGATCATCTGATGGTATTCTGTCGGATAGACTTTGATGAAATGGTGCTGCTGATTTTCCCAATCTTCTAGGATCTCAGCCGCCTTCAATGAATCTGTATAGGCGAAATGCTGCTGGATCATTTCTTTTAGTTGGTGGTCATCGCCGCTTTCGCCAATCCGATATAAATCAACCATTTCCCGATTGCATTTATCGGCAAAGGTTTGATCGGGGTCGTAAACATACGCCACGCCACCGGACATTCCAGCACCGAAGTTGCGGCCGGTTTTTCCTAATATCACCACGACACCGCCAGTCATGTACTCACAGCCATGATCGCCAACACCTTCGACAACGACATTGGCTCCACTGTTACGAACACAAAAGCGTTCGCCAGCAATGCCTCGGAAATAGCCTTCGCCTCGATTTGCCCCGAAGCACGCTACATTACCAACAATTGGTGAATGTTCTGCGTCATAAGCGGCATCTTCCGGTGGCACAATGATCAAGCGGGCACCGCTTAACCCTTTGGCTACATAATCGTTGGCCTCACCGATCAGTTTCAACTGGATGCCCTGGGTGGCAAAAGCCCCAAAGCTTTGTCCAGCAATACCTCGATACGTAAACTGCAACAGACCTGGGGTAACTTCATAATTGCCAAAACGTTCCGCGATCCAGCCTCCTAAACGCGCGCCGACTGAGCGTTGAACATTATTGATCGTATGATTCGTCACGATTTCTTGATTGTTGTCGATAGCAGCTTGTGCAAAAGCATCTAATTCTGGCCATTGACGTTTCTCAAGGAATGGATCGGTCACTTTGCGTTCGATTGGGATCGTCGTCCCAATCATTTTCGAAAAGTCTAATGATTTTGCTTTGCCTTTAGCAACGAAGCGTGGTGTCAACAATTCCGCATGTCCTACCATCTCATCGATAGTACGAAAGCCTAACTCAGCCATCGTTTCCCGTAGATCTTCTGCTAAAAAGTACATCGTGTTGATGATGTGCTCAGGTTTTCCAGCAAAAAATTTTCGCAACGCTGGGTTCTGTGTAGCAATTCCCACAGGACATGTATTGATACTGCATACCCGCATCATGACACAACCAATCGCAACTAGCGCTAAAGAGGCAAAGCTATATTCTTCTGCTCCTAAAAGAGCAGCAATGGCGATGTCCCGACCCGTCATCAATTTTCCATCGGTCTCTAAGGTCATTCGCTGCCGCAAATGATTCATAGCTAACGTTTGATGGGCTTCTGCAAGCCCCATCTCCCAAGGCAAGCCGGCATCACGGATCGAATTTCTCGGAGAAGCACCGGTCCCACCGTCATAGCCTGAGATCACGACTACGTCTGCGCCAGCTTTGACGACACCGGTAGCGATCGTACCCACGCCCGTACTAGAAACCAATTTGACATTGATCCGTGCATACGGATTGATGGCTTTTAAGTCATAGATCAGCTGGGCTAGATCTTCAATCGAATAAATGTCGTGATGTGGTGGCGGTGAAATCAACCGAACACCAGGCGTGGACCCTCGAATCTCGGCGACCCACGGGAAGACTTTATTGCCTGGTAATTGACCGCCTTCTCCAGGTTTCGCCCCTTGCGCCATTTTGATCTGGAGTTCATCTGCACTCATTAAATATTCGGCGTTGACACCAAAACGGCCAGAAGCTACTTGTTTGATGCGACTATTATAATTAATGCCCTCCACTGGTTTGAAACGATTTCGGTTTTCGCCACCTTCTCCACTGTTGGATTTTGCCCCGATCGCATTCATTCCTTCAGCAATACAGCGATGCGCTTCTTCACTTAGTGAGCCGTAGGACATCGCCCCGACTTTAAATCGTTTGACGATCGTTTCGACAGGCTCCACCTCAGCTAACGGAATACTGCGTCTTGTGTTCGCAAAGGTCCACATAGACCGTAACGTCGTTGGATTGGCCAATGCCTCTTGATTCATTTCCGCCGCATATTCTTTATAAAGCTCATAACTGCCTGTGCGAACGGCTTTTTGGAACCCATAGATCGTTTTTGGATTGAACAAATGATGCTCCCCATCGGCTTTGTACTGGAAACTACCGCCAGAATCAAGATAATCCATTCGTTTTTCACCATATGCGGCCTCATAACGCGTCAGATATTCTTGCTCGATTTGCGCTAACGAGAGACCACCGATACGGGTAACCGTGCCGGTAAAATATTCAGCGATGACTTTCTCAGAGATACCAACCGCTTCAAACAATTGTGCCCCGTGGTAACCGGCGATCGTTGAGATTCCCATTCGTGACATGATTTTGACAATGCCCTTTTCACATGCCTTGCGGTAACTTTCGATCTTCTCTGAAAGCTCAAAATGCGCCAATGTCTGGTAAGCCCCATAAGGATGGACCCCACTTGCTCCGTAGCCGACTAACATGGCATAATGATGGACCTCACAGACTTCCGCTGTATCCGCAACGATCGATGCCAAGGAACGTTTGCCTTTTCGCACCAAATAATTGTGCAGGCCTGATACCGCCAAGAGAATCGGAATCGCCACTTTTCCTTCTTGCGCTTGGATGACTTCCCGATCACTTAAAATGATGATCGTTGCCCCAGCATCGATTTTTTGCTCCGTTTCTTTAAAAAGCGCTTCTAACGCTTGTTGCAAAGCTACCCCGTTTTCTGGTACATAATCATAAAGAATCGACTGTAAAACCGCTTTTTGACCATTTTGATTTAACTGTTTGATCTTTTCATATTCACTCGTTTTTAACACAGGACTAGCAATCTTCAGCTTATTACAATTGATTCGGATGTCCTTTGAAACATCCCCATCTCGACCTAAAAACAGCTCGGTACCGATCACTAATTTTTCGCGAATCGCATCAATGGGTGGATTGGTCACTTGGGCGAATTGTTGCTTGAAGTACGTAAACAAGGATTGGGGACGTTCGCTCAAAATAGCTAAGGGTGAATCAAACCCCATGGAGATCACTGGTTCTTCTCCCGTTTGAGCCATTGGTAAAATCAACGTGCGTATGATCTCATCCGTGTAGCCATTTCGTTTCCAAAGAGTCTGGATCGCATCGTCTGCTGTTTCTTCCTGCTTCTTAGTCCCAGGAAGCAGCTCTGGTGTCAATAGGTGTTCCGCTAGCCACTCCTGGTAAGGATGGGCATTCGCATAATGCGCTTTGATTTCTTGATTTCGTAAGATCATCCCTTTTTGGGTATCCACCAAAAACATATTTGCTGGTCCAAGCACCCCTTTTTCAATCACTTCTGACGCTGGTAAATCCACCACTCCTGACTCAGAGGCCACGACAACAAAACCAGCTTTCGTGATTGAGTAGCGAGATGGTCGCAATCCATTACGATCAAGGGCAGCTCCCACCATCTCCCCATCGGTAAAACATAAAGCTGCTGGTCCATCCCAAGGAGCCATAAAGCTTGCATTGTATTCATTAAAAGCCGTCAGTTCTGGCGTCAAGCCAGCTTCTTTAGACCACGCTTCTGGTACCATCATCAACAGTGCTTGGGGAATGTCTCGACCTTGACGATACAAGTATTCCATACAATTTTCCAGCTTCGCAGAATCGGAGTTTTCGTCATCGTAGACTTCGATCTGATGTCCATGCATCCAATTTTCCGCCCCGCGTAACGTGTTGATTTCGCCATTATGGGCTAAGAAACGAAAAGGTTGCGCCCGACTCCAGCTTGGAAAGGTATTCGTTGAAAAACGAGAATGGGTCAAAGCAATACTCGAAGTCATTTCTGGGCTTTGAAGATCTTTGAAAAACAAGCCAACTTGATAGGCATGCAGCATCCCTTTATAAACAACTGTCTTACTGGACAAGCTGCAAATAGACAGCTCATCGGTATGATATGTTTTTTCCAGTTTACGTCGTAGCCGATAAAGCTGATCTTCAAAGGGACGGCCAGCTGCTACATCGACAGGCTTTTCAATAAAGACTTGCACGAAAGATGGCATGACTTTTTGCGCCCCTGGCCCACACTGATAATAATCATATGGAACGTCACGCTGCCATAAAACCGTAAAACCCATTTGTTGAATGTCTTTAGTTACTTCTTCTTGGACCTGTGCTGCTCGGAGCTTTTCTTTCGGTAAAAAAAACATCCCAACAGCATAGGCGCCTTTTTCAGGCAATGGGATTCCTGCCTCTTTTGCCCGCTGCTGAAAAAAAGGATCTGGCATCGCCATCAAGATTCCTGCTCCGTCCCCCGTGTCAGGTTCAGCGCCAGTTCCCCCTCGATGATTCATCCGTTCTAACATCGTTAAGGCATTTTGGACGAGCTCTCGGGAATAATGACCATTTTTCTGAGCAATGAACCCCATCCCACAAGCATCTTTTTCAAAAGCGGCATCGTACATCGTTTGGTTCGTTGTTTTCATCATCTCTAAATCACTCATGGAATCACACTTTCTTTCAATTTTCTGAATATTCCGATTTTTAACAGTTTACAACCTGATTTTCTATCTGGCAAGTTTTTTTTACTTGATCCGATCTCGTTGCTTTCTTCCTTCAAGAGTTACTTACATCCATCGAACAAGTAGTTACTTGTAAATCACAGGCAGGAATCTTCGTCTAATAAGGTTTTTTTATTATACAATAAACTATCGTAAAATTATTGCAAACAAATGAGAATCGTTATCAATTAACGCGGATTTTCTCATTTGGATGTCACAAACAGCTACTTATGTCCCATTTTCAAGGAACAAGCTTGATTGATTTCAAAAAAAAAGATGACCCGCAATGGGATCATCTTATTCCGTTTTTTTATTTTTCAAAGCCTTCTGCAACCGCTTCAGGATAGTTTTCTTTGACGATGGCTGCGCAATGGCCGCAAAGTGTTGGTAGCTGCTCTTCTACACCGACATCCACACGGACTTGACGACAACGTTCGCAGACTTCACCTTCGGCTTTTTCCACTAAGATCGCCACGTCTTCGAATTGATAGGCCGCTTCTGGTGCTGCTTCACCTGCTTCTTTGATCGTTAAGAAGTCCGGTGAAATGATCAGCAACTGAGCGATATCTGAATCAATGGCTTTTAATAATGCCGCAACCGGTTCGGTTGGATAGACAGTCACTTTTGCTTCAAACGATTTCCCAATCAGTTTTGCATTACGCGCTTCTTCCAATGCTTTTAAGACATTGTCACGGAAATCAAGGAAAGCACGCCATAAATCAAGCAGCTCTTCTTGGTTAGCAAATGTATCATAGCCAGGGAACTCCGCTAATTGGACATATTCCTCTTCTTCTTTCAAATGTGACCAGATTTCTTCTGCCGTATGCGGAATGATCGGCGTCAGTAATTTCGTCAACGCAACCGCTGTTTGATAAAAGACGGTTTGCATGGCGCGACGTTGGAAATCATTTTCAGCTTCGATATAAACGACATCTTTCGCAAAATCCAAATAGAAGGATGACATATCGACTGTCAAGAAGTTGATGACTGTTCGGTAAATATGCAAGAAGTTGTATTTTTCATAACCATCTTCTCGGATCGTTTTGATCGTTTGATTTAAACGAACCATCATGTATTTATCAACAGAACGCAAGTTTTCAAATGGTACGCTGTCTTTTGCTGGATCAAAATCATTCGTGTTAGCCAATAAGAAACGCATGGTATTGCGAATTTTCCGATAGACTTCTGATACTTGATTCAAGATATCCATAGACACTCGAACATCCGCTTCGTAGTCAACACTGCTGACCCAAAGGCGCAAAATATCCGCACCCATTTGGTTGATCACTTTTTCTGGTGCAATGGTATTTCCAAGAGATTTACTCATCTTACGGCCTTCGCCATCTAAGGTGAAGCCTTGAGACAAGACGGCTTTGTATGGTGCGACTTCATTGATCGCCACACTAGTTGTGATACTTGAGTTGAACCATCCGCGATATTGATCTGAACCTTCCAAGTACATGTCAGCTGGGAACGTCAATTCTGGACGTTGACGTAACACGGCTTCGTGAGAAGAACCTGAATCAAACCAAACATCCATGATGTCAGTTTCTTTCGAGAATTTACCGTTTGGTGAGCCTGGATGCGTGAAGCCAGCCGGCAGCAATTCTTCGGCTTCTTTTTCAAACCAAATCGTTGAACCATGTTCAGCAAACAAGTTTGCCACATGCTCGATCGTTTCAGGCGTGATGATGGCTTCGCCGTTTTCTGCGTAAAAGATTGGCAATGGTACACCCCACGCACGTTGACGAGAGATCACCCAGTCGCCGCGATCGCGAATCATATTGTATAAACGGGTTTTGCCCCATGGAATGATCCAATCTACTTTTTCGATCTCATCCAAAATGTTTTGACGGAACTTATCAATTGAAGCAAACCATTGTGGCGTTGCCCGATAGATGACTGGTTTTTTCGTCCGCCAATCATGTGGATAGCTGTGAGTAAAGAAGTTTAGTTTTAATAGCGCCCCTTTTTCTTCTAAAAGCTCAGTGATCATTGGATTGGCTTTGTCATAAAAGACCCCTTCAAATCCTGGTGCTTCTTCTGTGAAGACCCCACGGCTATCGACTGGTGATAAGACATCCAGTCCATATTTTTTGCTGACGATGTAGTCATCTTCCCCGTGTCCTGGTGCAGTGTGGACCAAACCAGTACCGGCATCCAATGTCACATGATCCCCTAACATCAACAGAGACGTACGGTCATAGAAAGGATGTTGCGCCGTCATTTTTTCTAATTGATCGCCTGCCAATTCTTGCAATACTTCGACAGATTCCCAACCAATCTCATTCGTCACGGTTTCTAATAAATCTTTTGCCACGACAAATTTACGACTATCAGCCAAGATTTGAACATAGGCAAAGGTTGGATTCACAGAGATTCCTAGATTCGCTGGCAAGGTCCATGGCGTCGTCGTCCAGATAACAAAAGATGTATCTGAATCAAGCAGATCTTTGCCATCTGCGACTGGGAAAGCAACATAGATCGATGGTGATTTCACATCTTTGTATTCGATCTCGGCTTCTGCTAGTGATGATTCACTAGATGGTGACCAGTAGATTGGTTTTAATCCTTTGTAGATATAGCCTTTTTCTGCCATTTTTCCGAAAACGCGAATTTCTGCAGCTTCATAATCGGGCGTCAGTGTGATGTATGGGTGCTCCCAGTCACCAGAAACCCCTAAACGTTTGAAGTCAGCTCTTTGTGTATCCACTTGTGTCAAAGCATATTCTTCACATTTTTTGCGGTATTCTGCCAAGCTCATTTCTTTGCGCTTGATTCCTTTATTCGTCAACACTTGCTCGATCGGCAAACCATGGGTATCCCAACCAGGTACATAAGGGGAACGGAAACCTGACATTGATTTGGAACGTACGATAATGTCTTTACTGATTTTGTTCAATGAGTGTCCGATATGGATGTTCCCATTTGCATAAGGAGGACCATCGTGTAAGACAAAGGTTGGCTTGCCTTCATTTAATTCTTGACGGCGTTGATACAATCGATTTTCTTCCCATTCTTTTTGCCAATCCACTTCGCGGTTCGGCAAGTTGCCTCGCATTGGAAAAGCGGTTTTTCCAAGATGCAGTGTTTCTTTCATTTTCATTCTTGTTTCGCTCCTTTTCGTCTCACTACGTTTCCGTATAATTTCTAAATCCATTGACTCGACCAATCAATTGCTTCTATTGAACGTATCAAAATGGATTGGTTGCCATGACTTCCTTGTGTTTAGGTCTCACTGATTTTTAAAAATCAATCCTAGTGATTCCTAGTAGGGTTACTACGCTCCTTATGGTCGCCTAGTACTGTTCATCATCTATTCTGTCTTGCTTCCGCAAGCCAGTCATAGTGATTCCTAGTAGGGTTACTACGCTCCTTATAGTCGCCTAGTACTGTTCATCATCTATTCTGTCTTGCCTCGCAAGCCAATCATAGTGATTCCTAGTAGGGTTACTACGCTCCCTATGGTCGCCTAGTACTGTTCATCATCTATTCTGTCTTGCTTCGCAAGCCAATCATAGTGATTCACAGCAAAAAACACGTCCGTCCCTGGCAAGGGACGAACGTGTTCGTGGTACCACCCAAATTTTTCTTGTCGTTAGACAATTCTTTGATGATCGGTAACGGGATCAGGCGTCGTTCTCTACTTGAGTCTTTGGATAATCGGCTCTTTAAAGAACGCAACTCACAGATGATCTGATTTCTTACAGGGTTTTATTTGGCTTCCACTCTCCCAAACTCGCTTGAAAAATATAAGAAATTTTTCTGTTCTGTGTCTTAGTTGTTATCTGTTTTGTTCAATTCGTCTAATAAGTTTCTCGCATCATCTAATGTTTTCACTTCAGGGCTTTCGCTTACATCAACGATTTTTTCATCTGATTCAACAACGTCCACATCAAATGTGTCCACTGCTTCTGAGTTTACTCCAGAACCATTTTCACTGTCAAGTTCTTTTGATAAAACTTCTCTGATTACTTGATGGGAATCTTGCACGTAGCTTGAAAATGGCGCCAAAATCTCTTCCCACTCGGGGCTCTTCACTTGTTCTAATTGGGTTTGTAACATAACCAATAAGTTGTTGTGGAAGACTCTGGTTTTCTTCTTCAAGTCATTTGTTTCTGTTGCCAATTGACGGGCATTGTCTGTTGCATCCGTCAAAATCTCTTTGGCTTTTTCTTCCGCTGAGGTCATCAAGGCATGGGCATGTTTTTCTGCAGTAGCAACCATTTCATCCGCACGGTTTTGGGCAGACGTAACGATCACTTCTGATTCTTTGCTTGCGCTTGTTTTTACTTTATCCGCGGTATCTTGAGCCACGATGATGGATTGGTTCAAGGCGTCTTTCAGTTCATTGAAATACTCTAGTTTTTCTTCGGCGTGTTTCAATGATTTCTCTAACTCGCGATTGCGTTGAACCGCTTCTTCATAATCGCGAACGATCATATCCAAAAAGTCATCGACTTCGTCTTGGTTGTATCCTCTCATTTTTACTGAAAAGTTTTTATTTTGAATGTCTAATGGAGTTAATGCCATATTCTATACACCTCTTTGATTTATTTACGTAATACACCTAATAACAATCTAACTTTTTCTTTTTTCGTGGTTCCTTCTAACCCCTGTATTTGAATCCGACCAAATCCTCTTACTGAAACGATATCCAGTAAATCCAGAACAAAATCTGGTCGTAGTGCTTCTGTCCAGTTTACTTTTACTTTTCCTGATTCGATCAACTGTTTCGAACGCTGACGTGAGATGTTGTATACGGCAGAGATCACTGTATCAAGACGCAATGAACTAACCGTTTCTCTTTCCTCGGTCCAGCCATCTTTAGGAACGATCAACTCGGTGTATTTTGTTTCTTCCAAGCGCACCGATACGTTTCCGATTTTATCCACTTGGAGTTGGATAAAATGACTGACTTCAGTAGCAACGAATACTTGCCATATTTCACCATCGGAAAGAATGTCTCCAAAGTATTCCCTCTTGACTCCAGTCCCCATTAACGTGCCTAGAACTTTTCCATGACTCAACACCGTAAATTTTTTCGGGTATTGAATCGTAAACAAAGTCATGTCAAACTCATCGGTGGTGGGCTCATAATAATCGGGATAAATCAAACAACGTCGTCTTTCAGCAGCTTCGTAACCACCAAAAAAGCGGAAGCTTAAATCCGTTGATTGACGAATCAAGCTTTCTAAAATATACGCTTGTCTCGGATCTAAAAAATCAGTTAAGTAAGGCGCATACTGCATTTGCACTTGTTCGATCCATCCTTGAGCGGAATCAATAAAAGGGCGTTCATCGTTTCGAAAATGTTGATAGACATTTGCGTTCACCGATAACCACCCCTTACGTTAAAATAAAATTGATTGTAAGATCAATATCAATGCTTGTGATGCTAGCTGTAAGACGATAATTGCAAACGCAATCGTAAAATCAATACCAGCAAAACTTAATTTCAATCGATCAAATAAACTCAAATACGGTTCACACACTTTTGCTAAGAAACGGCCAAAAGCGGATTGATACCCTCCTGGAAACCAAGACAAAAGTGCATAGATCACTAATAAAATGGTATACAGATAAACAGCATCACTTAGTAATTTAACGAATCTCAAAAATAAAATTGGCGTTCCTCCTCACTTTAGATATCAAAAAAATTGGTATCTGCTAATGTTTGGGCAGTGCCTTCAATTTCCATACCCTTAGGCGTGCAAAGAAAAATTTCATCGCCAACACGCTTGATATCACCATCTTCAGCGTACACTGTTCCTGTTAAAAAATCAACTATTCGACGAGCTTGATACTCTTCAATTAAATGAAAATTAACAAGTACAGCATCCCCATTGATGACCTGCTTGGCAATCCCCATCGCTTCGGAATAGACGCGTGGCTCTACGATCGTTATTTTACCAGCTGCTTGTGCGGGTGTTTCTTTTGCTTTTGTTTCTTTGACTCTCGTATTGCTTCTTTGTTGTGCCATCGGAACGACTTTTTCTTCCGTCTTCGTCACCGGTCTTACCCGTTCAGCCGCAGCTGAGGCTTGTTGATAGACAGCTGCTTGTGGTTGCTGTCTGTATTGATAGGCTTGATTTTGTGGTTGACTTGTTGTACGTGTTGCCGCTTGGCCAGATGCATACGTATTCGTGGTTGCTCTGGGGGCTGTAAAAGCTCCTCCTTGGTTCACAGCTTGTTTAGACGCTGTGCGTGCCGGTTCTTCCGTGGCAAATGTTTCTTCGTAGTAATCTTCTTCGTCAGTCAATCCAAAAAAATTGGTCAGTTTCTCTTTGAGCGACATCGGTCAACCTCCTTTTTTATTGAAATAATGCTGTTCCTACACGAATAAATGTTGCACCTTCTTGAATCGCAATGGGAAAATCATTACTCATTCCCATACTCGTTTCTAAGCAAGGGGCATGTGTAAGATGCAGGTCAGCGATCTGTTGTTGAATCCTTTTTAATTCTTTAAAAATCTGATGCTGCTCGTCTTTGGAAGCAGTGAGCGGGGCCATCGTCATCAATCCAACAACACGAATTTTGTCGAACGAAGCAAGTGCTTCAATAAAAGCCATTACCTCTTCAACAAAAATCCCTTGTTTCGTTGCTTCCTGCGAAACATTCACTTCCACAAAGCAGTTGATCGGATGCTCTGCTCGTTTTTGAATTTCTTGTGCCAGTTTGATTGAATCTAACGCATGGAAAAAATCAATCTCATTTATAATTGATTTTACCTTTCTGCGTTGCAAATTGCCAATAAAATGCCAACGGACATCTGGATAATCCTTTAGTGCTGCCTTCTTTTCAAGTAGTTTTTCTACTCGATTTTCTGCACAATCCCGCACACCATTTTCTAAAAGGACTCTTGTTGTTTCTGTATCGACGGATTTTGTCACAGCTGTCAAACAGACATCACTGGCATTTCTAGAAACAAGAGCACAGGAATCCTGTATCTCTTGCTGAATCTTGTGCAAGTTCTCAGAAATCATGTGCTCTGCCCCCTAGCGTTTACGACGGAAAAATGGTGGTGTGCTTAATTCGTCGTCATCATTCGAACGTACTTCATCACGGCTGAAGGTATCGAATTCTTTCTTTTCTACATTTTCAAATGTGTTTTCTTCTACTTTAGGTCGTACATTTTGTTCTTTGCGGATATCCCAATCACCAAAGCCATTGCTTTCTTCTGCTTGCGCTGGGCGTGCTTGATCCATATCTAATGTTGGTTTTTGAGGGATAGAATGAATTTGACCTTGGCTTTGTCTGCTAGAGCGAGAACCCCGTTCTTTTTTTGAAGGGTCAATGCCGGTTGCAATGACAGTCACACGGATCTCATCGCCTAAGTCTTCATTGATTGATGTACCTAAGATAATGTTTACGTCGCCTGTTGCCGCATGAGCGACGATATCAGAAGCATCTTGTGCTTCAAATAAAGTCATATCCAATCCGCCAGTGATGTTCAATAGCACTTGTTCTGCGCCATCGATCGACGTTTCTAGTAATGGTGAAGAGATCGCTTTTTTCGTTGCTTCGATTACACGTTCTTCCCCGCTAGCAACACCGATTCCCATCAAGGCTGTGCCTTGATTTTCCATTACTGTTTTCACATCAGCGAAGTCTAAGTTGACATAGCCAGGTGCAGTGATCAAGTCTGAGATCCCTTGAACCCCTTGACGCAAGACATTGTCTGCTTCACGGAATGCTTCAAGCATTGGCGTTTTCTTGTCAACAACTTCTAATAAACGGTTGTTTGAGATGATCAATAAGGTATCGACATTCTCTTTTAATTTAGCGATGCCTTCAGCCGCAAAACGGCCACGTTTTGGTCCTTCAAAAGTAAACGGACGAGTAACGACACCGACTGTCAACGCGCCGATTTCTTTAGCGATTTTCGCTACGATCGGTGCAGCACCTGTTCCGGTTCCGCCACCCATACCAGCGGTAATGAAAATCATGTCTGCGCCTTCTAATGATTCGCGAATAGAATCTTCACTTTCTTCCGCTGCTTTTTGACCAACTTCTGGTTGAGAGCCAGCACCAAGTCCGCGGGTATATTTAGGGCCTAATTGAATGACTGTTTCTGCTTTTGAGTTTTTTAACGCTTGAACGTCAGTGTTGGCTGCAATAAATTCTACGCCCTTGACATTTTCTTCGATCATACGATTGACTGCGTTGCCGCCACCGCCACCGACTCCGATGACTTTGATCACAGCGCCGTCATTGATGTTATTATCAATTGAAAATTCCATAATTTATCTTCCTCCTGAGAATCGTTTTAGATTATTCAAAGATATTTGAGAAGAAATCTTTTACTCGGTTTGTGATCGACTCACCTTTTTTCTCTTCTTCTGCTTCTTCATAAGTTTCTTCTGGCGCTTCATATTGTTCGTAATGCACTTCTTGTTGTTGAATAGCAACGGGCTGTTGCGCCACTGTTTTTTCACCAGTGATCGCACTTTTGGCAAGCTGGTACACTTCGCTTAAGTTTGCCGAATAGTCAACGATACTGATCACATTCGTGAAAACAGGATTTCTAAGTCCCATATGATTAGGAACGTAAAGCTTGACGTTTGTTTCGAATACTTCTTGAGCAAGATCTACGACACCAGGAAGACTTGCAGCGCCACCAGTCAAGATCACGCCACCCGGTAAATCAAGCCCATCGATTTCGTCTAGGACTTCTTTTGATTTGGTGAAGATTTGTTCCATACGGGCTTCAATGATTTCTGATAAATAGCGTTCATCGATTTTCACTGGTTCTGATTTCCCGATCACATCAACCGGAAATTCTTCACTGGCTGAAGTGCGTTCAGGATACGCATCCCCATAATTGATCTTCAATGCTTCTGCATTGTTGAAAGAGGTATTTAAAACCGTCGAAATGTCTTTTGTGACAAATTCGCCGCCCTCTTGGTTCACATGGGTGAATTTCAATTGCTTGTCGTGCATCGCTGCTGTGGTTGTTTGGCCGCCACCAATGTCGATGACGATCGTACCAAAATCTTTTTCACCGTCTGATAAAATCGATTCCGTTAGTGCTAATGGCGTAATGACTACTTCATTAACAATCAGACCAGATTTTTCAACACATTTGCGAATGTTGTGAATGATGGTTTTTGGTCCTGTATACACAACACCAAACATTTCTAGGCGAACCCCGATCATGCCACGAGGATCTTTGATTCCTTCAAAACCATCAACGGTAAATTCCTGCGGTAAAATAGCAATGATCTGTCTTTCAGGAGGGGTAGAACGAACGAGTGCTGCGGAGGCAACATTACGCACGTCTTCGTCGGTGATCTCTTTTGATTCACTATTGACAGCGATCATTCCTTGACAATTTTCCACTTCAAGAAGATTGGCTGGTACACCAACACTTACACTGCGAATTTGAATTCCTGCTTTTTCTTCTGCTTGTCTTACTGCTCTTTGAATGGCTTGTACCGTTTTATCGATATCTACAATGATCCCACGGTTGATTCCTTCTGATTTTGCATTACCTACACCAATGATATTCATTTGGCTGTCAACGTATTCGGCTACTACAACTTTTACAGATGTCGTACCGATATCAAGGCCAACATACATTCCCGTTTTTGCCATGGATGGGGTTCCCTCCTACTTAAATTGGATATATAGCGAACCATCACAGTCCGTTTTTAGAGTTCATTCGAATAATTTGTTCACTGTTACCAATTCTACCATATAATGGCGCTTTTTAGAAACAAGTTAATGAAAAAAACTCTTGAATTTTTCCTAAGAATCACTATCAGCTGTTTGATTTTCGTCTGCATCGTCTTCTTGTGTATTTGAAATTGGGTAAGTAAAGATTCCAACTTCCATATCCACAATACTGTCCTCGGTCAAATCTTTGGCAATTTGCGGATAATACTGCATTTGACTCACCATATTCGAAATGTTGACGATCACTTGATTGCCATCATTCATAAAGAGAGTCAGCAGCTCATCATTGCTGTCACGGGGGGTATATTTGATTTGAGAAACGCCATCGCGAATTTCTGAACTTAATTCTTGATAGGCACTAAGTGTTGCTTTGATTTTATCTTCAGCCGAAAAATTTTCTAAAACCGGCAATCCTTCCACTGGCTGCTCACTGATTTCATCTAACACAACGCCATTTTCTAAAACCGGCGCATAGCCACCATCTTGGGCTAGTAAAGCAACTTCTTGAAATTCAGTGACAGTGATATCGAAGCGATTGATACCAGATAGAGAAATTGAGGCATTTTTTATACGTGGCAATTCTTTTTTGATGGCAGACACGCTTTGATTACGTTCGAAAAATTGCGGCCACATCTCTTCATTGACGGTTAGGTCCGAATTTTCGAGAATTGCTTCTGCGGATACTTCATGATTGCCTTTGACGACCACATTCGCCAAACGACTAAGGGGCGAAACGAAATACAAAACAATCAATAAAGGAATCATCAACAATCCAATAATCAAGGCTAAACGGCGAATCAACACTTGGTTGCGGTACGCCTTTAGGTTAGGCAGCCGATCAGCAAAGGAGCGGGCCTTCTTTTCTGGCTCTGGCAATGCTTCCTTCTCATCAACAGACTCTTCCATTGCTTCATCTGCTTCAAAAAATGTTTCTTCTTGCTCGTCTTCATGGTCTTTGGACGTATCTTCTGTTTCTTCAGGAGCAGGAGAAGACCAAGCTGGCTGATTGCCTTTTTCTTGCAAATACTTTAGATTTTCTTTTTGCCAAGGGGTCAACTCTTCCGTTGACGAGGGGGTTTGATCATCATGAGGTGTTTTGTCTTTACTAATGATAATCGCTCCTTTCTATCCCACACATTGTACTATTTGATTACCTCTTGCACAAGTCGAAATAACCGTTCTGAGGCATCGCTGATCCCTTGTTCTTTTGAGGCTTTTGCCATCTTACTACGAAGGGCTTCATCTTGCATGATACTGTCTACTGCTTCCACGAGGTTTTGACTGTTTAGTTCATGATCGGCAATCATTTTGACTGCTCCTGCATTGGCTAAACTTTGGGCGTTCTTCGTTTGGTGGTCATTGGTCACATAAGGACTAGGAATCAAAATCGCTGGAATCCCTAATGCAGTGAATTCTGCGATCGATGTGGCTCCTGCTCGTCCAATCAACAAATCACTATTTGCCATCACTTCTGCCATCTGATCAATGTAAGGGCGAATACTGATATTAGGAAAGGCATCTTTTGACATGCCGATTTTTTCTTCGATCTCTTTGTAATACCGTTCACCTGACGCATAGAGAAGCTGATACTCTTTTTGAGCAAACAGCGGCAGCGCATCAATGATCGCTTGATTGATTTTCAGTGCTCCTTGACTCCCACCAAAAACCAAGACCGTCTTTTTCGCCGGATTTAAATCGTAGGAAGACAAGATCGCTGACTTTTGACTGTTGCGTACTTCTTGACCTCTGGGATTCCCCACCAGCACTGTTTTCTTCGCTGGAAAGTACTGGGACGCATCGTGAAAGGCAATGGCGATTTTGTCCACATATTTGGTTAGAAATTTATTCGTGATCCCGGGAACACTATTTTGTTCATGAATAATTGTAGGAATTTTCAACTTCGCTGCAGCAAAGACCACCGCGCCAGAAACGTAGCCGCCGGTGCCGATCACGACATCCGGTTGAAACTCCTTGATGATTTTTTTGGCTGCGTAATAACTTTTCATGAAAAGTTGGATCGTTTTTACATTATCGAAGGACAACTTACGCTTAAAGCCTTGGATTTCTAATGTTTTAAAAGGAATACCTGTTGGAGGAACGATTTTATTTTCCAAGCCCCTTGTTGCACCAATGTATAAAAATTCGGCTGTCGGGTCAATCTCTTTTACATAATCGACAAAAGACAACGCTGGATAAATATGTCCGCCAGTACCGCCGCCAGTCACAAGTATTTTCATATCCGTCACTCATTTCTATTTAAGTTCTGCTACTGCCGCCATAAATTTGTCGCCGCGAACTTCAAAATTAGGGTATTGATCCCAACTTGCATTCGCAGGTGACAATAAAATCGTATCTCCAGCAGCACTTAAAGAAAAGGCTAATGGGACGGCTGTTTCAACATTGTCTGTCATTTCAATTGTTTTTACCCCTGCTGCTTGAGCAGCAGCGGCCAATTTTTCCTTTGTTTCACCAAACAACACGATGGCTTTTAGCCCTTTTAGTGCGGGAACTAAGTCATCAAAGCTGTTCCCCCGATCCAGACCACCTGCCAATAAAATCAGTTTCTCATTGTCAAAGCCGCCTAATGCCATTTCTGTGGCTAGAATGTTTGTTGCTTTGGAGTCATTGAAAAATTTCACCTGATTGATGGTGATGACATACTGAGTCCGATGGGGCACGCCCGTAAAGGTTTGTAACGCTTGCTTAATGGCTTCGTTTGGCATATCGCAAAGTTTACCGACAGCAATCGCTGCTAATGCATTTTCAATATTATGATCTCCTGGCACGCCAAGTTCATCAGCTGCCATGATCACTTCTTCTTTATAATAGAGGATACCGTCAAGCATGTACGCGCCTGCTACTTTTTCCTTGGTGGAAAAAGGAATGATTTGCGCTTTTGATTTTGCCGACAGTGCTTCTAGCTCTGGTTGGTTCCAGTTGATCACCAAATAATCATCCGCAGTCATTCGTTGTTGCAAGCGCCATTTTGCTAGGACATATTCTGGGCGACTGCCATGGTAATCGATATGGGCTTCATAAATATTGGTGATCACGGCGATTTTTGGTCGCAAAGTATCGATCCCCATCAATTGGAAGCTAGACAATTCCATGACTAATCGGTCTTCTGCTTTGGCTGTTTGAGCAACGGAACTTGCAGGAAACCCAATGTTCCCAGAAAGCAGTGCCTGTCCTTTTTGCATCCCGGCGTTTAAGACATTAGCGATCATGGTCGTTGTGGTGGTTTTTCCGTTCGTACCAGTGATGCCGATAATCGGTGCCTCAGAGATTTGATACGCTAACTCCACTTCCGTGATCACAGGAATTTTTTTCTCTAAAGCTTTTTGAACAAGTGGCTGTGAATAAGGGATTCCGGGATTTTTCACAACTAACGAAAAGCCTTCATCCAATAATTCGATTGGGTGGCTGCCAGTGATCACTTTGACCCCTAACGCCAAAAGATCTTGTGCTTCGGGATTTTCAGCAAATGGCTTGCCGTCATTAACGGTCACAAGTGCGCCCAAATCATGTAACAATTTGGCCGCACTGAATCCACTACGCGCTAATCCTAGCACAAGAACTTTTTTATTTTGATATGTTTTAATTTTTTTCATTTTCTTCATCTCCTACCATACAAGGGCTATTGTGAGCAACGAGCAACCTAACGCAATACACCAAAATACAGTGTCGATCTTCCACTCAGACCATCCGCTCATTTCAAAATGATGATGGATGGGTGACATCTTGAAGATTCGTTTGCCCGTTAATTTGAATGAGGCAACTTGCAGCATCACGCTTGCTGTTTCACAAACATAGACCAGTCCGACAAGCAAGAGGGTCCATTCTTGGTGTAAAAGAATCGAAATTGCTGCCAGCAGACCGCCTAAAGCCAGTGAGCCAACATCCCCCATAAAGATTTTAGCCGGTTTGCGATTGTAGGGAAAGAAGCCGATCAATCCGCCAATGATTGCTAGACAAACGATCAACACATCGATTTGATCTTGCCGCCAAGCAATCAGTGCGTAAGTTGAAAAAGAAATCGTGCCCAGTCCTGCGACCAGTCCATCAATACCGTCGGTCAAGTTGACTGCATTTGAAAAACCGACCAGCCAAAAGATGACGAACACTCCGTAAAAGATCGACAATGGTATATCGATTCCAAAGAAATTTAATACGTCTGCATTGCCTTCCGCTCGAAAAACCAAGTAAAAGACAAGCCCGCCTAAAATCTGTCCAATCAATTTTTGCAGCGAGTTTAAGCCCATATTTCTTTTGCGGAAAATCTTGATGAAATCGTCAAGAAATCCTAATGCACCATAAACCAAGGTAATGAACAAAAGAATGAACAATGAAGCAGTCAGTTGATTTTGCCATGCCCCTACCCAAATTGCAGTGATCATTGCAGAAATCAAAAATACAAACCCACCCATCGTTGGTGTACCGGCCTTTACGTTATGCCATTTGGGGCCGTCCCCACGTATTTCCTGTCCGTACTTATTCATTTGAAAATAGCCGATAAACAAAGGCATTGTGGCTGTTACGATCGCAAAGCCACTTGCCAAAGGTAATATCATCTCTGTCCATTCCATATCGTTCTCTCCTATTATTCTATTCGTTTTCGCTTAGTGTAAACTTGATCGATTGTCCCGATAACTCAGTATAAGGCTCCACGCTCTGTTTGGTACAATAGCCGTCCCCTTCAAAACTGACGTCCACATTCAACAGACTGCCAAATTTGATCAAATCTGCTTTGGACCAGGAGGTCGTATCAGGCATGTAATACTTGTCGCTATCCGTAATCAGCAGTACCCGTCCGCCAGGCATGATCGAAGTGCCGCTGTCAACGGACTGTGCGATGACCTTCTCGCCATCACCGATGACAACAGGGGTCAACCCAGCTTTTTGAACGTCAGTTGCCGCAGATTCTGTATCAAGATTACGATAATCCCCTACAGTCGTTTCACTACCAGAGGTTGTACTATCTTCTAATGCAGAGTTTTTCAGATCCATGACCCGTTTCATCAATGGATTGGCAATTTCACCCAACACGGTGCTTTCGTGCTTCTCTGGCAATTTGATTGTCAAATACAAAATATATTCTGGTTCTTCTGAAGGAAACATCAAAACAACAGAATACAGATAATTGGTACCACCAGACAAATACTTACCGGTCGTTGAATCGGCTACTTGGGCTGTCCCCGTTTTTGCGGAAATATTGTAGCCCGGTAGTTCATAGACACCATAAGCACTTCCGTAATTTTCACTTTCGACAACATCACGCATATATTCCCGTACTTTTGTTGCCGCTTCTGCTGTAATGGGATGGCCAACTTCTTCTGGTTGTGTGACCGTTTCTTCTCCTGTATTGCCATCAACGATTTTACTAATAAATTGTGGTTTCAACATCGTTCCGTTATTTGCCACCGACGTAAAGGCCTGCATCATTTGGAAATTCGTCACACCAATCGCTTGACCAAATGACGTCATCGCTTGGCTGACAGGGTTATCCTCTGGTGTGATCCCAGTATTTTCGTTAGGCAATCCTGAATAGGTACTGCGACCAAAACCAAATTCTTTTAAGTATTGTTGCCAACGATCTGCCATTCGCTGTTCCAAGGTCACCATTCCAATATTACTCGACCATGAAAGTGCTTGGCGCATCGTCAGTGTTCCTTTTTGACCGAAGTCCCAGTCGTTGATGGTTGCATCATAAAGTTTCATTCCATCAGGGCTTGGGGTAAAAGTTTCGTTTTCATTGAAGATCCCTTGATCGATCGCTGCTGCCGTCGTCAAGATCTTCATGGTTGATCCTGGCTCGTAGTTGTCTTCAACTAACAGGTTTTGCCAATCATTGATGGAATCCAAATTTTCTGGATTATAGGTTGGTCGCTGCGCCATCGCCACGATCTCACCCGTTTTTGCATCCATTAAGTTCGCTGTTAAGTTTTCTGGTTTATTTTCTTTAAAGACACTGTCCATCAGCGTTTCCAAGTAGCTTTGGATTCGACTATCAATAGTCGTATAGACATCTTTTCCATCCACCGCTGCAACAGTTTCGGCTACGGTTCCTGGCAACGGATTTTGATTGTTGTCTTTTTGATAAACGATCTCGCCATCAGTCCCAGAAAGCACGTCATTGTACGCAGCTTCTAGCCCAGTTTTCCCAACTAGACCAGTATCGTCATCATTGGCAACAGCATACCCGATAAAGTGAGAAGAAAAGACACCATTCGGATAAAGTCGAGCTGGATGGCTGTCAAAATGAAAGCCAGCAATCCCTTCTTTTTCCATTGCATCTTCAATCGCATTCTTTTGTTCTAATGTAATATTGTTTCCTTTGCTTCCAAAAGAAACACGCCATAATTGTTGTTCAAGCCCTTCTTCTAATGTATTGACTGCTGTTTCTTGGTCGATGGACAATACATCCGACAAGATTTTGCCCAATTTATTGAAGTTTGCTTTTTCTGCAAAAAGATTCTTTTTGCCATCTTTGTAATTTTGGTTCAAAACAGCGTAAATCGAATACGAGGTCACATCTTCAGCAATTGGAATCCCATTGCGGTCATAGATCGTTCCACGTTTCGCTTTGATGACTTCACTGCCTTCATAAAGATTTTTCGTTTTTTCAGCTAAGGAAGTCCCTGCAACATCTCCGACAATGACGATGTAGCTCAAACGCGTGACAAACAAAAAGAACAATCCAATACTCGTAGCAAAGAGAATAATACCTACTTTTTTGCGATTGTTCGTTGTAGTTTGATTGTTCTTTTTTAAGTATTGCTTGAATTTATCTGTTAACTTCATTTAGTCCACTTTCCTTAAATTGCCGTCATCGATCGACAATCCATTATCCTCAGCAATCTTTTGGATGCGCTCGGTTTTAGAAAGTTCATTTTTCTCTTGTTCCAACTGTTCTGCTTGTGTTGTTTTTTCATTGATATCCGATTGGATCAAAGAAATATCGTGTTCGACTTGACTGATATTGGTTCGAATATTGATGGTCAAGATCGCCAACGTCAATACAGAGATGATCACAAAGGCAGCGATCAGTTTTTCCAGAGTAGAAATGCTTTTTAACCGACGAGCCGGAGATGCTGGTACGCGGATGACCTCAGGACGCTGGGGATCAGTAGGCAGTTTTTCAGTTGTCGGTTCAGAGTGTTCCATAGGTTGTGATTCAAGTGGTTCTCTGAATTCATAGTCATGAACTTTTAGTTCTGCCATAGTTGTTACCCTTCGCTTTCCTTGATTTTTTCCGCGATTCGCAGTTTCGCACTGCGAGAACGATTATTTTCAGCTACTTCTTCCTCAGTTGGAAGTAGTGGTTTTCTTGTTATAAGTTTAAGTGTTGGTTGGAATTCTTCTGGTATCATCGGCAAACCTGGCGGCATATCCTTCGGTGTGCTGTATTCCTTGAACATCGATTTCACGATGCGATCTTCTAAAGAGTGAAACGTGATGACACTCACACGTCCGTTGACTGCTAAAAGATGAATCGCTTGTTCAAGTGATTCTTCAATCACACCTAGCTCATCATTGACTGCAATGCGAATGGCTTGGAAAACCCGTTTTGCAGGGTGTCCGCCTTTTCTTCTTGCTGGCGCCGGAATGGCTGTTTTGATGATATCGACCAACTCACCCGTTGTTTCGATTGGATGATCTTGTCGCACCCGCTCGATTTCACGAGCGATTTGTTTCGAGAATTTTTCTTCTCCATAACGGAAGAAGATTTTGACTAATTGGTGGTAGTCGAATTGATTGACTACTTCATAGGCAGTCAATGCTGCAGTTTGATCCATCCGCATATCCAGCGGTGCATCTTGGTGGTAGCTAAAGCCGCGTTCGGCTTCATCTAATTGGGGTGAGGAAACACCTAAATCGTACAAAATCCCATCGACTCGGCTCACACCGTGTTGATGCAATGCTTCCTTTAAATAGCGGAAATTACTTTTAATGAACGTAACCATTCCTTTAGCAACATATGGTGCTAAACGTTCTTTCGCATGATCGATAGCAGTTTGGTCTTGATCAAAAGCAAAGAGATGTCCCTCTTCAGACAGTTGCGACAATAAATATTCACTATGACCGGCTCCACCTAATGTACAATCGACATAGACGCCTTCTGGACGAATCTTTAACCCATCAACGGTCTCCTGTAGCATAACGGTGTAGTGTTGAAAATCTGCCATGTGTTTTTTCCTCTTCCTATCAAGCCTATAAGCCAAAATCAATCATTGTTTCAGCAATTTCATCAAAGTTTTCTTCTGCTTCTTCAGAGAATGCTTGCCAACGCGTTTCATCCCAAATCTCGATTCGGTTTGAAACGCCGATGATCACACAACTTTTGGTAAGGTCTGCATGATTTCTCAATGTAACAGGGATATTGATTCGTCCTTGTTTATCGATTTCGCACTCTGTTGCAGCAGAATAAAAGAAGCGGACAAATGTCCGAGCGTCCTTTTTCGCTAAAGGCATTTCGTTTAGTTTTTCTTCAAGTTTTTCCCATTCAGATAAGGGGTAGCCAAATAAACAGCCATCTAATCCACGTGTCACAACAAATTTTTCTCCGAGTTTTTCTCGTAGTTTTGAAGGGACGATTAGTCGGCCTTTTGCATCTATCGAATGTTGAAATTCACCCATAAACATCGATAAATAACCCCCGATCTCCACCTGATATTCACAGTCTACCACAATCCCCCACTTTCTACCACAAATTATATGAAATTTGAAAGGGAAGTTGTTTGACTTTTCTTTACCAAATGAGGAAAAAGAGGAAAACCGACTACTTAAAGTTTTTAAAAAAACTTTAAGTGAAAAAATGGGCGTTTATCAAGAGTCAAAACACTATAAGTAACTAACAATATTTAGAATGATCAAAACGACATGAAAAATGATCGTAAATAGAAAAATACTACGCCAATACATCTTTAAATAGCGACCATATTGGATCTCCTCATAGTAATACGCCTGAAAGACTGCCAGCAGAATCCCTAATAAAAAAATGGAGATCAAATAGTACAATGTGATCGCTTGATCAAAAGTATACTTTGATAATTGATGAATCCCGACCATCAAAAACGGTACTGCTAAATCCGGTGCCTTCACGTGGTAACGATCATTCAAGGACAACGCGGAAACAATAAACCGACAGGCGAAATAGACGAGCACAGGGAAGATATACCAAAACAAAACGATTGGATTAAATCCAGACATACAGCAAAATCCTTTCTAACAACTAGTGTCACTATACTTTATTTTCTTTACATCCGTGTTTCAGTTCTTTTAAAAATCTGAGCTGGAATAAGACAGTCATGAAATTTTTTAAGGAGCCTCTTTGTTCATCAGCTGACTTTTGAAAGTCTTGAAGAATGCATTTCTTTACCTATTAAAACAGAAGGGCGTATCTTCAACAAGTCTATCTTGCCATTCTAATGATTTTTTTGTCCTGAAATTGAAAATTTCTTAATTTCTCCTTGGTTCAACTTGAGTTCTTGTGTATTTGAGGGTAAACTGTCACTAGAATAACTCTAAAAGGTGGATTAAAATGAACGAGAAAAAACCAAAAAGTACCTTTGCAAAAATCACGCAAGTCGTGATCTGGACCATGCTTATTCTCACTGTTGGCTCGATTTTCTTAGCAGCATACACAAGTATTATGGGTTAATCCTATTAAAAAAGTGCCCTTTTCCAAAATGATGGCTTCCATCTTTTGGAAAAGGGCACTTTTTTTACAGCAAGGGTGACACAAGGCGTGCCAAGCCTTCTTTGATTTTGATCGTCAGCTTTCTTTGCTGATACGCTTCGATCGTTAAGTGCTTGGAATCAATCGAATCCGCCAGAAACGCTTCTTTCGTTTGCGTCGCGAGTTGTGCATCGTAGATGATCGTATTGACCTCAAAGTCTAAACGAAACGAACGGACATCAATATTTGCTGAACCAATCGAAACGAGCCCACTGTCAATGATCATCGTTTTTGCATGCATAAACCCTTTCTCATAGGTTTCGATGACTGCCCCAAAATGCAGCAGCTCAGCCGCAAAGGAATAGGTCGCCCAATATACCAAGGGATGATCTGGTTTGTTAGGGATTTGTATATGAACTTTCACCCCAGAAAGCAGTGCCAACTTCAAGGCATTGTGAATAGCTTCATCCGGAATATAATAAGGTGTTTGGATCAAGATTTCCTTTTTGGCTAAGTTGATCATTTTCAGATAGGTCATTTTGATTTCTTCATGTTCCGTATCAGGACCACTCGTGATGACTTGGGCTGCAACTGTCCCGACTTGTTTAATTTCAGGAAACAAGGAAGGATCATATTTGATCTCCAACGCATGTTGTGAATTCCAATCCATCAAAAACCGATTTTGCAGCGAATAGACAGCTGAACCGGCAATTCGCAAGTGATTGTCTCGCCAATAACCGAATTTTTCCACTTGCCCTAGATATTCATCTCCCACATTAAAACCGCCTGTATAGCCAATTTCTCCATCGATCACCACGATTTTCCGATGATTTCGATAATTGATTCGCGGATTGACATAAGGAACGAATAAAGGAAAGAAGAAGGCAATTTGACCGCCATGTAGACGCAACTCATCAAAAAACTTCAATGATACTTGGGTGCTGCCCCAAGCATCTAATAAGACTCTTACTTTTACGCCTCGCTTCGCCGCGCGCACCAGTGCCTCTTTGACTTCATTTCCCAATGTATCACTGCGATAAATGTAATATTCCATATGAATGTGATTTTTTGCCTGTTCGATATCCGCGATCAAGGCATCAAATTTCTGCCGTCCGTCGGTATAAAGCGTCATACTATTCGCTGTCGTATACAGGGATTGCCCAAAGACTGTCAACAGGTAGACCAGCTGCTGCACTTCTACCTGCGCGGTCGGCGGATGCGGAAACAGCTGACGAGCGAGGGCTTGTTTTTGTTCTTCTAATTCAACATTCAGCCCCACCTTTGCCTGTGAGCGCATATCAAAGATCTTTTCCTTAGAGATCCCTCTACCAAAGAAAAAGTAAAGCACAAAGCCAACGATTGGAATGAACATCAAGACCAAAAGCCAGGCCCACGTTTGAGCAGTCTGCCGCCTTTCTCTGAAAATGATAATGATTGATAACAAAATATTGACTATAAATAAAA
The DNA here is from genome assembly GCF_030499455.1 of Enterococcus sp. B2E4. Lineage (NCBI taxonomy): Bacteria > Bacillati > Bacillota > Bacilli > Lactobacillales > Enterococcaceae > Enterococcus > Enterococcus sp. B2E4. Next base: position 52,191 of record NZ_JAUKPK010000019.1, read on the forward strand.
TGGTTACCAAATTATCCATTACAACCATTTCTCCACCTCTTCCCCGATTTCCCGCTACTAAAGCATATCAAAAAATAGTACCTAAAGTAAAGAAACACTGTGATGAAACAAAAAAAGCCGATCTTGACGATCGACTAAAAAAACATCGGTTTAGAATTTTAAGAAACGGCGCATTGATAAGACGGAACCAAGTGAACCGATCACGATCCCAATCAGTGCCATCACACCGCAAACTTGTAATAGAAACATATTTGGTGCAATTAAACTGTAATTTGAACGCAGTAAGGATGGATTGACCATTGCATAAACTTGGTGGTAGCCGAAGTACATTAATGCAATCGGAACGATCGAACCTAAGAGTCCGATCCAGCCGCCTTCAAGGAAGAATGGCCAACGAATGTAGCCGTTTTTCGCCCCCACCAGACGCATGATCTGAATTTCTCTTTGACGAGACAAAATCGTGATCCGAATCGTATTAGAGATCAGGAACATTGCCACAAAAATCAATAAGACAGCAGCAGCTAAGCCCCAAGTCCGCACAGCAGCAGACAATTCAAAGATTCGGTCAGAAGAATCTCCGCCGTAATCGGCTTTGAAAACATTTGGCAATTCGCCAGCTTGCTCAGCGATCTCTGTCGTATACTCTGGATCTGTTGCACTGACGACAAACACGTTATACAGCGGATTGCTGTCGCCTTCGAACAAGTTCCATGAATCCCCCATTGCATCTTGGATCTTCTGCAATTCTTCGTCTCGGCTAGAAAATTTCACTTCTGAAACGTTCGGCAGATCATTTAAGGACTGTTCCAAAGCATCCATGTCTTCTTGTTCCGTACCAATATCAACGAAAACCGAAACGTCCACATTCTCGCGAATGTCTTCAGCTAGTTTTGTTGCATTTAAGATTACACCTAGAAAAATACCGACTAATGTCAGTGTGATCGTTACCGCACTCAATGACGCAATAGTCATCCAGCCGTTACGCTTTAAACTTTTGATACTCTCCAGGAGATGACGGAAAAATGTTCTAATCATCGTAACCATATTCTCCTTCCGCTTGGTCGCGAATAATGCGGCCATTTTCAATCGCGATCACGCGATGACGAATCGTATTTACGATCGTACTATTATGGGTCGCCATAACGACCGTTGTTCCTTGGGCATTGATCCGATCAAGCAACTTCATGATTTCCCATGAGTTTTCAGGATCTAGATTCCCCGTTGGTTCATCCGCAATCAATACTTTCGGCGTATTTACGATGGCACGAGCGATCGACACCCGTTGTTGTTCCCCACCGGAAAGCTCACTTGGAAATACCCGCACCTTATGTTTCAGGCCGACCAAGTCTAACACTTCCATCACCCGTTTTTTGATATCACGAGGTTTGCGGCCGATAACTTGCATAGCATAAGCAACATTTTCAAAGACCGTTTTCCGTGGTAAAAGTTTATAATCCTGAAAGACCACGCCGATTTCCCGACGCATCAATGGGATCTCGCGGTTTTTCATGCCGACCAAATCATATCCTGCGACATTCAAAACGCCTTTAGTTGCTTTTTCTTCCCGATACATCAATTTGATAAAGGTTGATTTGCCGGCACCCGATGGGCCCACGACATAAACAAACTCTCCTTGATCAATTGAAATCGAAAGGTTACGGATAGCAGTCGTACCATTAGAGTACTTTTTCATTATATCTTTCATTTCTATCATACAGCTATCTCTCCATCTCAAATTTTCATTCTGGCTTATTATAGCATGAATATATTTCACCTTGCTTGCAACAGATTACAATTATGTTTCAATCTGTTTAAGTCACACAAGGTTATTTTTGATTCAGTTTCAGCTTCAAATACGCGTCGATAAAGCCATCCAAATCGCCATCCATGACTGCCTGTACATTCCCAGTTTCGAAATTCGTTCGGTGATCTTTGACCATCGAATAGGGATGAAAGACATAAGAACGGATTTGCGAGCCCCAACCAATTTCTAACTGCTCGCCTCGCAAAGCTGCTGCCTCTTGCTCTTTCTTTTCCACTTCTAATTGATACAGCTTGGCTTTCAACATCCCCATCGCTTGCTCACGGTTTTTCAATTGTGAGCGCTGGGCTTGGCTAGCAACGACCGTTCCTGTCGGAATATGGGTGATCCGCACAGCAGATTCGGTTTTGTTGATGTGCTGTCCACCCGCACCACTTGCGCGGTACGTATCGATTTTCAAATCATCTGAGTTGATTTCCACATCGATCGCCCCATCTAATTCTGGCATCACATCCACCGAGCAAAATGACGTGTGCCGTCTCTTGGCTGAATCAAAAGGTGAGATCCGAACTAAACGATGAACGCCTTTTTCCGATTTCAAATACCCATAGGCGTTGTGGCCTTTTACAAGTAAAGTGACACTTTTGATCCCCGCTTCATCACCAGCTTGATAGTCGAGGGTCTCTACTTGATACCCGTGTTGTTCGCAAAAACGAGTATACATCCGTAACAGCATGCTGCCCCAGTCTTGTGATTCGGTACCGCCTGCACCAGGATGAAGCTCGATGATGGCGTTATTTCGATCATAGGGTTCATCTAACAGCATCGACAATTCATAAGACGCCATTTTCTCGTTTAGCTTCGTGATCCGTGCTTCAAGTTCTGCTTCCATTTCTGGGTCTGCTTCTTCTTGAATCATTTCCAACATCACTTCCAGCTCTTCCAATTCTTCTGCTAACTGATTGAACTGATCGTAGGTCTCTTTGTTGGCATTGTTTGCGTTAATGACTTGTTGAGCTTTTTCTGAGTCATCCCAAAAGGTGGGATGTGCCATTTGGTGTTCCGCTTCCGCAATGTCCTCTTCTAACTGATCTAAGTCAAAGAGACCCCCTAAAACTGATTATTTTTTCATTCATCTGGGTCAATTGATTCCGAATATCTGCGATTTCCATTAAAATTCCTTCTTTCTTTTTTTCTTACAAACGAAAGTAGACTGGACAAAAACGTCTGCCAGCCTACTCTCAACTTTTTCAAAACGTGTTACATATTTTTCCCGTGGCAATTCTTGAATTTTTTCCCGCTGCCGCATGGACAAGGATCGTTACGACCAACGTTTTTGAAACTTGGTGCTTGGGCAGCAGGTGCTTCTTCTACCCCTTGTGCTTCCCCTTGAGCAACTTGTTCCCGTTGAACGTTTTGACGAATCTCTGCCTTCATAAAGAGACGAGTTACTTCATATTCGATCGCTCCAACCATGTTCTCAAACATATTGAATCCTTCTGTTTGGTACTCAACTAATGGATTGTTTTGTCCATAAGCCCGTAACCCAACCGATTGACGCAGCTGATCCATAGCATCGATGTGGTCGGTCCACTTCGTATCGACAACTCGTAAGATGACGACTTTTTCAAATTCCAGTAATTGTTCTGGACTATTAAGTTGTGCTTTCTTTTGTTCAAAGACTTCTTCTGCCCGTTGGTTTAGGTAGTCTTTGATCTCTTGAGCTGATTTGCCCTTGATGTCCTCGATACTGATAGTATCTTCATGAACAAGTGCATTCGCCGCAAAATCAACGATTCCTTCGTAGTTCCAATTGCTTTCTTCTAATTGCGTATGACTGTCGACGACTCGGCTGATGGAACGTTTCACCATATTCATTAATTGTGGTGAAAGATCCGATTCTTCCATGATCACTTCTTGACGTTGTCCGTAAATAACTTCCCGCTGTTCTCGCATCACGTCATCGTATTGCAAGACGTTTTTCCGAGTATCGTAGTTATTGCCTTCCACTCGTCGTTGGGCAGATTCTACTTGTTTTGAAAGCATCTTGCTTTGGATCACGGCGTCGCCTTCATCGATCTTCATCCGATCCAAGAACACTTTGATTCGTTCAGAACCAAAACGCTTCATTAAATCATCTTCTAACGACAAGTAAAATTGCGACATCCCTGGATCTCCTTGACGTCCCGCACGTCCCCGCAACTGATTATCGATCCGTCGGGATTCATGACGCTCAGTACCGATAACTGCCAAGCCGCCTAGTTCTGCAACACCAAGACCTAACTTGATATCCGTTCCCCGACCAGCCATATTGGTCGCGATCGTTACAGCACCTTTTTGTCCCGCATTCAAAATGATTTCTGCTTCTTTAAAGTGATTCTTGGCATTCAATACTTCATGAGGAACTTTCTCACGATCAAGCATTGATGACAATAATTCAGAAGTCTCAACAGCGACCGTCCCTACAAGCACGGGTTGTCCTTTGCGGTGACGCTCTTTGATGTCTTGAACGACTGCTTGGAATTTGCTCGTAAGCGTTGGATAAAGCAAGTCCGCACGATCATCCCGTAAGATTGGTTTGTTCGTTGGAATCTGAATGACTTGCATGTTATAGATTTCTCGAAACTCTTCTTCTTCCGTTTTTGCTGTACCAGTCATCCCAGACAGTTTTTTGTACATCCGGAAGTAGTTCTGGAATGTGATCGTCGCCATCGTTTTGGTTTCATCTTCGATTTCGACACTTTCTTTCGCTTCGATCGCTTGATGGAGCCCATCAGAATATCGGCGACCATCCATGATCCGACCTGTAAATTGGTCAACGATCATTACTTTTCCATCTTGCACGACATAATCGATATCGCGAATCATAATGTAATTCGCTCGTAGTGCTTGATCCAAGTGATGGGTCAATGCCGTGTTTTCAATATCATACAAGTTTTCTAAGCCGAAGGTCTCTTCCGCTTTTTCGATCCCACGTTCTGTCAAACCGATCGTTTTTGATTGGATATCGATTTTGTAGTCTTCTTCTTCCGTCAAGCGTTTGACAAAATTGTCGACCCGATTGTATAGCGCAGTTGATTTTTCTGCTTGTCCTGAAATGATCAACGGTGTTCTCGCTTCATCGATCAAGATCGAATCGACCTCATCGACGATGGCATAGTTTAATGGACGCTGTACCATTTGATGACGGTAAACCACCATGTTGTCCCGCAAATAGTCAAACCCTAATTCGTTGTTTGTACTATAAGTGATGTCACAAGCATATGCCGCACGTTTTTCTTCTGCTGATTTTGAGTTGATGTTCAAGCCGACCGTCAACCCTAAAAAGTTGTACAGCTCCCCCATCTCAGTCGAGTCACGAGTTGCCAAGTATTCATTGACAGTTACGACGTGGACACCTTGACCGCTCAAAGCATTCAAATAAACAGGTAATGTCGCCGTCAAGGTTTTCCCTTCACCCGTACGCATCTCTGGGATATTCCCATCATGCAAGACGATCCCACCCATTAATTGGACGTGGTAAGGATAAAGACCCAAAACGCGTTTTGCAGCTTCACGTACTACTGCAAAGGCTTCAGGTAATAATTTATCCAAAGTCTCTCCCTCTTGGAAACGACGACGAAATTCATCGGTTTTCCCGCGTAATTGTTCATCAGATAAAGCGGCCATTTCATCCGCATGTGATTCAACTTGATTCGCAATATGGTCAAGACGTTTTAATTCTTTTTTGTCGTTTTCGATTAATTTTCTAAAAAAATTGGCCATACCTTAATAATTCTCCTTTTACTTCTGCATTATCCTAGCTGGAAACTCTCCTAACTATTTTAGCACTAGTTCACCATAAATGAAATATTTTTCGATAGAACTATCGCATCAATCTTGCGTGATAAACGGATTCTTAACCTTTTTTCACAGATTTTAAAGAAACGCGGAAAAAAAAACACGCAACAAGCCATTGATCGGCGCTGAAAGTCCAGCACACGCCCAAACGTCTTGTTGCGAATGTTTGCAAATTATGCCGTTTTAAAACGGGTTTTTAAGAAAGCTAAGAAGAGCATCAGTAGCATGCCTAAAGACTGAATCCCGATCATCAAGACGATATCAGCGCCAATAAATCCTGCCAACATCGCAACGAGAGAGCCTGCCCCCAGTGCATTTAAAATCACGTTCGTACTTTCTTTGAAGCTGCCGATTGTCGATAGTCGTGATTTTTTCGTCAACCAGAGGAAAAACGCTGCGCCTATGACTAGAATACTATTCATTGCCACCAATAAAAATGCCACTGTGATCGTCTGACTGAAGAAAATCGCTGTCTCGTTGTTGCGATAGAAGCCGTCTTCGATTGCTTTTTGAAACGAAGCCGCATCATCTACTTGATCAGGTGCCATTTCCGCCGTGTAACGCATTTCATAGTGATAAGTTTGTCCATCGATTTCTTCTTTGATGGTCCAGTCTGTTTCCCGAAAATTGATGGCGTATTTCGCTTTTTCAAGAGCCGCTTCTGAAAGCGCAACGCCTATGATCCCCGCTTCTGTTTGGGAAAAGACTTGTGACTCATCCGCTAAAAGTTTGCCATCTTCCAGCTGCAGCTCACTGTATTTTGCTGCCGTTTCTGCCGTCACGAGTGTTTTTGCATGGGGAAAAAATACCGCAAAGGCTTGATCCGTTTGCTTGCTGATCATTAAGGTCAACGGGATCATCAGCAAGGACATCAAGAAAACATAGACGAACACTTGCTGCCAGCGATTTAATTTTTTACGCCATGCATAGACTTTTGTTGGAGAAAAAATGGCCCCAAAGTACGTTAAGGGAAATCGTTGTTCAGACATCCTATCATTCCTATCCTTTTGTTCCGCCAGAGGTCAAACCTGAAACAAAGTATTTTTGTAAGAAGAAAAACAGTGCAGCGATCGGTACGGCGATCAAAATCGCCCCAGCCGCAAAGAGTGCGACCCGTTGGTTACGGGCATCATTGATAAAGGTTTGTAGCCCGACTGCGACGGTCAAACGCTCTTGTGAGCGAAGCAAGAATCGCGCCAGCAAGAATTCGCCGAATGGTCCCATAAAGGCCCACAATGCTTGGACGGCAACCATTGGTTTTACGAGGGGCAAAACGATTTGCCAAAAGATGCGAAAATGCCCTGCACCATCAAGTTTTGCTGATTCATCCAAGTCGATGGGTACCGTATCAAAGTACCCCTTCATCAGCCAAGTATTCATCGGAATCCCACCACCGATATAAATCAGTGTCAAGAACCAGAAGCTATCTAGACCGTTTGCTAATAAGCCCATGACATAAAAAGCGGTCAACGCCGACATTGTCGGTACCATTTGAACGATCAAGAACACCATCAGACTACTTTTACGACCAGCAAAACGGTAACGACTGTAAGTATACCCTGCTAACGTTACGATCATTACTTGAATGATCATCGTCGAAACGGCCACGATCAAGGTGTTTTTATACCATGTCAAATACGGGGTTTCATTGAATAAACGTCGAAAGTTGTTCAATGTCCAATCCGCATCAAAATCTAAGCGAAAAGCGATCATGTTCCCTGCCTTGAAGGCTGAGGTTGCGGTAATCAACAAGGGATAGATGATAATGATCGATAACGCGATCATAAACAAGTAGGTAAATAATTTGCTGAAAGAAAACTTCTTCTTTTTCATCCTCAATCCTCCATATTAAATGCATTCGTCTTTTTAAACACCAGTAATGAAATGGAGATCACCACAAAGGAAATGATCAAGGTCAATGCAGAAGCAATCGAATATTGTGGTGAGCCGCCGGTCGTCAGTTTGTAGATCCATGAAATCAAAATATCTGTCGATCCAGCATTTCCGCCTAAACTCCCTGGTCCACCTTCGTTAAATAGATAGATCATCGAGAAGTTATTAAAGTTCCCTGTATATTGCGTAACGAAGGTTGGGGCTGCTACCAAAAAGATTGCCGGCAGCGTAATGTTCCGAAAACGCTGCAACGCATTGGCTCCATCCATTTTTGCTGCTTCATACAAATCTTCAGAAATGGATTGTAAAATCCCCGAAACCATTACATAGATGTAAGGAAACCCTAACCAACCCTGAATTAAAATAATCGCCGTTTTCGTCCAAAACGGATCGGTCTTCCAAGCAATGTTCCCAATATCCACAAAGGGCAGATTGTTCAATAGCGGGATCACCTGCGTATTGATCGCTCCTGCGGTATCATTGAACATATTTGAAAAACTCATGATTGTGATAAACGCTGGCACCGCCCAAGGAAGCAAGAAAATCACCCCAAAGACGCGACGAAACTTCACAAATTTTTGATTGGCAACAACTGCTGTCAGTATGCCGAGTGTAATTTGCAAGGTGGTTGCTAAAACGGTCCAAATCACCGTCCAACTGAATACTTTTACAAAGGTGTCGCGGTAAGAACTTAAGGTGAAGATATTCGTGAAATTCGAAAAACCGATCCAGTCGATTAAGTTTGCTGGCGGAATGTGTCGAAAATCATAGTTGGTAAATGCCATAAAGAGCGTCACCATTACTGGAAAAATAATTGCTACGATCATTACCAAGTAGGCAGGGATCGTCAGTAAGTACGCGAACCCATCTTCGTATAATTTTTTGAAAAATTCTTTTCTCGTAACAGCTACCGGGAAGCCTTTTTCAATGCTTTGCCGAATCTGATAGGCATCTTTGATATTTAATACCCAAAAGATAATGAAAATAACGGTAACGATGACCTGCAGTGTTCCTTCAATCAACAAGAACAAAGAGTTGTCTTCCATTGGTACTGATCCGAGTGTGACAAAGTTATAAAGTGCTTGTCCACCAAACAAAAGCATTTCGACCAGAAAAATCAGAAAGGCTGCAAAAAAGAGACCCGCTTTGAATTTCTGACCATTTTTGAATTGTCCCCCACCAGGGATGATTGAAAGAAGCGCTGTCTGCATGGCTTGTGAATTCGTCCTCATATGTATCCTCCTTAAAATCGAAAGTCTGCCAAGCGTCCGACGATCGATAGAAAACAATCTCGTCAAGCAATTTCTTGCGTGCTACGTTGCAAGGAATCCTTTTGACAAACATCCTCTATAGAATCGTCGACATGAATGACAGACCGTAATCGGCTAATTATTAGTATTTCTGCTCAATCGCTTCTTCGATTGTTTTGGCAGCATTATCCGCTGCTTCTTGAGGAGTCATATTGCCTGAACCTGCATCAAACAGCATGTTTTCAGCCCCTACCCAAACCTCAGACATTTCAGGGATATTTGGCATTGGTTGTGAAACACTGTATTGCTCAATCACTGCTTTTGCTACTGGATCATCAGAAGCAGCGACTGTTTCTTGAGCCATAATGTTCGCTGGAATATCATGACGCATGTCATACAATTTCTCTTGATTGGCTTCGTTGGTCAAATACTCGACAAATTGTTGAGAAACGTCTTTGTTTTGTGAGTAGTTAGATACCACCCACGCTTTTCCGCCGCCAAATGTTTCATAGTCGTTGCCGTTGTTTAGCGTTGGGATTTTCGCTACTCCATAGTTGATGCCTGCTTCTTCAAAGCCGTTCACGCCCCATGGTCCATAAATGATAGCTGCTGTTTTGCCTTGATTGAAGTAATCCAACATCAAGTTTTCGTTGGCTGATACATCAAGCATTCCTTGCGGCCAGACATTTTGGAACCAATCAGTTGCATACGTGATTGCCTCAACAGAACCTTCGTTGTTCAGCCCTAGATCAGAGGGATCTGTTCCTTCATCACCAAAGACATACCCGCCATGCCCCGCTAATAGACCATACGTATAATAAAAGTCCGTCCAACGAGCTAAGAAACCAACATTGTCATCGCCTTCTGCAAAACGATCATCTTTTGCTAGTTCTTCTAAATCAGAAAAAGTTGCTGGTGCTTCATCGATCAAGTCTTTGTTGTAGAACATGACAACCGCTTCGATCATTGCTGGTGCGCCATAGATCTTATCATCGATGGTCACTTGTTGCTTGTCGGTATCGCTGTACCGTCCATCATCTGGCAAAGTCATTTCTGCCAAATGTCCTTGGGAGCCTACTTGACCCACACGGTCATAAGGAGACATCGTAACATCTGGACCTTTCCCAGCAGGACCGTCTAGTTGAAGCGCATCCATTTGATCGAACATGTCCATTTCCACAACGTTGATGGTGACATCATTTTCAGATTCAAAGTCAGATTTCACTTCATTGATATAATCAATATAGTCTGCGCCTACAGAGACCGTGATCGTTTTTTCATCGCTACCTGAACCTGCATCTGCATTACTACCATCGGTACTACCGCCGTTGCCGCCACATGCTGCAAGCGCTAACAACGCACTTCCTGAAACTAATCCTAGAGCTGCCTTTTTCCAATTCACTTTCATCCTGTTTACCTCCTGCAATTTGTAACTCTATTATGCAACCGGTTTCTTAAAATGGCAAACATTTTCTAAATGTTAGCGATAACAAAAATTGAAAAAGCCTTTAAATTAAGATATTGAGGAATTGAAAAGAAATTGTGCAACCATTTGCTTAATTTTTCACCTTGTGGATTCACGAACCACGAGTTGCGGTAAAAAGCGCTGTTGTCGCAGGCTCGTATCGTTCTGTTCAATTTTTTGAATCAGTAATTCACCACAAGCTTCGCCCATCTCAACGATGGCTTGCTTCATAGTCGTCAACTTGGGCGAGCTGACCTGATCCAGGAATACCCCATCGTAGCCGACAATCCCAAAATCCTTTGGTATCTGCGCGCCAATCGACTGCAAGCCTTGATTGATGCCTAGTGCCAAACGATCCGTCGCACAAATAAAACAAGTATTTTCCGCAAATTGCTCCTTCTGTGCTGTGATAAAGGTGCGGGCTGCGGAAGAACGGTTCTCAAAACGATGGATTTTTGGTGCTTGTCCTGTTTTTGTGACTGTATCTATGTACCCTTTTTCTCGACTTTTCGTAAATGCTTCTTCCAACTCTAAACCAATATAGACCAAGTGTTGATAGCCAGTATCGAGGGCGTGTTTACAAGCAGAAACGATCCCTTGGTAGTTGTCACTGTCAACAAAGCTGAATCCAGCTTCATTTTCACCAAATAGAACGACGGGTTTCTTTAAATTTTTTATCCAGTCCATATCCTTTTGGCGAAATCCCGTAATGATACAACCATCTGCTGGGCCACGATCCACCCCATCCGTCGTAACCAGCTGCAACGAATAATGCGCTTTGCCGATGGAACGAGCGATCCCCACTAATAAATTCATATAGTATGGCTCCGTCGTGTCCATCTCCTCTAAGATATACACTTTGATGATATGGGAACGCTTGGAAACTAATGATTTGGCAGCAATATTCGGTTGATAATCCAGTTCTAGCATTGCTTGATGAACGAGCTGCTTTAGCTCTTCGGTCACTTTATCTGGATGGTTGATCACTCGAGAAACGGTCATTGCGGAAACATTTGCTTTTTTGGCGACATCTGCTAACGTAGTCATGATTCACTCTCCCTGTATTATTTCATCTATAGTATAACACAATAAAACAAAAGAGAAACAAAGCCAACTTTTATATAGAAAGATTTCTTGCTTCATTCCAAAAGATAAAAAAACAGAGCAGCTTCTCAGCTACTCTGTCAAAAAAGACTTTTTTTGGGGTGTCGCCAAAAGGATCCCACACGTGTTAATCCGTTTCGATCAACCCGTATTTACCATCTTTCCGACGATACACAATGCTCGTTCCATTCGTTTCCGCATCTTCAAAGATAAAGAAGTTGTGTCCAAGCATGTTCATTTGTAAAACAGCTTCTTCACTATCCATTGGTTTTAAAGACAAACGTTTTGTACGTACGATGTCTAAATCAGAACCATTGGTTTCTTCATCGTTTGCTTCAGTTGTGAACAAATCACCATCTGTTGGCGGAACCAACGCTGTCTCACGAGATTTGCGATTGATTTTTGTTTTGAATTTGCGGATTTGGCGTTCCAATTTGTCAACAACCAAATCGATACTAGCATATAGATCAGGTGAAGTTTCTTCCGCACGTAGAACTAGGAATGGTAAAGGAATCGTTACTTCTACTTTTGCAGTTTTTTCTGTATAAACTTTCAAATTAACGTGTGCTGTTGCTTCTGGCACATCATTAAAATAACGTTCTAATTTACCTACTTTTTTCTCGACGTAATCACGGATCGCTTCTGTTACCTCGATATTTTCGCCACGCACATTATATCTAAACATAAAAATTACCCCTTTCGTCTACCAGTAAAGAAGGAAAAGGACCACTCTTTTCTTCTTCTTAACTCTATTATATCGAACTCTTGGTCATTTGCCTAGTAAATCGAACAATTTTCTTTAAGCGTTTTCAAAATAACGTTTCAACGAGCAATTGAAAAAGAACGAATCGACTGGGGGCCAAAGGACTGCAGTGCTTCAGCTGCATGATATAACGTTCTACCGGTAGTATACACATCATCGATCAACAATAATTTTTTCCCTTTGATTTCACACGCTACATCTGGCTTCACTGCAAAGGGTTGCGCCTCTACTAATCGTTGCCTGCGAGAACGTTGTGCCTGTGGTGCGGTATCAACAACTTTCTCCAGTAACTCTTGAAATCTGACTCCGGCGGCTTCCAGCACAGCGGTGACTTGATTAAACCCTCGCTGTTGGTAACGCTCTGCCGATAGTGGGATGGGAATCAAACACTCATAGTCAAACCTGTTGAGTTTCTGTTTGATCACAGGCGCAAACGTCCCCCGCAACTGATAGTTTCCCATCAGTTTGTATTCGTGAAGCCAATCCTTCATTCCTTGATCGTAAGCAAATAGCGCTCGGTGCTGCAATTGTATCATGGGACACGTTTCTTCCCAATAGAGACAATCGCTGCAAAACTCAGTTTCTTTTTTTCCACACGAAGGGCAGCAGGTTCGCCAATCGATCACTGAAAACTGTTGGGCACATTGCGGGCACAATTCATTTTCTGGGATACGCCAAGGAGCCAACACCTCAATGATCGTTCGTTCTCTAGGAAAAGTCCTTTTACACCAACTACACACCATCGGTCAGCCAGCTTTTTGCCAATTGGTTCATTTCCTTGATTTCGTTGAGTGCTTTTCGGATCGCTTCCGTCATTTGGTCGTAGAAAAAAATGACCTCCCCTTCCGTATAGGCCCCTTTACGATCGACACGACCAGCAATTTGCACGAGCGCCGATTTTGTAAAGACTGGATGATTAGCACCCAATACGATGACTGAGACGTTTTCAAACGTCACCCCACGCTCTAAAATCATCGTTGTAAACAACACCTTGTAAATCTGTCGACGAGCAGACGCTACTTTTTCGCTCCGTTTTTGATCTTGCGACGAAACGCTAGTCAAAGACCATGACGTGCCTTGTCGGCGGACAGCCGCTTCTACTTCCTTCATCAGCGCAATGCTTGGACAAAACACCAAGACAAAGTTTTTTTGAAGCAGCCGCTGCAACTGCTGCAGCAATGGTCGCAGCCAACGTTTTCTGCGATAAGCCTGCGCCCAGTGACTATAATGAACAGGTTTTGGAACGATCAATGGACGCTGATGAAACCGCAGCGGCATTCTCAAGACAGCGAATTTTCCACGAATTTCTTGCAGCAGTCGTTCTGAAGGCGTCGCACTTAAATAGATCAGACACCCGTTTTTGGCTAAGGCATTGTATAATCCGTAACGCAGCTGCGCATCGCCCTCGTAGGGAAATGCATCTACCTCATCCACCACGATCAGTTGAAAGCTCCGATAAAAATGCAGTAGCTGATGGGTGGTGGCAATAAGGATGTTTGTGTAGCGATAAGGCTCTTCTGATTTTCCATAAAGGAGCAAGCTTTCCTCTTGTGGAAATGCTTGCTGAATCCGCGGAAACAATTCACGACAAACATCGATCCGAGGTGAGACGATCGCCACTCGACCACCTTCTTGCCGAACGTAGCGGATCGTTTCAAAGATCATTTCGGTCTTCCCTGAACCCGTGACCGACCAAACAAGCGAGGATCGCTTTTGTCGACAATTAGACACCAATTGCTGGGAAATTTTTTGCTGAAACTGCGTCAATGCTCCTGGCCAGACGATGTGGTGATCAATGGCTGGACTATCCGTAGGTTGAATCACCAGTCGCCCATTTGATGTGATCCGACCATAGCGAATACAGGTTGGACAGTAATAGCTGCCTATCGGTAATTGCACCGACGGCTTGCGGTGGGAAGAACCGCATCGCTGACAAACGATTCTCTGCCCCTGCTCGAGCATTGCCGGTCGAGAATCAAAGGGTTTTCCTACATTCATTGTTTCATCTAAAACAAAAAATTGTCTTCCTTTTTGATTGGTCATAACATACACCTCAGTTTTAAGTACGCAAAAAAATCGGTTCAACTACTTTTTGAAAAGTACTTGAACCGATTACAGGTTTCTTGTTTGCTTCAACAGCAGGTCTTGCTTATTCGCCGATCAATGTCAAAGCTTGATCTAAGACTTTTTCGCCGTTCATCATGCCGTAATCTGCCATGTTGATTACTTCTAAAGGAATTCCTTTTGGCGCTAGACGTTTCTCAAAATCGCCTTTCATGAAACGAACTTGTGGTCCTAATAATAAAACATTTACGTCTTTGCTTTCTAAATGTTGATCTGCTTCTGAAGCGGAAACTGCAAAAATATCTGCTTCTAATCCTTTTGCTTCAGCTGCTTTTTGCATTTTTGTTACTAATAAGCTTGTACTCATTCCTGCAGAACAAACTAACATAATTGTTTTTTTCGCCATATCGAACACTCCTTGAATTTTAAGAATAAGATAACATTTCCTATCTCTAGTATAGAACAAGTTTGAAATTTGTCAACGCTTTCTATCCAGCAGCCAGTTTGATTTTACTAAACGGTTAAAAACGACATACTCTTTTTTTAAATTGACGAGGACTACCTCATAGCCGGCATTCAGCCACGCATAGGCCCCGTTTTCAGGATGTCGGTAATCATTTGCCCACCAATCCGTACTCGTGCGGGCACTTTTGGGCAAACCGGATGCTGGGAAAAGAAATTCATCAAACTGGGTAAAGGTTAACGTAATTTGTGAACCGCCGTTGTTTTTTAAATAGTGCGTGATCGTATCGTACTTTTTGCGTCTACCCAAAGCAACTGCCTCCTCTTTTTCAGGTCTGTGTTGGTGCCTTTTTCTTTCTTCTATTTGTAACTTTCCTTCCGATTGCCTATACTAGAAACATAAAGGAGGCGATCGTACGCGTGACTTATCGAACGATCCGACAAGATGGAGAAACGGAAATAGAAATCAAAAAATCGCGTTTCATCTGTTCGTTAAAACGAATCCAATCAGAAGATGAAGCCAAAGCGTTTATACAAGCCCTCAAAAAAGAACATTGGAAGGCGAATCATCATTGCAGCGCCTATGTATTGGGTGAAAACCATGAGATCCAACGCAGCAGTGATGATGGTGAACCTAGCGGCACCGCTGGAGTACCGATTTTAGAAGTATTGAAGAAAAATGACTTGATCAATATGGTCGCTGTCGTTACCCGCTACTTCAGTGGAACGAAACTTGGCGCTGGCGGATTGATCCGCGCTTATTCCAGTTCAGCTTCCGCTGGCATCAAGGCGGTGGGAATCGTCGAAGGCGTTTTGCATCAAGAGCTTGCATTGACCATTGATTATCCCCTTTTAGGTAAGCTGCAAAACTATTTAGAACTGCAGAACATCTACGTAAAAGACATTGCTTATACCGAGAAAATCGTTGTTACCTTAATGATTCCCGAAGCAACGCTTGCCGACCAAGAAGCCACTTTGATTGATTTGCTGCAAGGGCAAGTGCAGCTAAACAAAGGCAAGACCGAATATGTAGAGCGCCTCATCGAGGAGCCAACCGAGTAACTGTGCAGGGCAAGCACCGGTCAGGTTTGCTTTTTTCCTCAAAGCGCGGACCCTTATGCCGCTTGCTGCAGCGAATGCAGGAACGCCCAATCGTTGAAAAACCGAATTGACCGATGCGGAGCAACAGCACGTATGCTCGCAGTGTCCTTTCGGCTTTTTCGCGTCTTTTTTGTTTCCAGCCGTCTCAGGCAGCTTATTTTTCCATATAAAATTCGAAACGATTGCCGACATATTGGGTGCGCACATATTCAAATGGTTGTCCATCTTCAAATGAAGTGATTTGCCGCATACGTAAAATCGCATCGCCGCGTTTGATTTGTAAGTAATCAGCAATTTGCTCGGAAGCGACCATAGCTGAGATCGTCTGTGAAGCGCCGCCGATTTTCCGCTGTCCTTTTTCTTCCAACACTTTATAGAGGGAAGAGATGATCTCCTCCTTGCTAAAGTCATGAATAAACTTTTCAGGGATACTCGCTACTTCAAAACAGATCGGCACATCATCCGCATACCGAATCCGTTCCATCCGTAAAATCGTTTCGTGTCCTTCTAATTGCAGCTTTTCCATCTCACTGGAGCTAGGTGCCGTCAAGAAATAAGCGACCGCTTTGCTGGAAGGCTTACGACCAAGAGAATTCATAATTTCGGTAAAACTCGTCGTGCCCGTCATTTTCTCTTGTACTTTTTGGCGAGCCACATAAGTGCCAGAACCGATTTTGCGCTCAAGAATCCCCTCATCCGCTAAGGTTTGGATCGCTTGCCGCAACGTCATGCGACTCACGCCGAATTGTTTTGACAACTCCCGTTCTGAAGGCAGACGATCCCCGATTTTGTATGTATTGTTTTCGATATTGGCTTTGATTTGATCATGAATCTGGATATAAACAGGTAATTTTTCCACCACTACACATTCCTCCGTTCCCCTCCTATTATAACTGGTATATACCTAAATAGCTAATAAAAAAAGCAAAAACTGCTCAGTTTTTCTCAATTTGTGCGAACTCTTTCCCCATTTTATAGGCAGAAAAAGAAGTTATCACAAATTGTCCAAACAAGAGCAGTCTCTTTGCTTTTAAATTGGTTCGGTCGCTGGCTTGAGAATTTATTCAGCCAACGCTTTATTGGCAGTGGCCATCAGCAAGCGAATGCGATTCAATTGATTGACGATCGAAACACCTGGATCGTAATCAATCGCTGCAATGTTCGCCTGTGGGTACTGGCGACGCAGCTCTTTCATGACGCCTTTTCCTACTACATGGTTTGGCAGACAGCCAAATGGTTGCAGACAAATGATATTGTTGACATTATTTTCCAACAGATCGATCATCTCACCGGTCAAGAACCAGCCTTCTCCCGTATGATTGCCGATGGAAACAATCTCGCTCGCTTGCTCGGCAAGCTGATGGATCGAATGAATGCCCTCAAAGCGCGTTGACGCCCTAAGTGCTTTATCCATCGGTTTTTGGAGCCTTTCAATCGCCATGATCGTAAAATCAGCGATCATTTTGCTTTTCTTCGCCATCCCCAAATGCTCGTAGCGCCAAATTTGATTGTAGAGGGAATAATTCATGAAGCCGACAATATCTGGTACGACCGCTTCCGCTCCTTCTGCTTCTAACAGGCGAACGACATCATTATTAGCTGTCGGTGAATACTTCACTAAAATCTCTCCCACGACACCGACACGCGGCTTCTTGATATCTCTTATCGGCACTTGATCAAAGTCTTGAATGATTTTCTTCATATTGCGATTAAAGAGGCTGAAGGAGCCATTGCGGACATTTTTGGCAATTTTTTCCAGCCAATCTTGGTGAAGCCGATCGACAGCCCCTGCTTCTTGCTCATATGGACGGGTGCGATAAACGACTCGTTCAAAGAGATCCCCGTATAAAAATGCCACCGCCAAGCGTTTCATCATCGGCAAGGTAAAGCGAAAGCCCGGATTTGATTCAACACCAGTATTGCCCATCGAAATAGATACCACCGGTACTTGCGGAAATCCTGCATCGTTCAATGCTTTACGTAACAAGGGAATATAGTTCGTTGCGCGACACCCACCGCCCGTCTGGGTCATCAATACGCTGGTGTTTTCGACGTCATATTCCCCGCTTTGTAGCGCTTCTACCAGCTGTCCAATGGAAATGATGGCCGGGTAGCAGGCATCGTTATTGACAAAGCGCAAACCGACATTGACTGCTTCTCGATCTTCACTGGGCAGACAGACCACTTGATACCCAGAAGCCTGCAAAGCGACATCTACTAATCCGCTTTGGTGGATGGGACTCAACATCGGCAATAAGAGCGTGTGCTGCTTGCGCATTTCTTTGGTAAAAATAATCTTTGCTGGTTCCTCGTATTGCTTTTTAGGAACAAAGTGCTGTTTATCCCGTTCGTTGACTGCTGCTTTCAAGGAACGCAACCGAATCCGAATCGCCCCAAGGTTTGCACCCTCATCGATTTTCAACACCGTATACAGCTTGCCATATTGCGCCATGATCTCTTCGACTTGATCGGTGGTCACTGCATCGATCCCGCAGCCGAAGGAGTTTAATTGAACCAATTCCAACTGCTTGTTTTTCGCCACCACTCGTGCAGCCGCATACAACCGTGAATGATAGACCCATTGATCCACGACCCGCAGATCGCCGACATTTGCTAAATGAGCAATACTGTCCTCTGTCAGTACATGAAAGCCTTCTTGGGTAATGACTTCCGCTATCCCATGGTTGATTTCAGGGTCCAAATGATACGGTCTTCCAGATAAAACGATCCCTTTTTGGTTGGTCGTCATCAGCATTCGCAGCGTTTCTTCTCCCCGTTGCGCAATATCTGCTTTGAACTGATCTAGTTCCTCGAAACCGCTGCGCAGCGCTTGGGCAATTTCGTCTTCAGAAAAACCAAAATCTTGAAACGTCCCCATTAAGGTTTTGACCATTGAGGCTTCATCTGCCAGATTTAAAAATGGACAGCGGTAGTCAACCGCCCCTTCACGAATCGCATCGACGTTGTTACGAATCACTTCTGGATAGCTTTGTACGATTGGACAGTTAAAATGATTTTCAGCGGCAGTGTTCTCTACTCGCTCAAAAATGACTCCTGGATAAAAGATCAACGGTATGTTTTGATCGATCAGAGCTTGGATGTGTCCATGGGCTAGTTTGGCTGGGTAACAAACGGTATCGCTAGGAATCGTTTCGATCCCTTGCTCATATAGTTCTTTATTAGAACGCGGCGACAAGGTTACTCGAAACCCTAACTGGGTGAAAAAGGTATGCCATAGCGGATAATTTTCATAAAGATTCAACACTCTTGGTAAGCCGATTTCCCCATGGAGGGCATCTTTTTTACGCAAAGAACGGTACTTGAACAAGCGGCGGTATTTTTCATCCACGAGATTGACTTTGCGGTCTTCTTTTTTGATTTTGATCCGCGCACCACGTTCGCAGCGATTCCCCGTAATGAATTTTCGACCATCCGAAAAGAGGGTCACGGTTAATAAACAATTGTTTTCGCAAAGACCGCAATTTGTAAATTCTTTTTCTGCTTGAAAATCGGCCATTTCTGCAGGAGACAACAACGTACTGACATCGTCGATCGCCGCTTCTTCTAACGCGATCAACGCCGCCCCATAAGCGCCCATCAAGCCAGCGATCGATGGTCGTACGACTTCACGGCCGCTGATCAATTCAAAGGCGCGCAGAACCGCTTCATTATAGAAAGTCCCTCCTTGGCAGACGATTTTCTCGCCAAGATCTTCGGGGCGCCGAACCTTGATCACTTTATAGATAGCATTCTTTATGACCGAGTAAGACAAGCCAGCCGAAATGTCGCCAACAGAGGCTCCTTCTTTTTGGACCTGTTTGACTTTTGAGTTCATAAAGACGGTACAACGCGAACCCAGGTCAACCGGCGCTTGGGCTTTTGTCGCTGCCAGCGCAAATTCTTTGACATCATGATTCATAGATTTGGCGAAGGTCTCAATGAACGAGCCGCATCCTGACGAACAGGCTTCATTTAGCTGAATCGAAGAAAGTGCACCGTCTTTGACTGTCATCGCCTTCATGTCTTGCCCACCAATGTCCAAGATAAAATCAACCCCTGGCTGGAAATGTTCAGCAGCTTTGTAATGGGCCATCGTTTCGACTTCACCGATATCGACCTTCAGTGCATGTTTGATCAGATGCTCACCGTACCCTGTGATCGTTGACTTTGCGATGTAAACGTCAGAAGGCATCTGACGATAAAGCTCTTGTAAAACCGCCATCGTTGTCGCTAACGGCTCGCCTTCATTGTTGCCATAAAAAGAAAACAACAAATCCCCTGCATCATTGATCAAGACGACTTTCGTTGTCGTTGATCCAGCATCGATACCCAAATAAGCAGCACCTTTATGCTCCGACAAAGGTTTTTCTGCAGCAACCGCTTGGGCATGGCGGGCACGAAAAGCAGCCAGTTCTGCTTCGTCTTTGAATAAAGGATCTAGCGTATCTGTTGGCGCAAGTGTGCCGTCTTCTTCATTGGCTAAGCGGTCGCATAGTACAGAAAGCTGCTGCGCTTCTTCTGCATACAGTGCAGCCCCCATCGCCACAAACAGTTCTGGGTTCTCGGGAAAAATGATATCTGCTTCTTGCAGGTTCAACGTATCGATAAATCGTTGACGCAATTCCGACATAAACGTCAGTGGACCGCCTAAGAAGGCTACCTTGCCTTTGATTTTACGACCAGCTGCTAAGCCAGCAATCGTTTGATTGACCACCGCTTGAAAAATACTCGCAGCAATGTCCGCTTTTGCCGCTCCTTCATTGATCAGCGGCTGCACATCAGTTTTGGCAAAGACCCCGCAGCGTGAGGCAATCGGATAAAGGGTTTGGTATCCCTTGGCTAGCTCATTGACCCCATTGGCATCCGTTTTCAATAAAACCGCCATCTGATCAATAAACGCACCGGTCCCACCGGCACAACTACCATTCATCCGCTGCTCCAACGCACCTTCAAAAAAGGTGATCTTCGCATCTTCACCGCCTAATTCGATCGCCACATCCGTTTCTGGGATCACTGTCTCGACTGTTTTGGTACAAGCGATGACCTCTTGGACAAAAGGGATCCGCAAAACTTCTGCCAGCCCCATTCCGCCTGATCCGGTAATCGCCAGCGCAACTGGCTGATCTTGGATTACTGCTTGCGCTTCTTTAATAATTTTTTCCGCTGCCTTTTGGATGTCTGCATAGTGTCGTTCATACCTTGAAAAACACGTTTGATTGCGTTCATCTAACAGAACCATCTTGACCGTTGTTGAACCGACATCGATGCCCGCCTTATATTTTTTCATTTGTTGCCTCCATCTAAACAACACTTTGTTGATTATCTAACAAGCCGTTTGTTATAATACTTATGTTCATTGTAATTCTTTTGATTGATAATTCAACAAACAATTCCAACGAAGGTGTGGGATAAACAACAATTAGACGTTTTTTGTCGTTTATTTTGAAAGGAAATTCACAATATGAAAAAATTGGATTTACGTGTCAAACGAACCAATAAGTACATTATTGAAGCCTTTATTCGCTTAGTTGAAGAAAAAGGCTTCGAGCAAGTGACTGTCCAAAATATCGCAGACGAAGCCATGATCAACCGCGCGACCTTCTATGCCCATTACAAAGACAAGCAAGACTTGTATGAAAAAATATTTGACTTGGCCGTCGAATCTTTTACCTCGATCCTTGACTTTGAAGATTTCGTCCAAGGCAATCGAATCAAGATCCGTAAAATCGAAGCGGCCATGACCGAACTTTTTTTACACATTCAAAAGAATCGCTCTTTTTATTTGACGATCATGGATGCCTCTGCCATTGAGATCATTCGTAAAAAACTGGGGCTGATTTTAACGGAACGGTATCAAGAGATCTTTTCAACCTTGAAGATTACAGAAGGCGATCTTGAAGTGCCCTTAGACTTCATCATTGATTATATGACCTCAATATTTGTTGGCACGCTGCATTGGTGGCTAACGGCAGAAACAACGATGCACGCCGACCATTTAGCAAAACTCGTCATCAAACTAGTGGCAAACGGTCACCTAACTGTCTTGGGGATTGAAATTGAGGAATAAAAAAAGAAACTGCCTATATGCAGTTTCTCTTATGCTAAATGCCCTTTAATCAATGATTTTTTGCGCGCCATTTGATCGTGTCTTTTGTCTTACGCTGTTTTGTCACTTTGATTCCTTTTGGAGCCACACGAATCGCATAGTCTTCCTTTTTGACAACGTCATAGACATGCTCTGCAACTTCCGTTACTTTTTCTTTTAGATTCAGTTTAAATTTCATGTGTTTTCATCTCCCGAATGCTTTACTACTAGCGTATCGCAAATAAAAAAAATCTTCAACTTATAGCCCTTCCTCAAACCAAAAAAAATAATGGTTAAATAACGAAAAAAAACAGCAAGACTACTTGCTGTTTTTTCTGCGTATTCATCTGACTGGGGTAGCTGGATTCGAACCAACGCATGACGGAGTCAAAGTCCGTTGCCTTACCGCTTGGCTATACCCCAATAATGGTGGAGGAGAGTGGATTCGAACCACTGAACCCTAAGGAACGGATTTACAGTCCGTCGCGTTTAGCCACTTCGCTACTCCTCCAAAAGGTTTTTCTCAAACCTGACAATAGTTATAATACCGAAAAAGATAACAAATTGCAAGAGCAAAAAGTAAATTTTTCTAGAAATTATTCATGTAAATTCCATTGGCGAATAATCATCTCG
>NZ_JAUKPK010000002.1:0-21706 GCF_030499455.1 Enterococcus sp. B2E4
TTTAAGTGCCAATGCATGTTTGATTTCTTCGTTGCGTTGGTAAATCAAGAACAAAGTCGGGGTTTGGACGCGTCCAACGCTAAACACGCCTCTCATGCCGTTTTTCTGCATATAAAGCGTGTAAAGACGGGTGAGATTGATTCCTACCAGCCAATCAGCGATTTGTCGGGTTTCTGCTTCTTTGTAAGTGGAATAAAACGCCTGTCCGTCCTTCAGATTTTGAAATCCTTTTTTGATTTCGCTAGTTTCAAGCGAGTTGATCCATAAACGTTTAATGGTTTTCCGGCTATTTCCCGAAAGGTTGATAATCAAGCGGGCGATTGCTTCACCTTCTCGGTCGCTGTCGGTCGCAATCACGATTGTTTCCGCTTCATCTAAATGCTTTTTGACGATCTTGTATATATTGATGTAAGAATAGACACTGTTACGATAAAATACTTTGTAAAAATATACCCTACTTCCCCGATACTCATAACCATTCCTTCTCTTCTAGTACATTTGGTGTTCATTTTGATGATGCTCTTCTACTTCGGCTCATGTTTAGCAGCTTATTGATTTTTGCTTTATTGCTTCAGCCAACCTTTATTTACGGCATCATCTATAAGTTTTCTAACATAGTCCCAAACTTCTGGCATAATTTCTTTGATGACCTCGTTTCGTTTTAATTCGCGTTCAACATCAATGTTATTTTCTAACCAGGTATTCCCGTCACAGTAGTATATCTGCAAGACAGGCTGTAACCTATCGATTGCCGCTGCATATTTTGCTTCTACGGTTGCCATCTCCTCAAACTCTTCCCACAAATCCATAAATTCATCATATTGTTCTCTCGGTAATGTAGAAAATAAACTTGTAGCTGCTTCCCGTTCTCGCTGTACTTTATCCAGGTACCCAGCTTCATCATAACAATAGATATCACCTGCTTCGATTTCTACCATATCATGAATAATTAACATTTTGAGTACTCGCAACAAATCCACTTGCCCTTCGGTTGCGACATGTTCTGCAAGCAATAGTGCACATAATGTCAAATGCCAGGTGTGCTCTGCATCATTTTCCCGTTGGTTTCTATCATAGATCAGTGTCGATTGTCTAAGGATGGCTTTAAGCTTGTCAGCTTCGACAATAAACTGGATCCTCTTTTCTATTGCATTCATCTGTGACCTCCAATTATTTGTTGAATGAATTTATATCAAAGGTACAGCTTTTTTCCACAATGCCTCCAAAGTTGCATAAAAAAACTGCAGCCTTTTCTTTTGGTAAAACAATTACTCCTGCACAAACCTTAATGAAAGGCTCCTTTCAAACTTCCTATAACACTTTTTCCTCACGAATGATCTTTGTTGTTACTTCAACTACTCCACGGAAAAATGCAATGAATGGGGCGTAGGCGCGATCAATGTCAGCCCACATCTTTCTTTAAAATAGGTTTTGCTATCTTGTTTCGCCACTTGCAAAATTTCTGCCTCAGCAAAAGGGACCACATTGTCACTCCCCCGCAATTCACTGCATTCCAAAATAATCAAAATCTCTGCTTCTAATGTATTGATTCTCGCATACTGTTCAAAAAAGTTTTCGTGATTGATTTCTTGGATCGCTCGTTTGATTTCGAAGCAATTGGCAAGAATCTTTTCTTTGAGTTCTGGAAACTCTTCCTTGAAAAAAAGCCGCTCCGTTTCTTCCATGTAGAAGTTTAAATATTCTTCCATTGAATGGATCTTAAATGCTGACTCCATCTTTAGTCCTCCTGTTCTATTGATTGGTGAATCTTATGTAAAATCCTGTTTATGTGTTTATCGTTGGAACGAATACGTCGATGCGTACTCTATGGAAATATTGAAAGGAAATCGACCTTTAGGCTGAAATCACTAGCATTACGTTAAATAGAGGATTCGAACACTCTTTCTTACCTTCGCTTTTTCGTAAAACGTTTCTGTTGACCGAGATCTTTATGCCTGCATTATTACATGTTTTTTAGGAAAGGAGACGCCAATCATTTGTTTGTTAGAAGCAAATAAAGTCCTGTTAGATACCTTCGGGTTGGATCGTATCAATTTTAGTTTCATAAAAGTAAACAAGCCCAATAGCCGATTGAGCGATTGACAAACTACATAGGAAATCTGAGAAACGCTGTGCAAAACTTTTCGCTTCCTACTAAAAAAAGGGAGGATTCTCTGGTTTTGAGAATCCTCCTTTTTTTCATACTGTGAAATCCACAGTTTTACGTATGTTTTTGACTAAACTCATTCTGGAACTTTTCAACTGCTTCAATCAGTTCAAGCCAGCGATCCCCCGTTGGAAAACTATTCCATTTAAAAAATTGGACGTTGGGATTTTGGTCAATAAAAGCTTGCCGATTGACGGGATAATCTGTCACGACAAAATCGGGATTTTCGGAAACAAATGAAAGTGTGTACCCAAACCAGCGCTTCAATCATTCCTTTTGTCTGATTTCTTGGATTTTTCCGAATTTTGATTCGTGAAAAATACGAACCGTAGAACGATCAATTTTCGCTACCAGAGAAAGAAGCATACTATATTGAAAAAGCAAGCGATTGTTCGCTTCATACATGGTTGAAAAAATTGGTGATTGTTGCGCTAACGATTCGTACATCTCCTGAACAAACGGAAAAATCTTAGGAAAGACACGGCGATAATCTTTGTCCGTGGTGCTTTTTCCAAAGGCATCGATCTTATTTTTCGATGCAAAAAGAAGCGAAACCGAATGAATATTCAAGGCATTGACCAACAGATAATCAATATTGCTTTCAGAAACGAGAAAAACTTTCTGAGCGTTTTCCGCAAATAGCCTTGCTGCAGCGATTGCTCGTGGAGAAAAATGATCCCCAATTGTTAACTGACTAGGAATCTCTTCAGGTAAGTACGTCGTCATGACAGAAAACATATAATACAAGAAGAGAAATTCTGTTTCTGGAAGCCCATTTAGAATCAAATTGTCTCTTAGCAATGGCTTGATCAGCTCTTCTTTAAATTCTTCAAAGGAAATCGTCAGATGCCTCATCTCCCTCATCTCTTGAGGAATCTCTTTTACAGGAAAGCCTCTTTTAAAACGATAAATACTTAACGCCAACAATTGAACAAATTTCTCCTGATCAATCCCGCGATAAAAACTGGGATAACTTGTCAACTTTTTCTTCAATGTACTGACACTTTGTTTCGTCAATCCACTATAACGCACGTTCGTTGCATCATAGATCTGCCAATACATGATGTGGAAAAAATGCCGAATGCGGTATTCTTCGCCCACAAAAAGCGGTTTTATTTTTAGGTTCAATCGAATGTGATAATTTTCAAGAATCGTTTCTACTTCCTTTAGTTTTCTTTGAACCGTGCGATTGCTGACATAATGTTGTTGGGCGGTTTCTTCCAGCGACACATACTTATCACTAAAGAGTCTGTCTAAAATTTGAAATGGCATGCTTTCTTCTAGCATGACCGAATAAAGCTTAGACAAAAGAAAATTCGGCGCAAAATAAAGCGTCATCTCTCTACCTTCATGCAACGCAATCTCAAAATAAGGATACGCCGTTTGCAAATCGAGTGCTCGCTCAAAAACTAAGACGATTCGTCGTTTTGATAAGTTTGTCTTTTCAGCAAGAACATTTAGTTTTTCACGCTCCACAGCCTGCTCAAAAAAATGCGCAAACAATTCATAAACATCTTGGTCTAATTTAGTTAAAAGAAATTTATACATAATAATACCTCTTAACTTTATTTTTAAGGTAATTATACTCCTTTCACGATCTATTTTCATTCAGTGTGTATTCATTGACTACTTATTTCATTTTATAAGAAGCTGTCTCTGAAACTATCACCTTCTGAATCATTTAGGATAAGCAAAATCATGGCTACAACTACTTAGAACTACGAGTTACTACGTCTGGAGAACATTGCTCTTTCTAACAGCTAGTTTAAGACGACAAAACAGTCCAAAGCGCTATTTATCAAAAAATTATTTTATAATAATAAAAGTAAAAAACCGTATATTTTGCTACGATAATAAGAGAGTCGGTTTTTAGGAGTATTTACAATCGAAGAGTTAGGTAGCCTTTGAGCATTTCAACAATTCCAAAAGCTTTTACTTTCTATCAATTACGCTTATATAAAGTTGAAAATTAGTACAGTTATTTTTAAAGTATCTTCGCCATAATCAAGCTAACTTCTTACATTAATTAAAACGAATGGGGGGACAGGTGTTCATGCTTCGCTGAATGAACTGAAATCAATGAAAATATCAAAAAAAATAGTATGGTCAAGTGTTGCTAGTATTCTCGTTCCAATTTTAATAAGTCTCGCTGTCTTTGTCTCCCCTAGTAATAAACCTGGGATCGTTGTCTCAAATGACTTTGGAAAGATCACAGTTCCGTTGCGAATAAGTAGAATCTATTTAACTCAAACAAACACTGTCTTCTATCAGCCTGAAATACGCTCAGCCAAAACAGTTCTGGAGGAGGCGAATTTATTAGGAGAAAGCACACTTTCGATAAAAATCGGTGAGGAAGAAAAAGAAATTGTTTCTTATATTGATGCCAATGTTAAGAACTTCTCTCTAGAACTAAACGTGGAAGACTATGACAAAACAACAGGAAAATTAGTCTTGACTATTGCCTATCGTGATGGCTTGAATGATGAATTCAAGAACGTAACATTCGAAAGATAACTGATAAAAACCTATATTCTCGCTCATATTTAAATAGGGTTAAACAAAGAGTATCCAGAAAACAATCAATTCTGGATACTCTTTCCTCTCTATTGAAAAGCTTTTAATTTTCAGTTTTTCTTTTTCGTCTCAAAATTACTACGAAAGAAAACAGAACAGTGATGACTCCCAAAAAGCCCATGATTCGTTGACCTGTAAGTTGTTCTCCTGTTGCAGGCAACTTATTTTTTGATTTGGTTTGTGTGTTTGTTTGCTTGCTGTTATTTCCTGAGCTATTCCCGTTCTCTTCGTCCGGCGTCTTGTTTTCTGATTCTGGTGTATCTTTTCCTGAATCTTCTCCCGGTTCATTCTCTTTATCAGCACTGTAAACATAAATAACTTCTTGGACGGCATCACTGAAGGTACCTTTTGCATTTTTAGGCGTCTTTGAAACCCGCCAGCCAGATATTTCTTTGGCGTTGCTTTCATAAGACAAGCCAACTTTTCCATTAAGGATCGTTGGTTCAGCTAATTGATTTCCTTCCATGTCTTCATATCTTACGATAACCAGTGCTGCATCACTACGTTCATAAACATAGGTAACTTCTTGCGCATTTTCACTATAAGTCCCATTAGCGTTATAATCACTGATTTAAATTGTTTTTTTTAATTTACACACAAAAAAAGAGACACATAACATGCATCTCTTTGGGCGGCCCATTGTAAGTTCAGCCTATTATTGATTTTTTACTAGTTATCCCGATACTCGATCGTCAATCCTTTTAAAAAGTTGCGGGCATATTTGTCTAAACATGGTTTGTAATTGCGATGGCCTTCTTTTCGTAAAATGGCGCCTAATTCACCTTTTGAAACTTTAACTCCCGCTTGCTCGAAAATGCCCAGCATTTCATCTGTTGTTAGGGAAAGGGCGATTTTTATTTTCTTCAGCATCAAATTATTTACATTGCCATTGTTCAACTCTAGGACAGGTTCTGCAGCATCTGGCTTTGTTCCTCGTTGCGAGCGAATCAAACCATTTAAGAAACGCTCAAAGGCTTCATTGGTACACTCAATCTCGTAGGTCTCAGGATCTTTTTTCTTCAATAATTGTCTTACTTCTTCTTTTGTGAAAGAAGCGCCGCCAAGTTCAAAAATTTTCACCATGTCGGTATCCTTGATATCCAAAGCATAGCGTAAACGCGTCAAGCGATCATTGTGATTCATTCTATACACCATCCATTTCTTAGGTT
Organism: Enterococcus sp. B2E4; assembly: GCF_030499455.1. Taxonomy (NCBI): domain Bacteria; kingdom Bacillati; phylum Bacillota; class Bacilli; order Lactobacillales; family Enterococcaceae; genus Enterococcus; species Enterococcus sp. B2E4. The sequence goes on from NZ_JAUKPK010000002.1 coordinate 5,911, forward strand.
GATTATAACAAATAAACCTAGACGAGTAATCCCGTTTTCGCTTTTTTACTCTAAGAACCCATTTGTTTTCGTTCAAATGTATATCGCTTCTCTCATTCTACTTCCTCCGCTATACTTGATTTAGGGAGTAAATTTATTCTAACAAAACAATAAACGAAAAAAAGCATCTGTTCCGATGATGTTTTGGATTGCTTTATTGTTTTTATTTTGTACACAAAAAGGAGAGGAAAGAAATGAAGAAATACGGGAAATTTTTGGTAATGATTGGGGTATCGACGGTGATTATGTTTTGTATGATGTATTTCAATGTCTACGCCCTCGATCATATCTTTTTCAGCCAAACCCGCCTATTTATGGCACTAATGATGGGCGCGATGATGGCGATCATCATGCTGTTATTTATGTGGAAGATGTATGACAACAAGAAAATGAATATCGGAATTTTAGTTGTCAGTGTTGTACTCTTTTTTGGTTCACTGTTTATGGTCAGAAGCCAAACCGCCGTGGGAGATACGGCCTGGATGAAAGCCATGATTCCCCATCATTCGATTGCGATTCTAACCAGTAAAAATGCCGATTTGTCTGATCCAAGAGTAAAAGAACTTGCAGAAAAAATCATTGACGCACAGGAAAAAGAAATCAAAGAAATGAAAGAATTGATCGAAAAGTTGGAAAACAAATAGCCAGTTTGTGTGCTCACTCAAAGTACCAGCAGATCAACTTTATCGCCACGGTTGCGAAGCCCTTCAAGCAATGGCTGAAGGGCTTCTTTTTTTATCGTCAGTTGCTTTCTTTCTACTGAAAAACCCTGACCGTTATTGCATCCGTTCTTGTTTGACTTTCTTATCCACAACATGACGCTTGGCAAGCTCTTGGCGAATAGCCGCTAAATCAATCCCCATTTCTGCCATTAAAACCAATGTATGATACGCCAAATCAGCAATCTCATAAACGGTTTCTTGGCAGTCTTCCTTCATCGCCCCAATCACGACCTCGGTTGCTTCCTCGCCGATTTTTTTCAAGATTTTTTCACTGCCTTTTTCAAACAAGTAGCTGGTATAGCTGCCTTCTTGCGGCGTATCTTTACGACCTTTTATCAGCTCATACAACGCATCGATGGTCGGAGAGGATTCTGTATCATAAAGCACCTCTGTAAAGCAGCTTTCTGTGCCTGTATGGCAAGCAGGTCCGTCTTTTTTTACTTTGGCGACTAAAGCATCTTGATCGCAATCTGCGGTCAATGATACTAAATGCTGGTAATTGCCGCTGGTTTCTCCTTTGCGCCACAATTCTTGGCGACTGCGAGAATAAAAGGTCATCAATCGGTCCTTCAACGTCAAGGTCAAACTTTCTTGGTTCATATAAGCTAAGGTCAAAACTTCATTCGTTTCCACATCCTGCACGATCACTGGAACCAATCCTTGTTCATCAAATCGTACTTGCACCATGTTATCCACTCCTTCTATTGCCTATCAAAACGCCAACGCTATACGATTCGTACGGGAATATCGACGGCCTGTAATTGTTTTTTCAGCTCTGGGATTTTTACCTCGCCATAGTGAAAAATCGAAGCTGCCAGCCCTGCTTCAATATTTGGCAATTGAAACAGCTCGATAAAATCGGCACTTTTGCCAGCACCACCTGATGCGACGATCGGCAGTTTGGTGATTTCGCTGACAGCTTTCAGCAAGTCGAGATCAAACCCCTGCTTCACGCCATCGGTATCCATGCTGTTGATGACTAGTTCACCAGCACCTAACTGCTCAGCTTGGCGAATCCATGCCAATGCTTCTAAGCCTGTATCTTCCCGTCCGCCTTTGGCAAACACATGCCAGTTCTCACCGACTCGGCGAACATCAACGGATAAAACAACACACTGGCTGCCATAGCGTTTCGCACCTTCTGCAATCAACTCTGGTCTGCGAAGCGCCCCCGAATTGACGCTGACTTTGTCGGCGCCACAGTTTAAGACTCGTTCAAAATCTGCTACTTGATTGATGCCACCGCCCACCGTCAAAGGAATAAACACTTCTGACGCCACGCGCTGCAAAATGTCCGTGAATAAGCCGCGTTCTTCTGCAGAAGCAGTAATGTCATAAAAAACCAGCTCATCGGCGCCTTGTTCATTGTAAAAGCGCGCCAAAGTCACTGGATCATTGACATCTTTTAAGCCAGCAAAATTGACTCCTTTCACGACTCGCCCATCTCGCACATCAAGGCAAGGAATGATTCGTTTGGCGATCATGCTTCTGCCTCCCCTGCTGCTAAGACATCCGCCAATTGGAGACTGCCGTTATATAAGGATTTCCCAACGATCACGCCAGAGATGCCCAACTGTTTTAATCCTTTGATATCTGCCAATGAAGCCACGCCGCCAGAAGCCACGATGTCGCAATCTAATTGATTGAGTTTTTCGTATAAGGGCAGATTGATGCCTTCTCCTGTACCGTCACGCGAGATTTCGGTAAAGATGATCGTTTGCGCTCCCCATTCCACCAATTGTTGGCAAAAAGTAAACGCGTCTGTTGCCGTTTTCTCGAGCCAGCCTTCCACGGCCACTTTTTCTTCCTTGGCATCGACCCCAATCGCGATCTTGTTGCCGTATTTCTTGAGCATCGCTTTTGTGAATGCTGGGTCTTTCTGGGCAATCGTGCCGAGGATCACCCGATGAACGCCTGCTGCTAAACAATGCTGGATCGTTTCTTCCTCACGAATCCCACCGCCAACTTCGACAAACAGATTGGTTTGCTGGACGATGCTTTTTGCGACATCAAAGTAATGGAGTTTGCCCGCTTTGGCACCATCTAAGTCGACGAGGTGCAGATAGTTGGCACCTTCTTCTTCAAAGGAACGAGCAAATGCCACTGGATCATCCCCAAACACTTCTTTTTGCTCATAGTCTCCTTGGTACAAACGGACCACTTTTTGATCTAACAGATCGATTGCTGGAAAAATTTTCATAGCGGCACCTCCGTAAATGCTTTTAAAATCTTCAACCCGACAGCCCCACTTTTTTCTGGGTGAAACTGAGTGCCGAAGACATTGTCTTTTTGCACAATACCGGGAATTGCTAGACCATAGTCACTGTCTGCTATGACATACTCTTGGCAATCAGTAGCAAAATAACTGTGGACATAGTAGACAAAGTCTTGTTCCCCTATCCCACTGACGAGAGGACTTTCCTTTCTGACAGTCAGCCGATTCCAACCAATCTGTGGCACTTTCAGATTCAGTTTGGCTTCTTCAAAGACGCTTTGCATGGAAACGATCCGTCCTGGAATCAAACCGAGCCCCGCATGTGTGCCAAACTCCTCGCTGCTGTCGAACAACAGCTGCATCCCTAAACAAATGCCTAAAAAGGGTTTGCCAGCTGCTGCCAATTCTTGGATCGGTTCGATCAGCGAGAACTCTGCCAACTTTTGGCGGGCATCGCCAAAAGCGCCTACGCCGGGTAAAAGAATGCGGTCAGCAGCTTTTAATTCTGCTAGTGAACGCGTGATTTGGCAGTCAACACCCAAATAATCCAGCGAACGAGACAAGCTGAACAAATTGCCGACCCCATAGTCGATGATTGCTAACATAATACGCCCCTTTCCTTATCTCATCCATCTGTGTGGAAGATACGTAATCATTTTTCCCTCATGACTCACTGGATCGTCCCTTTGGTTGAAGGAATCTCATCTGGGGCTGCTTGATTGATCGCTACTGCTTCACCTAAAGCACGCCCAAATCCTTTAAAACAAGCTTCCACAATGTGGTGGCTGTTTTTGCCAGCGATTTGATGGAGATGGATCGTAGCACCTAATTCACGGGCAAAAGCAATGAAAAATTCTTCAACCAATTCCGTATCAAACTGCTGCCCGATTTTTTCGCTCGGTATCGCCAACTCTACGACTGCCATGCCACGACCGCTAATATCGATCGCTGTCATGACTAAGGCTTCGTCCATCGGCAGCAGCATACTGCCATAACGTTTGATGCCTCGTCGCTCCCCAAGACTTTCTGAAAACGCTCGGCCAATGGCGATGGCAACGTCTTCTGTTGTGTGATGGGCATCTACTTCTGTATCACCATCACAGACCAACGTCAAATCAAAGCGACCGTGGCGGACAAATAATTCCAGCATGTGGTCTAAAAACCCCACACCAGTCTTGATTGATTGCTGACCAGTACCATCGATCGTCAACTGCAGGTGGATCTTGGTTTCAGTCGTATTGCGGGTAACTTCTGCTTTTCTCATTCCTTCACCTCTTCTATGATCGTTGTTAACACCGTCATCAATCGTTCCATCTGGGCCTTCGTTCCTACCGTGATCCGTAAATACTCTTTGATGCGGGGCTGATTAAACCAGCGGACGAATATTTTCTGCTCTTTCAGTGCCTGATACAACTCTTCACCAGCAATCGCAGGGTGCCTTGCAAACAAAAAATTTCCTTGGCTGTCGGTCTGCTCAAAGCCGAGTTTCGCTAGGGCTTGCTTGCTCCACTCACGCACCTGGATCGTTGCTTGGATTTTCTCATCGACATACGCTTGTTCTTGCAAAACGGCTGCACCAGCGGCTTGGGTCAAACTATTGACATTGTAAGGATTCAAGCTAAATTTCAACCGATTCAAGTCTTGGATCAGTCCTTCATTAGCAACCGCAAAGCCTAGGCGTGCCCCTGCCAGCTGCCGAGATTTTGAAAACGTCCCCACGACTAAGAGATTTGGGTATTGATCGATCATAGAAACCATTGAAGAGCCGCCAAAATCGATATAGGCCTCATCGACAATCACTAAGCGATCGGGATGCCGTTTTAGAAAGGCACAAATTTCGCTTTGTTCTTGATAAACCCCAGTCGGCGCATTGGGATTGGCAAAAATGACAGTCCCTTTGAGCGAATCGTAGTCCGTTAACGCAATCGAGAAATCTTCTTGCAGCGGAACAACGGTGGCAGCGACTTGGTACAAGGCACTATACACTTGATAAAACCCATAGGTCACATCGGGAAAGGCGATGCCGTTTTCCGTGAAGCCTTGAAAGAGATAGGACAAGACTTCGTCACTACCATTACCGAGAAACAGCTGGGCTGGTGTAACGCCAAGATAAGCAGCCAGAGGGGTTGTCACCACTTCAGCAGCAATATCCGAGTAACGATTCAGCTTGTGGGTGGCATCGGCAACCGCTGCTTGAACACTTGGTGCTGGCGGATAAGGACTTTCATTGGTGTTCAGTTTAATAACGGCTTGCTCGTCTACTTGTTCCCCTGGTGTATAAGGAGTCAGCTTGTGATACTTTTGATGTAAAAAGGTCATTTTTCTCCCTCTCTTCGTACATTGATCGAACGGGCATGGCCGATCAAGTCTTCGGTTTCTGCGAACAATGCTACGGCTGGACCAGCCGCCTTCATGGCTGCTTCTGGGTAATACAAGTAGCTGCTTTTCTTAATAAAATCATCCACTGATAACGGTGAGTAAAAACGGGCGGTCCCTTCTGTTGGTAGGGTATGATTTGGTCCAGCAAAATAATCTCCCAGCACTTCTGGTGTATGATGTCCTAAAAAGACACTGCCCGCATTTTCTACTTGTCCCAACAAAGCAAAAGGATCTGCCACTGCTAATTCAAGATGTTCTGGGGCGATTTGATTGGCAATGGTAAGTGCTTCGGTCAAATCTTTGACTAGGATCAGCTTTCCGCTAGATTCAAGCGCCGCAGCAGCAATGTCTTTTCGGGGCAGTTGCTTCAGCTGCAAGTCAAGCTCTACTTGGACTTGTTCAATCAAGGCTGCTTCTGTTGTGACTGAGATGGCTTGCGCTAAGATATCATGCTCGGCTTGTGCCAAAAGATCCGCTGCCAGCCAGCGAGGATTTGCGCTGGCATCGGCGATGATCAGCACATCGCTGGGCCCTGCGATCATATCGATATCAACTTCGCCGTACACCATTTTTTTCGCTGTGGCGACATAAATATTTCCTGGTCCCACGATTTTGTCGACTTTGGGAATCGTTTCTGTCCCATAAGCCAATGCCGCTACGCCATGGGCACCACCGACTTTGTAGATTTCATCCACTCCAGCAACGGAAGCTGCCGCTAAGATAGCAGCTGGAACTTTTCCTTGGCTGTCCGTCGGTGTGATCATAACGATTTTTTTGACCCCGGCGATTTTTGCGGGCAGGACATCCATCAAAACCGTACTAGGATAAGCTGCTGTGCCGCCAGGAACATAGACCCCGACTTTTGCTAGTGGCAAAACCCGCTGTCCCATCACAACGCCATTTTCCTTCGTCAAGACAAAGCCTTGCTGGACTTGCTTTTGATGAAATGCCAAAATGTTTTCTTTTGCCTGTTCCATCACCTCAAGCAGCTCAGGGGAGACGGCTTGGACAGCCTCGTCTATCTCCCCTGGACTGACGGTTAAGGAAGACAAGGTCACTTGATCGATTTCCTCAATTAATTGGAACAACGCCTGATCTCCTTGCTGCTGAACACGGGCAATGATTTGGGCGACAACGATTGAAACATCCTTCGTTTCCGACTTTTTCCTTGCCACAATCGTTTCGATCGTATCTTTTTGGGTCGAAAAAATTCTCATAATTGCTCCCTCACCTTCTCAATCACTGTTTGAATGCGTTCTTGCTTGAAACGCCACGTGGCGTGGTTGATCACTAAACGCGCTGAAGACGGCGCGATGTCTTGGATCACTTCTAAATCATTTTCTTTTAGTGTCGTCCCCGTTTCGACGATGTCAACGATCACATCGGAGAGACCTAACAAAGGAGCCAATTCAATGGATCCATGCAGTTGGATCAATTCCACCGAGCGACCTAACCCTTGATAAAACTGGCGGGTGATCTGCGGATATTTTGTGGAGACCCGCAGCGGGCGGGAGAAATCTTCCTCAAAATCCGTACGCGCAGCTACTGCCAAACGGCAGACCCCCATATGCAAATCAAGAAATTCGATGACTTCTGCCTTGCTTTCCATTAAAATATCTTTGCCTACGACACCGATATCCGCCACTCCGTGCTCCACATAGATTGCCACATCGCTCGGCTTGACTAAGAAAAAGCGCAACTTGTTTTCTTCATCACAAAAAATTAGTTGGCGATTGTCTTTGAAGACGCCTTGCGCAGCAACTCCAGCTTTCGTGAATAAATCGTATACGGCATCCCCCATGCGGCCTTTAGGTAACGCAATGTTCAAATAGCCTGAACTTTCGTTGTCAGTCGGCGCCTTTTGCCCTACATGATTGAGCTTCATACCAAAACCGATCGCCCCTTGCTCTTTGCCTTGGCGACTCATCAAGCGATCATAACGGCCACCATATAAAATCGTCTCTCTTGCTTCTTCGATGAATCCTTGAAACAGCAAGCCACTGTAATAATCGGCATCATTTAAAATTGAAAAATCCAGCCTTATCCGAATGGAGGCTGACAGTTGTTCTTTTTGCAATGCTTGATACAGTTGTTTTAGTTCTGCTAAACCAGCTTGTGCTTGTGGATACTCTGCCAGCAGCTCTTTGGCTTTTTGATACTTGGTTTCAAAATCACCTGACAAACGTACCAGTTTCGCCAATTTTTCAGCTTCTGTTGCTGACAAGCCAGCTTTTTCAGTCAGTGCATCCATGCCATGAGAACTCTTGTCCCGCAGGCAGTGCAGTACCTTTTGTCGATCTGCTTCGGGGAAGCGTTGGCAGATGCCATCCAAAATCCCCATATGAGACAGATCCAAGGTCCCTTTTCCCACCTGAGCCAAACTTTCCCAAGCCAGTTTTACAACCTCCAGTTGATCTTCCCATGTGATTTGGTCAATGAGCTCCAAACCGATTTGATCGATCTTTTGGTATTCCCCTGCTTGACGATCCTGTCGATAGACATCCTCCACATAATACACTCTGCGCGCTTCTCCAGAAGGTGTATTTTTGGCAATCGACAAGGTGACATCGGGTTTTAGCGCCATCGTCCTGCCATCCGTGCCTGTAAACGTGATGATGGAAGAACCACGCAAGAACTGATCATTTTGCTGATAGTTGCGATACTCTTCAAAATTGTTCGAGTGATAAGGTGAAAAATGATGCTGCGTATACAATTTTCTTAATTTCAGTTCGACTTGTTCGGCTGGTTTCAATACATTCCATAACTCTTCCACACTTATCACTCCTATTTCATGCCACTGATTCGGCTTTCTCACTGTTAAAGGCTCGCTTTATCATCGATTCACCATCAGTTTTTCTAATAATACTAATGGTTTTGCCATAAATAAGCAATGGTATTTTTCGAAATATTCTGGAATTTTTCTATACACTTTATTGGTGGCGATAAAGAAAGGGCATCAAATAAAAAGCCCTGCTGAAAATTCAGGACAGGGCTTTCACTTGAAGGTATATTTGAGGTCCGCGCCTAGGAGCTTGAAAAAGAATTGATTGGGAACCCATTATTGAACTGAAAATAAATAATCGCTGCTATTTACTTTTTGCTGTATCGTCTGAGCAAAGGGTTCATGATCAGCTGTGTTGGTGACAATGATGGGAATCGTTAGATCATAGCCTGCTGCACTGATTTCTTTTTCATCAAAAGAAATCAATTTTTCTCCAGCTTTAACGTATTGATTTTCAGCTACATAAAGGGTAAATCCTTTTCCATCTAGATGAACCGTGTCGATCCCGATGTGGATCAAAAGTTCGACCCCATTCTCGCCTCTTAAGCCAATCGCGTGCTTGGTGGGTGTAGTCATAATCACATAGCCATCAAAAGGAGCAACTATGGTTTCATCAGAAGGAATGATCGCCACTCCATTCCCCATCATTTTTTCCGAAAACATCGGATCCTTGACTGCCTCAAGAGAAATAACACTTCCCGATATTGGGCTGCTGACTTTCAAAGCATCTTCGGCTTTACTCATTTGATTTGCTTGAACTCGTTTTCGTTCTAAGAGAATCGTTGTAGTAAAAGAAACGCATACAGCCAGAAGAATGACGACGATTGCAAACCAAAAATTGCTATTGAATCCAGAACCATCTGTCGGGATAAAAGTCGGGATCGCAACCAGACCTGGTGAAACAACTGCATATTGTTTTAGTTGAACAAACCCTGCCATGATCCCACCTACTGCACCACCTAGAATCGCTCCTATAAAAGCACTTCGATAGTTGATCAAGATGCCAAAAATAGCCGGCTCGGTAATCCCCATCACACCAGTCAGTCCTGAAGAAAGAGCCAAAGCTCGTTTTTCAGTATTTTTTTCCGTATAAGAAATAGCTAAGGCTGATGCACCCACGGCAACGTTGGCTGCCAGCATAGCTGGCATAACAAATGAATCATAGCCGTAGTCTCCTAACATAGCAAAGACCAAGGGGAACAACGCTTGATTGGTACCTGTCATGACTAATAGCGGAGTCATTGCTCCTAAGACACCAACTGAAAACCAGCCGAGTTTGTCGTATAAAAAGCTCAAACCACTAGCAATGTATCCGCCCACTGCATTTCCAATTGGCCCTAATACGATTAATGTGACAGGTACGGTAATTAAAATAACTAATAATGGCTTGACGAAATACTTGATCGATTGCGGAATAAACTTATCCCCGATTCGATCCATTACCGCCATAAACAAAACACCAAATATTACGGGAATAGTCGTTGTATTATAAATCATCGTTGGGATAGCGATTCCTAAGAAATTCAACCCTTCCACGCCATTGATCAATGAGTGGACGAGGATCGCGCCTAGGAACATACCCATCAGTCCATTGATTCCAAGTTTTCTAGCAGCACTATAACCGATATAAATCGGTAGAAAATAAAAACCCGCATCATTGATAGCATTTAAAATCGTGTAGGTTCCGCTGTCAGCTGCAAGTCCGAAAAAGGTCACGCCAATATTCAATACCGCCGATACCAGCCCAGCAGCTACCAATACCGGTAGAACTGGAACGAAGGTTCCACTGATAAAATCGACAACCAGCAAGCCGTAGTCTTTGAGGGTGCGCTTCGTTTTTCGTTCTTCCTTCGTCTGACCATTCATTTGATTTCGCTTTTCTGTAAAAATTGCATATACTTTTGGCACATCAGGACCGATGATCAGTTGAACTTCATGGCCTCTTCTCACTGTGCCCAAAATAAGTTTATTTTCTTTTAATTGCTTGTCATCAAAAGCGGTCGGATCACTTAACTGCAGCCGAAGCCTAGTAGCGCAGTGATTGACTGTTTGAACATTTTCGATTCCTCCGATATTTTTTATAATATACACAACCAGTTCATGATAGTTTGACATAGTGATTCATCCTCACTTTATTTTATAAACCGCTTTCACAAAAGTAGTTTTAGGAGCGATAGAAGCTCTTTCTTCTATCGCTCATTTCTCATCCTTTTGGACGTACTAACGTTTGACCATTTGATTGGATCACTTCTTTATACCAATAGTAAGAATCTTTCGGGATTCTACGTAAATCCAGTAACTCTTCATCAGTTGTATTGATATAGACAAGTCCATACCGTTTCGCCATCCCATTGCCCGTACTCAAAAGATCAGTAAAGGACCATGGATTATAACCAAAGACTTTTGCGCCATCTTCAATCGCCAATCCGACTTGATAAATCTGATCATTTAAAAAATCAATTCGTTCTTGATCATGTACTTTTCCATCCTCACCTAGCTTCTCATGCGCCCCGTAACCATTCTCAGTAATCACCATTGGTAAATGATAGTGGTCTTCCATGTAGCGTAACAAGTAACGCATAGCAACTGGATCGATCTCCCAATCCCAATCGGTTGTCTCGACAAAAGGATTGACCGTTTGCGCAAAAATCCCTGGATAATTTGGGTAAACAAATTCCCCTTTTATCCCCGATTTGTTCAACCCAATTTCTTGATGATCGGATGCCACTGGTGACTCCTTCGCTACATTGCTACGGTAACAATTGATGCCGAAAAAGTCGATTTTTGCTTGTGCAACCAATTCCATATCCCCAGGGCGAATATCTGGGTCAATATTATTTTCTTTCCAATAACGTTTAATAAAACCATTGTATTCACGATTTGCATTAAAATCATTCCAGATTTTTTCCGTCAGTTCTTCTGCATTCATCGCTGCAATCTGATCTGCTGGTTTTGCTGACTCAGGATAAAACGGAACCATCCCAGGAACCGGGCCGATCTTGCCGTCTTCAACCAATTCATGACACGCAATCACCGCTTTTGCATGACATAGGTTCATAATATGATTGACTTTCCACTTATCTTCGAACCAAGTCTCTGGGTATTTGCATACTCCTAACCAGTCTCCATAGACAATTTGCATGTTCTGCTCATTAATTGCCAGCCAGTATTTCACACGATCGCCGAATGACTCAAAACAGGTTCTAACATATTGGTCAAATGCATCAATGATGCCTCGGTCGTACCAACCATTAAATTCTTCATCAACCCAGACTGGCATATCGTAGTGATACAAAGTGACGATTGGAGTAATGCCATGTTCAATTAATTCATCAATCAGCTGATTGTAAAAGTCAATGCCTAATTGATTGGGCACCCCTGAATTATCAGGATAGATCCTAGGCCAAGCAATCGAAAAGCGATATGAAGTAAAGCCCGCATCAGCCATTAATTGGACATCTTCTTTGTATTTATGGTAATGATCAGCGGCGATCGAATTATCTGTATAGGGCTTTTTCTTTTTGCTGTTTAAGTCGATGATCGCAGTTGAACGCCCATCTTCTGCTACAGCCCCTTCAACTTGCCACGCCGCACTTGAAGCGCCCCATAAAAAATCCTTTGGAAATAGTGGTTTATCTTTATAATGCATGCCCATTGCCTTCTCTCTTAAATTTAAGTAAATAACCATTGAATAGCAGATCAAGTACGAAATCAATGCCATACGTATAGTAAAGCAGCTCATTAATTTCTTTTTCATGTGTTTGTGAACTTAAATGATACAATTTATCAAAATAGCGGTTATAGATTGGGTTTCTATTATTTGTAAACAAAATCGTTGGTGCCTTGACTTCTTTTAGTATTTCAAGCATGGAAGAAACGAAGAGACCCGATAGCGAAAAAACAATGATCAAGGGATCTTGGTAGTGTTCCAAGGCTAACGTCAGATCGCTCTTTGACGTTAATAGAGTAATTCTTTTGCCGAAGATAACCATTCGCTGTTGGAATGTTTTTACACTACCTGTAATATTGCTTGAACACAAAATCATAACTTCTCGACTATCATTGATTAATCGGACAAGACGATCGACTTCTTGTGTATTAAAACGCAGACTTAATTCTTCCATTAAGGAAGTAATATTGTCTTGAAGCTTAGTCAAAAAATTGGGGTAGCCGTAAAACCTCAGAAATTCATTGATTCCATCATCAAAAGTTTCCGCATTCTTTTTCATATCTAAAAAGTTTTCGTAGCCCAATTGTTTCGCAAATCGTCGAATGGAGGCCCGCGATACATGCTGCTCTTCTGCAATCTGATAAATGTTCCATCGAGTCACGCTTTTGAAGTTCTCTAAGAAAAATTTAGCAAGTTCAAATTCAACCGTCCCTACTTCATTTTCGTTCACAATATGATTTAACTTATAAATGAAATTCAATCGATTATTATCCATTTTTTTAATCTCCCTTGGCCAAGTTTGATTGTATCTAAATTATAACGTATCCGTTTCCAATATTGGGGTGCATGTCTTGTCCCCATTTAAATCTTATCTAGAAATAAAAAAGAGGCACAGAATTCGGCTTCTGTCCCCTTTTACCTATTGTATGTTGTATAGTCACTGATAGTACTTCTTTCTAATCAGAGTCTTCTTCACAAGAATGAAGCAAAAAACTACTCTGTCGATCACTTTACAGGTCTTCTGAACTTTGTTGCTATGAAACCTGACTAGCATAAAAAAGCATGTGCTGGTCATGCTTCTTAGTGGTTACACCAGACCGTGCTTTTGGAGTGCTTGCGCAATCCCGCCGTCTTCTGGTCGAGCCGTCACCTCGTCAGCTACTGCCAATAGCTGTTCACAGGCATTGCCCATCGCAATTCCTGTCGCAACGGCTTCAAACATTTCGACATCATTATGGCCGTCACCAAACGCCAAGGTATCTTTGTTATCGATCCCTAGATGGTTCAAGAGAAAATCGATGGCTGTTTTCTTGTGGATATTCTTGATGCCGATCTCGCCACTGTCTTTGCCAAAAACAGGAACTGTACTGCGAATCATTTGGAATTGTTCGTGGTATTGGTCATGAACCTGTTCATAAGGAATGGAATGATTGATGAAGGAAACTTTGTTCACGTCATCGTAATCGATTTTCGCTTCGTCCTCGATCAATAAATCAAGGAACCACTGAATAGTTTGAACACGTTTTTTTCCTGTTTCACTTTCAACAGGCTCACCTGCTAAGACGATCTCAGTCAACCGATTTCGTAAATTGGTACTTGCAAATAATCCTTGATTCGATTCCAAGTAATACTCGATTTGGTTTGCTTTTAAGAAATTGATCAGTCTTAATAAGGCTTCCTTTTCAAAAACTTTGTGCAAAATCACCTCATCGTGCACCTCGCAATAACCGCCGCCGGCACCAATCATTCCACTTAAAGGCAGTGCCAGTACATCTTCTGTGATTTCGGCTTTTGAACGACCCGTACACAAGAAAAACTCATGCCCTTTCTTATGTGCCGCTGTGATCGCTTGGCGAGCACTTTCTGGTACGTTTCCCGCATCATCGCACAATGTTCCATCTACATCTAAAAAGACAATTTTCTTCGTCATTTCATTCCCTCTTTCCTAACCCAATCAATAAAGCGCTCACATGAACATATTTGCTGAATCCAAGATGTCACCATCAGCCGCTTGCTATTAGTATAACAAATCACAAGATAACCTCGCTAGACTATTTTACTGACTCATACATAAACACGCTCTCCTTTTTTCTCGATGCCCTTTATCTTTGATGATCGTCAAATGGCTTTCATTTGATCACTTTTAAGGTGACTTATCCTTTGCGTAGCTTACTCTTCACTTAAATAAATCAACCCCCATTTAGGTAGTTGGTTAGTTGTATGACCCGTAAGCTCGCGATAATAGTACCGTTTGTCATGCTTGATCATACTGATAATTTCCTCTTCCTTCATCCCCAGCTCTTGACATAGGTCAGTTTTGGTATTGGTCACAAGTTCCAGTAGAATTTGGATCTGTGCGTCCACAGCCAGAAGCGCTCGAAAGGTATCAAATAAGTTCTTTGTTCGATCATAGTAAATGTCATCGAAGTCAACACAAAGTTCCTGATAATAAGTAAAAAGTTTTGGATAGGCTGTCAGTACCCCAGCGCTTAACAATACTTCCTTTGAATAAGACAGATAATCCTTCGGGTCATTTATTTTTTCTGATAATACAGAATCACTCCTTTCCATCCATGGCTTTTCTTCAATGATAGCATTGATCCCTCATTTAATCGTAATGATTTCCTTCTTCGTTAATCGCCCCTACATCCCTTCACATAAAACAAAGGCTTTATCTTCTAGTATTTCAAATCAAATGAAATCCTTGGGTGGCATCCCGTTCTGCGCTCACCTCCAATGCATGATCTAAGGAAATCAGTTACTCTCATTATAGTTTTTTGTTGCTCCAAGCTTATAATTCCTTTTTGCTCTAGCAGAGGAATAAGAGAGAAAAATCCAGCGTACCCGCATTGCTTTATCTAAGAAGAAAGATCAAAAGGAATTTATTTGCAGTGATTTTCCGATGATTACACGATCAACCAAAAGAACGAATGGAAATGAATGCTTTTAACCAATGCTGTGGCGCCTTCATTCTCACGACAACACAAAAAACCAATGATCGCTGGTTTCGATCATTGGTCAAAGTTCTCAATTTACATTTTGTAAAAGGACAATCTGTCCTTTCTTTTTCGATCATGCCAAGATATAAGCGAGGCTAAAACGTCCTCTTACACTGTGAGCACAAAAAAGGATCATGCATATAGAAAATCTAAAATCTCACGTGGCGCGTCTACCAAAGCATCTGGGTTTTCTTCAGAAAGCTTTTTCGGATCGTGGCTGCCCCACGTAACGGCGATCGTTTTGACACCCGCGGCTTTTCCCATTTGGATATCAAAAATAGCATCTCCTACCATGATCGTCTTTGTCGGGTCAAATTGATAGTGTGCCACGACTTTATTGATTCCTTCGGGATGAGGTTTGTAGTGGGTCACCGCATCAGAGCCGATGATTTCTTCAAAGAACGCCACAAGGTCCTGAGCAGCTAGGTTTCGTTTGACAACCGCTGTCTTCTTACTTGAAACGACGAAACAAGGTACCTTTCGTTTGTTTAAGATTTCTAAGACATGGGGAATTTCTGGAAATACTTTCAAGGTACTTTCTTCATAGGTTTGGTAATAGGCTCGGAAAATCCGAATCAATTCCGTTGCGGTTTCTTGATCTAATGGCTGTTCAGACATTTTAAAAAATGATTCTTCGATCGGTATCCCCATATAATGTTCAATGACTACTTCACTGGGTACTTTGAGTCCCATCTCTTTAAAAGCTGCTTTTGTCGCCTTCACACTACATTCTTTTGAATCCAATAAAGTTCCATCTAAATCAAATATCACACATTCAACCTGCTTCACGATATTTCCTCCTCCAAAAGGTATTCCATCAATTTTCTACAAATGCTTTTTTCATTTACGCAATATTTCTTTCCATTACTGATTATCTCTATTTTATCACTAAAAAAAAGCATTATCATATTTTTCCATAACCTTCTTCATTTATTGCTAATATACTTATATAAAAAACGACTCGCTTTGAAAACAGAGTCGTTTATAAAA
>NZ_JAUKPK010000020.1:0-22463 GCF_030499455.1 Enterococcus sp. B2E4
AAAGGTTTTTCTCAAACCTGACAATAGTTATAATACCGAAAAAGATAACAAATTGCAAGAGCAAAAAGTAAATTTTTCTAGAAATTATTCATGTAAATTCCATTGGCGAATAATCATCTCGATCGCAGCTTCTAAACTTCTGCTTGAACCTAGATCTTCATCCCCTAAAAAGCTTTGAAATTCTTTCGGTCCAGTCGTTAAAATCTCACCGATACGTTTTTTACCAATAAATAATTCATTGACGGTATAGTCTTTGCCATGAATGGCTTTCGTTGTTTCTTCAATACGGACTTCGATATCTTTATTTTTCTTAGACATGATTGCACCTCTTTCTTTACAGCACCTTACTATTTTAACAGAAAACCAGCAAAAGAAAAAGAAAATCTCATCTGGAACGAAAAAAAGTAGTCAATCGTTACGATCGACTACTTTTGCTGCTTTGTCTCATTTCTGGTTCGTCAAGACAGCACTGGTTACGGTATACCCCGCATCGCTTAAGATTTTCTCAATCGCTGCGACTTGGCGCGACTCTACTTGGATCTCAACAATCGTTTTTAGCGCCATCCGATTGACTACGATGGTCAAAATACTCATCTGATGATCGGCAAGCAGTTTGGTCACGTCTGCTAACACGCCTACATGGTCATCCGTGATCTCGATGGACACTCGGGTTCCGCCATCGTGGTAGCCAGTGATTTTCAAAAAGGCATCGAAAATATCATTGTTGGTAATGATTCCCACTAAGGCATCATCATCCATGACTGGTAAAACCCCCACGTTTTCACTACGCATGACGGAAATGGCGTCCTCTAATAGTGCATCTGGTTCAATCGTGGTCACTTTTTTCAACATGATATCAGCGACCGTCGTTTTATTTAAGAGATAGTTCATTTCATAAACGCTTAAGCTTGTCGCTTTTGAGGGAGTTGCTTCAGCGATCGTTCCTTCTGTGATCAACCCTACTAATTTACCATCGTCAACGACGGGCAGACGGTGGATATCGTGCTGCTTCATTAAATCTACTGCATCAAAGATCGGTGTCTGCGAATCGACGGTGACGACCGTCTTCGTCATAAAATCACTTACACTCATTGTTTAGCCTCCTAGATACGCTTTTCTTACTTCATCACTTGCTAGTAATTCTTCTCCAGTACCTTCTAAAACGATTTTCCCCGTTTCTAATACATAGCCGCGATCGGCAATCGATAAAGCCATTTTTGCATTTTGTTCAATCAGCAGCACAGTCGTTCCTTGCTGCTTGATTTCTTGAATGATTGAAAAAATTTCTTTGATAAAAATCGGTGCCAAGCCCATCGAGGGCTCATCCAGCAAAAGCAAGCGCGGTTTTGACATCAATGCCCGCCCCATTGCCAACATCTGCTGCTCACCGCCAGATAATGTCGACGCATCTTGCGAGAGGCGTTCTTTCAATACAGGAAACTTGCGGTAAACTTGTTCATAGTCTTCTTTGACACCACTGTCTTTACGCAAGAAGGCGCCCATCTCTAAGTTTTCTTGAACCGTCAATCCTGAAAAGACGTGCCGCCCTTCTGGCACTTGCGACAAGCCGTTTGCGACGATTTTTTGCGGTGCTTCTTTCTCAATTCGTTTTCCTTCAAAAGTGACTGAGCCATTTGAGGGGCGGATCAATCCAGAAATCGTCCGTAAAATCGTGGTTTTCCCTGCACCATTGGCACCAATCAGTGAAACGATCTCCCCTTTATTGACGTGGAAGGAAACATCATGGACCGCTTGGATCATGCCGTAGTGTACACTTAAATTTTGAATTTCCAGCATCAGATTTCCCCTCCTAGATAAGCTTCGATCACCCGCGGATTGTTTTTGATCTCTTCTGGTTCACCGTGGGCGATGACTTGGCCGTATTCCAGCACATAGATCCGTTCGCACACTTCCATGACCAAACTCATATCATGCTCAATCAAGAGGATCGTCAATTGAAAATCTTTTTGGATCTTATAGATCAACTTTGTCAGTTCTGTTGTTTCTTGAGGATTCATCCCCGCAGCCGGTTCGTCAAGAAACAGAATTTTTGGTTCTGTAGCCAATGCGCGTACGATCTCTAACCGACGCTGCTCGCCATAAGGCAAATTTTTCGCTAACGTTTGACTTTTGCCATCCATATCAAAGATCCGTAACAGCTCTAAGGCTTTTTTCTTCATGGACGCTTCGTTTTTGTAGTACTTTGGCAAACGCAGGATGCTAGTCAGCAGTCCTTCTTTATGCTTACTGTTCATAGCGATCAAGACGTTGTCCATCACAGTCAAATTTTTAAACAAGCGAATGTTTTGGAAGGTTCTTGAAAGACCTAAATCCGCGATTTTATAGGGCTTCACGCCATTTAAACGTTTTGGCTTACCTTGGGTCTCAAAAAGCACTTCCCCTTCACTAGGTTCATACACACCTGTCAGGAGATTAAAGAGCGTTGTCTTGCCAGCACCGTTTGGTCCAATCAATCCGACCAGCTCATTGGTATCTAAATGGAGGTCTACATGAGAAACAGCAGCTAAACCGCCGAAGTTTTTCGTTAAGCTTTTAACTTCTAATAGAGGCATCGTTGTCATCCCCCTTTTTTCTAAATTTATCCAGCAGTCCTTTTACGGAGAATTCCCATGTCCCTAAAAGTCCGCTTGGTTTAAAGATCATGATGATGATCAAAGCCAATGCATAAATGATCATGCGCAAATCAGAGAAGCCTTGCAAGTACATATTTAAGATTCCTAGCACTACTGCCGAGACAACTGCTCCTGTGGTACTCCCAAGCCCTCCAAAAACGACGATGATCAATACATCGATCGATTTCATAAAACCGTAATCTCGTGGGAAAACCGACTGCTGATAGCTGGCATAAAGGGTACCAGCAATGCTTGCCATCACCGCCCCCATTACAAACGCAATTACCTTGTATTTCGTTGTGTTGACCCCCATTGATTCTGCAGCGATCTCATCTTCCCGAATCGCTAAAGTCGCCCGACCTGGTCCGCTATGGATAAAGTTTGACACGACAAGAATCGATAAAACGGCAAAGAGAAAGACGATCTGCCAATTACTGAATTGGGGCAATCCGAAAATTCCTGCAGGACCATTGGTCAAGCCTCGTAGGTTCACCAACAAGATCCGAATGATCTCTGCCACACCTAGGGTAGCGATCGCTAGATAGTCGCCTTTTAAACGGAGGGTCGGAATCCCAACCACTAATGCGACTGCACCAGAAACCAGCATCCCCACCAGTAAACCAGTTAAAAAGCCACCAAAGGTTGGATTGCTTGCCGACAGGATCGCGCCAGCATAAGCACCGATTGCCATAAATCCAGCATGTCCTAAGGAGAATTGCCCTGAAAAGCCGATGATCAGATTCAAACTGACTGCCAAGATGATATTGATTCCGATATTGACGATGATGGCATCAGAGAACAAATTGATCATTCCGCCATTGTAGGCTGCAAATAATCCAAAATAAAGAATAGCTGCCAGAGCGAGCCAGATTAAGTTGTAACGTAAATTCTTTTTCATTTCTGCCACCTACACTTTCTCTTTGATATTTTTGCCGAGGATCCCAGCTGGACGAACCAACAATATAATTATTAAAATGACATACACTAAAGCATCCTTATAATCAGAAAAACCAAGCGCTGTCGCTGCTGTTTCTACCAAACCGATCACAAAGCCACCTAAGGCTGCTCCAGGAATGATCCCGATCCCGCCGAGAACCGCTGCAACAAAAGATTTCAGACCAGGAACGACGCCCATTGATGGATCAATGGAATTATAATACAAACCGATCAGCATCCCGCCAGCTGCAGCCAAAGCCGAGCCTAAGGCAAAGGTAAAGGAAATCGTTCGATTGACATTGATCCCCATCAAACGCGCTGCATCTGCATCAACACTTACTGCCCGCATCGCTTTTCCCATACGGGTCTTTTTCACGATCAATTGCAAGAGAATCATTAAGGTAACCGAAACAGCCAAGATCAATAACTGGACATTACTTACTTGAACAAACCCGATGGAATAAGTTTGTCGTTCAATCGCTTGCGGAAAGGGGCGCACATTGGCTGAAAAGAAAAAGATCATGACATTTTGCAAAAAATAAGAAACCCCGATTGCCGTGATCAGTGCCGAAATTCGCGTGGAATTGCGTAAGGGACGATACGCTAAAAATTCGATCGTTACCCCAAGAGCTGCACTGGCGATCATTGAAATGAACAACGCGGGGAAAAACCCTAATTGCCATTGATTGATCAAAAAGTAACCGATAAAACTACCGATCATGTAAACTTCTCCGTGGGCGAAGTTGATCAACTTGATGATGCCATACACCATCGTATAACCCAACGCTAACAAGGCATAGATACTGCCTAGAAACAAGCCGTTGATCAATTGTTGGATCATCATTTCCATATACTCACTTCCAATATCATTTATTATGGTCATTCTTTTAGAGAAAAGAAACTGAGACAAACTCATCAGGTCTGTCCCAGTTTTCACTGCCAAACAACTGCGGGTTTTTTACGGTTCCACAGTGTCTGCTGAGGTTTCTTTCCCGTCAGTCAATCCTAAAACAACTGCTGATTTTTCAGGGTTATGATTTTCATCCATCGTGATTTCACCGGTCACACCGACAAAGTCTTTCAGTTCAGACAAACCAGCTGCGATCGCCAATGAATCTGCTGAGTTTTGATCTTCGATCGCTTGTTTGATCATATAAACAGCATCATAGGCTAATGCATTAAAAGCAGAAGGTTCTTTGCCATATTTTTCATTGAAAGCTGCCACAAACGGCTCAACTTTGTCGTTTGCTGGTGCTTTGGTAGAGAAGTGACCTGTATAGTAAACATTGCTGACATTTTCTGCACCAGCTGTTTGAACCATTTTTTCATCACCGAATCCATCCGCACCAATGATTGCTTGATCAATTCCTAATTCTCGCGCTTGCTTGATGATCAAACCAGCTTCTGTGTAGTAGCCTGGAATGAACAAGACATCGAAGTCAACATCTTTGATTCTTGTAAGAACTGCTTGGAAATCTTTGTCGCCTTCGGTAAAGTTATCCTCTAAGACGATTTCGCCTGGGTAGCTTTCTTTAAATGCTTCCGTTAAACCAATTGCGTAGTCACTTGAGTTATCACCCAAGATTACGGCTTTTGAAGCATCCAAATTTTCTGCTGCATATTTTGCCAAGATTGTTCCTTGGAAGCTATCTTGGAAACAAGAACGGAACGCAAATTCTTGGACTTTTCCACTGGTGTAAGTAATCGCATCATCGGTACCTGAAGGAGTGACCATCGGTACTTGGGCTCTCGTCACATTCGGTAAAGCCGCCTTTGTGGCACCTGAAGTTGCTGGTCCAATAATGGCAACGACTTTATCATTGGTTGCTAAGTTGGCTGCTACTGTCGCAGCTTCATTGTTATCTGATTTGTTATCTTTCGAAATGATTTCAATTTGTTTTCCAAGAACGCCGCCGGCAGCATTGATTTCTTCGACTGCCAAGTCGATCCCCTCTTTTTCAGCCGTCCCATAAGCAGCAACTGCTCCAGACAACTCTAAGTTGGCACCAATCTTAATGGTATCTCCCTCTTGTTTATTGCCACCTTCAGCAGCACCACTGCTATCCGTTGGTCCACCTGTTGGTCCTGCACTACAAGCTGTCAATAAAAACAAACTCGCAAACAAAAATGCAAATTTCTTTTTCATAATTTTCCTCTCCTTTACTTCCCCTGAATATGTTATCCAATATACTGAAAAATCTAGGAAATGTCAACGAATTATCAGAATATTTCACCTATTCAGAATTTATTTTTTTCGCCGATAAAAAATGGTGCTTTTAAAACATTGATCCAGCAACAATGGAATCGCTTTTCTAATTTTTGGATAAAAAGAAAAGCAAGCAAAGGTTTTTCCCCTTTGCTTGCTGCCGATACGCTTTGATTTGATACTTTTTTCTTCAAACGGACGTTTGAAAACATTACATCCTCATGTTAGCGGCTATTTCGTGGATACAATGCTTGAAAATTTGCCGCCGCCCCAACTAAATTGGCATCATTGCGATAGTCACATAACTTGATCAGTGGGACGAAATCATTTAATGCTTGATCCGCCAACATTTTTTTCAAGCGCTGGTCAACTTCTTCTAACAAGCCTTTTTTGGCACTGACACCACCGCCGATAATGATCACTTCAGGATCAAAAGCAAACTGAATACTGAACAGTCCTTGTGCTAAATAGTTGTAAAATTTATTGACTTCCTCGATCGCAATGGCATCGCCATCTTCTGCACGTTGAAAGACCTCTTCACCGGTAATCGTCGTTCGATCCACTCCGATCCGATCACAATACCGCCAGGCCATCTGAACCGCTGTCCCTAGTTGCGAAAATGTTTTGCCTTGATCTAGGATCATCAACCCAAATTCGCCACCGTATAAATGTGCCCCACGGACTAGCTCACCATTTTGAAACAAGGTACCGCCAACGCCTGTTCCGATCACAACGAAGGCTGCTTGCTGATACTCTTTGCCCGCTCCTTGATAAAACTCAGCCATCCCAGCGCAATTGGCATCATTTTCGATGGTTACGGGTACCCCAAACGCTGCTTCGAGTTCTGAGTAAATATCAAACCCATGGATATAAGGGATCGCACTAATGCCGTCGATCCGCCGTTCTTGGGCATTGACCGCACCTGGGGCACTGATTCCAACGCCTTCAATCTCTTCATCTACGCTTGCCCTCACTTGCTGCAGCTGTGCTTTCATTTCCTCCCAAGTATTTGGAGTAGTGAACTTCCCTTTACTCACCAAAGAATCTTGTGCCCAGACGCCATATTTTACTGCTGAACCACCCATATCAAAGACTAAAATCGCCATTTTTTTCCCTCAATCCTTTATTATTCTGATACTGTCTATTTTACCGCAAGTCGGCGCTTGAAGAAAGCGATTTCCGAGAACAAGAAAAAAACAGTCTCATTCACTTAGACTGTCTCTTCATCCATTAGAGTTGTTTTTCTAAAATCACTTGATCGAACAGCTGCTGCCCATTCTCAAAAATCGGTTCGACATAGTGGGTGGTGAAATAATTCTTCACCCGCTCTTTTTCAACATAGCCTTGCTTTTGGTACAAAGTCAAGGCTGCAGAGGGCAGACTACCAGTTTTGATCACTACGATCGGCCGTTTTGCCCCGAGGTGCTGACTGAGGATCGCTTCTTCGGCAGCTTGCAGCAATTGACGACCGATGCCCATTCCTTGCTTTTCTGGCGAAACGGCCACATTCATGATCTCCCAGTTCTTGCCTTGATTTTGATAAACTAGCACACCAATCATTTCTCCAGCTTCTTCATAAACAAGTGTTTGGCTATTATATAGATAGCTTTCTACGACTGCTTTATCAGGATCTGCATCCAGCAGCAACGCCCAAGGATACGCTTCATTAGGGGCGATTGGACGAATCATGGCTTTTTGGCTCCTTTTTTATATTTCTGTTGATTCCTTTTAACTTTTCCGATAACGGTACGTTGGTTTGACTTTGTCCTTCGTATTTCGTTTTAAAGTAAACGTCTGGGGTACGTAATCTATTCCGCCTTTTACAAAGGGATGGCAGCGTAAGATACGAGCTACCCCCATCAAGCCTCCTTTGGCTGCTCCATGGACTTGGATGGCTTGGATCATGTATCCTGAGCAAGTCGGATAATAACGACAGCTAGGAGGAAATAATGGGGAAATACAACGTTGATAGAAACGAACAAAGCCGATCAAAAGTTTACTCATTTCTTGCCAGCCTTTCTTTTTAGCGTACGATTCAGTAAAGATAGATAGAAAAAACTAGGACTCAGCACGTGGCGTAAGTCCTAGTTATGGTTTATTTCATAAACTCAAAGATATGATTCCAAAGACTTGGAGAGAATACTTTAAAAGGACTGCCGTCACCGATCACTCCATAACCAATCATCGTTCCTGCTAGGAACAATAAAATAGCTAATAAAATGACGATTAGAATTTTTATCAAGCTAGTTAAAATATAACGGTTCAACTTCACTTTTTTTCTCTCCTACTCCTATTAGGCGTTAACTGGTACGACTTCTTCTACTGCGTCAGAAACTCGTTCAACAGATGCCCCTAATTGTTGCAATTTTTCGTGGAATTTGTAGTAGCCGCGATCCAAATATTTTAGATTGCGAACACGCGTCCGTCCCGTTGAACGCAAACCTAATAAAATCAACGCTGCTGCGGCACGTAAATCTGTCGCATAGACCAGCGCACCTTGTAATTCATGACCGCCTTCGATCACTGCAACGTTGCCGTCAATTTTTACATGGGCATTCATGCGACGCATTTCTTCTAAATGTTGGAAACGATTCTCAAATACCGTTTCATTCACAACACTCGTTCCTTGCGCTAATAATTGAATAGCAGACATTTGCGCTTGCATGTCCGTAGGAAAACCTGGGTGAGGCATCGTTTTCACATCTGTTGCCTTCAATTGTTCAGGTCCGACCACACGAATCCCTTCAGCGACTTCAGTCACTTCTGCGCCCATTTCGATCAATTTTGAAATCAATGGACGATTGTGCTCTGAGATCGCATCTTTAATAATAACGTCTCCTTGAGTCATCGCTGCTGCAACCATAAAGGTTCCTGCTTCGATACGATCTTGCACGATCGAATGATCTACTGCATGCAGGTGTTCGACACCTTCAATACGCATCGTTTCGGTTCCTGCACCAAAGACCTTGGCACCCATTTTATTCAAAATGTTTGCTAAATCAACGATTTCTGGCTCACGAGCGACGTTTTCGATGATGGTGATGCCTTTAGCTTTTACGGCAGCCATCATGATATTTTGCGTTGCGCCGACACTTGGGAAATCCAAGTAAATGCTATTGCCTTTTAACTCATCGGCGATCGCTTCTATGTATCCATCTTTTTGGATGATTTGCGCGCCTAGTGCTTGAAATCCCTTCAAATGTAAATCAATTGGTCGTTTGCCGATTGCACAGCCGCCAGGCATTGCCACTTTGGCATGTCCATTACGGGCTAACAAAGGCCCCATGACTACGATTGAAGCGCGCATTTGGCTCACATACTCATACGGTGCTTCGATTGCTAATTCTTGTGACGCATCGATCGTCATTGTGTTGTTTTCTTCTTCAAAATCGATTGCGACATTTAAATGCCGAATCACTTCTTTCATTGTTAATACATCGGAAAGGATCGGTACATTTGTTAAAGTCGTTGTTCCTTCTTCCGCTAATAAGCTTGCCGCTAAGATAGGTAGAACAGCATTTTTTGCCCCTTCGATCTTCACTGTTCCAGTTAATCGATTACCACCTTGAACGATCATCTCTTCCATTTATGTTCCCTCCAAATAATGCAGTGACTCACACAAATCTTGCCAATTATAGCATAATATTCGGTGTTTTTGCATATATTAATGAAATTCTTAAAAACCTGTTAAAAATAAATTACGACATAGCGCAATCAACTCAAGGAAAAAAGTACTGGCGGTGTAGCCTAATGCAATCGCAAGAAACACTATGACCATTCGTATCTGAGTCGTTCGTAAAGCTTTAAAAAAAGCATCGATCCGCACAGATTGCAATGCCCAAAATGCTAAATAGATGAACGCTAAATGACTCACGATTCGAATGATTGCATCAATTCCATACACTTGCATACTTCCTGCTCCTTTTTTCATAATTGAACATTCCTATCATACCACAAAGATGTCAAGATAAAAAATAATCTTTCTTGAAATCTTCATGAAAAGACTTTAAAAAGTTTTTAAAACGTTTTCTTGGAGAAACAAAAAAACAAAGGCAAGATGCCCTTGTTTTTTAGGAATGTTTTGACACGTTGATTCGATTGATGGCGCGGTGCAAAGCAACCGTTGCGCGCCGAAGCTGGTCGATATCCTCGACTTGTTTGGCTTCTTCGATTTGGCGTTCTGCACGCTGTTTTGCTCTTTCTGCACGTGAAACGTCGATGTCACGATCACGTTCCGCACTATCGGCTACGATCGAGACAACATTGTCTCGCACTTCTAATATACCGCCGTTGACAGCGACCCAGTCGACATGGGTATCTGAATCGATCCGTTTGACCCGGACTTCATCAATCGTCAATGGAACGATGATTGGGGCATGGTGCGGCAAAATACCGATCTCACCATCTGTCGTACGTGCAACCACGATTTTCGCGTGATGATCGTAAACCAAACCAGCAGGTGTCACCACATTGACTGTTAAAAATTGATCCATGAGGTTCCCCTCTTTCTTCAAGGCTGGTTAATTAATAGCCAATTTTTTTCGCTTTTTCAATGACATCTTCAATTCGTCCAACACTGCGGAAGGCTTCTTCTGGAAGATCATCATATTTTCCTTCAAGAATCTCTGCAAATCCTTTGATGGTTTCTTCAACTGGCACATAAGAACCAGGTTGTCCCGTAAACTGTTCCGCTACGTGGAAGTTTTGTGACAAGAAGAATTGAATGCGGCGTGCGCGGGCAACTAAGGTTTTTTCATCATCAGACAGTTCATCCATCCCTAAGATGGCGATGATGTCTTGTAATTCCCGATAACGTTGCAACGCATGCTGTACTTCAGTCGCTACTTCATAATGTTTTTCACCAACGATTTCAGGTGCTAACGCACTAGAAGAAGACGCCAGTGGATCAACGGCAGGATAGATCCCTTGTTCGGTCAATTTACGTTCCAAGTTGGTTGTTGCATCCAAATGGGCAAAAGCAGTCGCAGGTGCTGGGTCTGTATAATCATCGGCAGGGACATAGATGGCTTGAATAGACGTAACGGAACCTTTTTTCGTCGATGTGATCCGTTCTTGTAATTGCCCCATCTCAGTTGCTAATGTTGGCTGATACCCAACGGCCGACGGCATCCGACCTAGTAAGGCAGATACTTCAGAACCTGCTTGAGTGAAGCGGAAGATATTATCGATAAACAAGAGCACGTCTTGTCCTTCCACATCACGGAAGTACTCGGCTAATGTCAAACCAGTCAAAGCTACCCGCATCCGGGCACCTGGTGGTTCATTCATTTGTCCAAACACCATGGCTGTTTTTTCGATAACGCCAGATTCTTTCATTTCATTATAAAGGTCATTTCCTTCACGTGTCCGTTCACCAACACCTGTGAAGACAGAGATCCCACCATGCTCTTGGGCGATGTTGTGGATCAATTCTTGGATCAAGACGGTTTTACCAACACCGGCACCACCGAAAAGTCCAACTTTCCCCCCTTTTAAATAAGGAGCTAACAAATCAATGACTTTGATCCCAGTTTCAAGGATCTCCGTACTTGTTGACAATTCATCAAAGTCAGGTGCTTTTTTGTGAATCCCACTGCGGGGTGCCTCTTCAGGAAATGGTGCTTCTAAATCGATGGTATCGCCTAGGACATTAAATACCCGTCCTAATGTTTCTGTCCCAACTGGAACAGAGATGGAGGCGCCTGTATCGATTACTTCCATTCCTCGTTGTAAGCCATCTGTTGATTCCATGGCAATCGTACGGATAACGCCGTCGCCAAGTTCTAGGGCAGCTTCTAACACAACTTTTGTTTTCTGCTCATCTTTTTTGTAAACAATCAACGCATTGTTGATATCTGGTAATGATTGGTCTAGAGAGAATTCCACGTCAACAACGGGACCAATGACTTGAACAATCTTGCCTGAACTCATTCGTATTCCTCCATTCGTTCTTGAAACTATTCTAACGCGGATGCCCCCGCCACAATTTCAGTAATTTCTTGGGTGATCGCTCCTTGGCGCGCTCGGTTGTATGAGATCGTCAAGTCCCCAATAATATTTTTGGCATTATCTGTTGCTGTTTTCATCGCTGTCATTCCGGCAGCATGCTCGGCTGTTTTTGCGTCAACAATCGCACCATAAATCAAGCTTTCAGCGTATTGAGGCAGTAATTGATTCAAAATCGCTTCTCTGGAAGGTTCAAACAAGTATTCTTGTTCATAACTTTCGGCTTCTTCAGGATCTAAATCGGATATCGGCAACATTTTCTCCACACGAAATTGGCTAGTCAATGAATTGATGTGATGGTTATAACACACATATAATTCATCGAAGACCTCGTTTTGGTACATCGTGGTTGCCAATGTTACGATTTTACGTACCTCATCAAAGCTTGGTTGATCCGAAAGGTTTCTTAACTCGTACGCCAAATTGATGCCCCGTGCTTTGAAAAAGTCAGCGCCAGTTGCACCAATGGCAATCATGACATACTCTTCTTCTTTTGCATGGTCTTCATCCAGCATGGTCATCATTTGTTTTAAGATGGAACTATTATAGCCGCCCACTAGACCGCCATCAGAAGTGATGACGATATAGCCTGTGCGTTTGACCGGACGACTAACCAACATACTGTTATAGTTCACACCATCTTTAGGACCAGAACCTGCAAGATCGGAAAGCTGCTGTGCAGTCAAATGCGTAACGATTTCACGTACTTTGTTGGCATACACTTGAAACTGTTTCGAATGAGCTTCAGATTTTGTTAATTTTGCAGCTGAAACCATTTGCATGGCCTTTGTGATTTGGCTGGTTTTCTTTGTTGAGGCAATTCGTTGCTTGATTTCATTTAATGAAGCAGCCATTTTCTCTCACCTCTTTTATGCGTTTTGCATTGTCGATATTTTATCTTGCGGTGTCACCCGAGAACTGTTGGATGCCATGAAAATATCTTTGAATGCTTTAATGGTGTCATCTAACAAGCTTTCTTCTGGCAAGTCTTTCGTTGTCCGAATGGTTTCAAAAATCGTTGCTGCGTTTGCTTCGATATACTCAAATAATTCTGCTTCAAAGTCCAATAGTTTATTGACAGGTACACTATCAATGAATCCATGCGTCAACGCATAAAGAATCACGACTTGTTTTTCGACTGCCAATGGTTCATGTAGTTTTTGCTTTAAGATTTCAACGGTACGACGACCGCGGTTTAATTTGGCTTGTGTCGCAGCATCTAGATCAGACCCAAATTGTGTGAAGGCTTCTAGCTCGCGGTAACTTGCCAAGTCCAAACGCAAGGTTCCAGCAACTTTCTTCATCGCTTTGATCTGTGCAGAACCACCAACCCGTGAAACGGACAATCCGGCCGCTACGGCAGGACGCACACCTGAATAGAACAGGTCATTTTCTAAGAAAATTTGTCCATCTGTGATAGAAATCACGTTGGTTGGGATGTAGGCTGAGATATCCCCCGCTTGCGTTTCAACGAATGGCAGTGCCGTCATTGATCCGCCACCTAGTTCATCACTTAATTTCGCTGCACGTTCCAATAAACGAGAGTGCAAGTAGAAGACATCCCCTGGGTATGCTTCACGACCTGGCGGACGGCGTAGAAGTAGAGAAAGTTCACGGTAAGCGACTGCTTGTTTTGATAAGTCATCAAAGACGATCAAAACATGTTTGCCGTTATACATGAATTCTTCTCCCATTGCTGCCCCGGCATAAGGTGCGATGTAAAGCAATGGTGCTGGTTGTGAAGCACCTGCTGAAACAACGATCGTGTAATCAAGTGCACCGTAACGGCGTAATGTTTCTACTTGTGCACGAACCGTTGAGTCTTTTTGGCCAATAGCGACATAGATACAAATCATGTCTTGCCCTTTTTGGTTGATGATCGCATCGATCGCAATCGTTGTTTTCCCGGTTTTCCGGTCACCGATGACTAATTCCCGTTGGCCACGTCCGATTGGCACTAAAGCATCAATAGCTTTCAACCCTGTTTGCATTGGTTCCGATACGGATTTCCGTTGCATTACACCTGGTGCGGCTGCTTCAACTGGGCGTGATTTGTCTGTTTCGATCGGACCTAAGCCATCGATCGGTTGCCCTAATGGATTCACTACCCGGCCAATTAATGCATCGCCGACAGGAACTTCCATGATTTTACCGGTTCGTTTTACTTTGTCTCCTTCACGAATGGTTTCAAAATCACCTAGGATGATGATCCCGACGTCGTTTGATTCTAAGTTTTGTGCCATCCCATAAGAACCGTTTGAAAACTCAAGCAGTTCTCCACTCATGGCATTTTCTAAACCGTGGGCGCGGGCGATCCCGTCCCCAACATATGTGACAGTACCGATTTCTTCTACAGAAAGTTCGTTCTGATAATTTTTAATTTGCTCTTTGATCAAGGCACTAATTTCTTCTGCTTTGATGGCCATCCGATTCACCTCTTATCTCTTGTTTATCTGCCGATTTTTTGTCGCAGATAATCCAGTTGGCTCTTAATACTACCGTCGATCACTTGATGATTTGCTTCAACGATGATTCCGCCTAAAATCGTTGGATCGACCGTTTCTTTCAATTGTGCCTGCTTGTACCCAAGCTTATCGGCGATTTGCTTTTCGATTTTGCTTTTTTGTTCTGCTGACAAAGCAACAGCCGTTGTGATCGTTCCGAGAACAAGACCTTGATATTCATCGTAACGACGTTCGTATTCATCAATGATCAGCAATAGATCATCCATGCGATCATATTCATAAACGATCTCTAAGAAATTTCTGACCAAGCCTTCAAAGCCCTTCAGCAATTGATCGACTAATTGTCTTTTTTCATGGAGATCCAAGCGGTTATCCGTCACGATCTGACCGAATGTTGGAATCTCCTGATAAATCTGACGCAAGGTCATTAATTCTTGGTAAACTTCTGTCAAGCGCTGTTCTTCCATCGCCAATTCGAACAAGGCTTTTCCATAGCGTTTTCCCACTGTGAATTTATCGAGTTTCATTAACTGAACCCAATCCTTCGATATATTGATTGATTAGGGATTCATGATTTTCGGGAGTCAATTCGCGTCCTAAGATTTTTTCTGCGATTTGAAGCGAAAGTTCTGCAACATCATCTTTCACTTCTTTTAACGCAGTTTCTTTTTCAAGGGTGATGTCTGAGTTTGCTTTTTCTTTCAAACGAGCCACTTCTTCTTTGGTCTCGCTCAAAATATTTTGTCGACTCAATTCCCCGCTATCTTTGGCGCTCTTGATGATCTCCGCAGCTTCAGAATGAGAACGTGCCAATTTTTCTTGGCGTTCTTTTTCTAATTTTGCTGCATTCAAGCGTGATTGTTCCGCTGAATCCAAATCATTGGCGATTTTATCTTCCCGTTTTTGCATCATGCTGCTGATGGCATCCCATGCAAAATGTTTCAATAAGAATAGCAAAAGAAGAATTGATCCGCTGACAACGATAATATTGCCAAGCATTGGATTTTGAACTTCCGCTATAACCAACTGATTTAGCATAACGATTCTTCCTTTCTGAAAGTCATTGTTTCATTAGAAAAAAGCAAAAACGAGTGCAATTGTTCGTTTCTGCCTTTTCGTGCTTGTCTTATCGGAAGACTAATAACAGCGCGATAACTACCCCTAGAATCGGTACAGCTTCGACTAACGCTACCCCGATAAACATTGTTGAGCGTAGTTGACCTGACATTTCAGGTTGGCGTGCCATTGATTCGATCGTTTTTGCGATTACTTGTCCGTTACCATACCCTGCACCAATTGCTGCTCCGATAATTGCTAATCCTGCTCCAATAAAGTTCATTCTTTTTTCCTCCTAATTGTATGTCGATTCGATTAATGTTCTGCCACGATTTTGTGGCTCATAAATACCATGGTCAATGTAACAAATACATAAGCTTGGATCGCTCCAATAAAGAGTGAGAAGCCAATCCAGATCATTTCTAGCGGCATCACGATCGGTAATGACCACCAACCAAGACTAATAAACATGTTGGCAATCAATCCTAATAACACTTCCCCTGCGAATATATTTCCATATAAACGCAAGCCTAACGTGATGACATTCGTAAATTCTTCGATGATTTTTAGCGGTAATAAGAACCCCACCGGTTTCAAGTACGAATTGATCAAGTAATTTTTGAAGCCCAACGACTTGATCCCAAAGAAATGTGTCAAGGAAATAACTATAAGTGCGAGTGTCAGTGTAACAAACGGGTCTGCTGTCGGACTTTTCCATAAGGTAATGTCATCTGTCGTCACGATTTTTGTGACTAACCCGATCTCATTTGCCACAAACACAAAAAGAAACATTGTTACACCGAGCAAATGAAAGTTGTTCACTTGAGATCCTGGTAGATTGTCCGCTACGATACCGCGAACAAAGTCAATGACCCATTCAATGAAGTTCTGCTTCCCTTTCGGTTTCATTTGCAGATTACGTGTACAAATAAAGACCACCAAAAAAACAATAATACAAGAAATGATTGTCATCATAGCTACAGTTCCATCAAACCATATAGGACCGATATGAAACATAAGCGATTTATCTTCCAATCTTTCTCACCTCTTTTCCTGTCATCTCCAGAAAAAAATCTGGTGTTACAATGCGTTTCCTCTCATAACAATCGGTATCATACCACCACGAATGGAAAATTTCAAAGCATTTTCAAGAAAATTAGACAAAAAACTCACAATGCCAAAAATCCTAAATTAAATGAAAAATTCCCGTGTCGCTATGTGGAAGAAAAAGCCTGTTATATCAACAGCTTTCCCTTAAATGCTACCAAATTTAGCGCGATTTTCAAAGCAATAACCTCTATCGGATTCTAAAAGAAGTTCTTAGAAAATTAGAAATTTCTAAGAACTCGGTCAATTTGTCTTTCTTGATCTTTGCGTTTCAAGGATTCCCGCTTGTCATATTCGCGTTTTCCTTTCGCTAAACCAATCAAAACTTTGGCATAACCATCCTTGATATACACCTTTAACGGAACGATCGTCATGCCTGTATTTTTTGTTTCGCCAATCAGACGAGCAATCTGCTTTTTATGCAGTAACAGTTTTCTTGTCCGTAGTGGATCATGATTAAAAATGTTTCCTTGCTCGTATGGGCTGATATGCACATTGACTAAGAATGCCTCACCATTGCGAATGCGTACAAAGCCGTCTTTCAAATTGATCCGACTGTTACGGATCGCTTTGATCTCTGTTCCCTGTAAGACGATCCCCGCTTCGATCGTATCGAGGATCGTGTAATCATGGCGGGCCTTTTTGTTTTGGGCGATTAATTTCCCTTCTCCTTTAGGCACGGGCCATCCCTCCAATTATTTTTTCTTGATTCCTTTGTAAAAAGGTTTTTTCTTTTTCACTTTGCCAGCTTTCTTTGACTTGCCTTTACCGGTTTGTTCAAAGCGTTTCCCTTGTTTTTTCTCAGGGTTGTGTTGTTTTTTCCCGCGACGGTTCGCTTCATTTTTTTGATGGTTGTTTCGTTTGTTGGCTTTTGGTGCTTGCAGTTTTTCGACTTCTTCTGCTGCTACCAATTCGAAATCGATCTCTCTTGTTTCAGGATCAGCTTTCACGACTTTGATACGAACTTTTTGACCAATTTTAAAGGTCAAGCCTGTCCGTTCACCTACAAGTGCCAGATGGTTTTCCAAATAATGGAAGTAATCTTGCTTCAGATTATTGATATGGATCAGCCCTTCAATCGTGTTAGGCAATTCAATAAACAAGCCAAACTTAACGACGGAACTGATGATACCGTCAAACTCTTCTCCTACTTTATCGGCCATATACTCAGCTTTTTTAAGCGCATCGACTTCTCTTTCTGCATCGACTGCTCGTCGTTCCATTTGGGAGCTGTGCATTGCGATGTCAGGCAAGATTTCAGCCCATTTGTTTTGGTTGGCTTCAGAGACATCTTCACTGTAAGAACGAATCAAGCGATGCACGATCAAGTCGGGGTACCGACGGATCGGTGACGTGAAGTGGGTATAATCTTCCGCTGCCAAACCATAGTGGCCGACGTTTTCTTCTGAATACTTCGCTTGCTGCATACTTCTGAGCAGCATCGTATTGACAACCATCGCCTCTGGCTTATCTGCGACATCTTCAACCACTTTTTGCAGTTGTTTTGGTGAGATCGAGCCGTTGGTTTGTTTGATTACAATCCCTAAAGCAGAAGCAAAATCAAAGAAGCGACGCATTTTCTCTTCTTTTGGTTCCTCATGGATCCGATAAATAAATGGTAAATGCTTCCGATTGAAATGGCGCGCCACGGTTTCATTGGCTGCCAACATGAAGGACTCGATCAATCGTTCGCCGACGCCACGTTCTCGCAGAACGATTTCTTGCGGGTGTCCTTCTCCATCGACCAAGACTTTCGCTTCGCGGTCTTCAAAAGAAACCGCCCCACGCTTGATCCGCATCGTTTCTAACACGTGGTGCAAGGCGGCCATATCATGGAACATCGGTACTAGTTCCCCATATTCTTTGCTGGTTTCTGGATCATTGTCTTCAATAATTTGATTGACTGCCTGATAAGTCATGCGGGCACTTGTTTGAATAATACTTTGGAAAATATTGTAATCCGTGACGATCCCCTCTTGGTTGATCCACATTTCACAGCTCATGGCCAACCTTGGGACATTCGGATTCAACGAACAGATCCCGTTTGATAAACGTTGTGGGATCATCGGGATTACTCGATCCGTTAGATAGACACTCGTTCCCCGCTCAAAAGCTTCTTTGTCCAACGCACTGTTTTCTGTCACATAATAAGAAACATCTGCGATATGCACGCCCAAATAGAAGCTGCCGTCAGGCAATGCTTTTACCGTCACCGCATCATCCAAATCTTTGGCATCCGCTCCATCGATCGTTACGATCTGTTGATCTCGCAAATCCCGTCGTTCTGGAAAGTCAGCAGGATGGATCGTATCGGGTACTGCATCTGCCGCTGCCAAGGTTTCTTCCTCAAATTTTGTAGGAATCCCGTTCGCCACGACGATCGACAAAATATCCATTCCTGGATCGTTTTTATGCCCCACAACTTTTGTGATCAACCCCTCTAAGCTTTTCGAATAGCCTTTTTCTGGGTAATGGCTGATCTCAACGATCACGATGCTGCCGTCTACTGGACGAATTCCTTGGGCGCCGATAAACACCTTTAAATCGCTTAGTTTTTTATCTTTAGGTTGAACAACGCCATATAGATCCGATTCTTCGATCTCTTTTTCGTCAAATAATGTAAACTCGCCGACCAACTGACTGATGGCGCGTTGCTTGATTTCTACGACCTTTCCCTCTGCGCCGCGATCTGAAAAAGGATCGGCAACATGCACGATGTCTACAGCAACGGTATCGCCGTCCATGGCATAGCCTGTTGCTTCTTTAGGGATATAAATATCGTCTTCTTCTTCATCCAACGTGACAAAGCCGAAGCCCCGCTCGTTGGCACGGAAGGTTCCTTCCACAAACACTCGTTTCATTGGTAACTTCACTTTGCCTTTTTTGTTAAAAATCACACTGCCTTCTCGTTCCATCGCCGCTACTGTCTGGACAAGATTCTTAAAGTCAGTACTTTTTTGAAGTCCTAGACCTTCAGCAATTTCTTCCATTGAAAAACTTTTTTTACGGCTTTCTTCGAGAAACTGAACAATTTTTGTTTTAATCGTTTCTGTCATAACTCACTCTTTCCAAGCAAGTGTTTCTAAGAAAGCAAACACATCCTGCTCTAATTTTTTCCGTTCTGGTCCAACTGTCACCACATGACCACTTTGAGGATACCATTGAAGCGTATAGGGAACATGGGACAATGCCGCTGCGGTTTTGAAAACCGTCTGTGGATCGATCATTTGGTCCCTTCCTGCTTGCGCCAGGAAGATTGGGCGCTCGATTTTTCCTAAATGCTCGGCTGTGGTTTGTCCGACTGTTTCGATTCCTTGCAGTTGTTCTCTGACCTTACGAGGGACTTTTGCCAATATTTCTTTTTGGGTCGCCTCATCTAAATCAGCGTAGGGTATGACCATTTCAGCATACTTTTCAAAATTGACTGGTACTTCGTTCTTGGTTTCAAATAACGGTGAGCAAAAAAGACCGCCGCCCATCAATGTTGGGTCTTGCGTCAAACGATCCATCGCTAAAATCCCACCCATCGAAAGTCCAAGAACGGCAACTTCCTCATAGCCTTTTTCTTTCACATAAGCAACTGCATCCGCAGCATCCTGCTGCCAAACAGTCATTCCTTGATTTAAGATATCATCTGGATTCGGTGTACCATGTCCAGTAAACATCGGTGTATAAACCGTGTAGTCTTTTTGTTCTAACGAACGACAAAGCATGCGCACATCGTTAGGACTGCCTGAATAGGCATGGAACAAAATGACCGCTCGTTTGCCGTGTTCAGCAAAAACCGGTTTTGGTTGATTAAATGTTTTCATGTTTCCTTTCACCTCACGTCCAATTCTACCATAGTTAGCAAGAATACTTCGACAAATGCGATCAAAATCTTCCCGTTAAAAAGAAAAAAACCTCTCTTTACGAGAGGTTCGCTAACAAAGTGATTAGTTTGATGAAAGAAAAGCCAAAATAAAGAGCAAGACCATCCAAACAAAACCTAAAATGGCCGTTGAACGCTGCATCACCGCTTCAAATCCACGGGCTTTTTGCTTACCAAACAATTGATCTGCACCGCCAGTAAAGGCACTAGCTGCACTATTTTGCTTGCTAGGCTGCATCATGATCGTAATGACCATTAAAATCGAAATAACGATCACAGCAGTTAATAAGATGTTATACACGTTAGCTCCTCCTTGCTTGCTAAAGTCGTCCTTTCCATTTTAGCATTTTCCGCTGGAAATTACTACTCTCTTTTTGTCATTGATCGTTGCATGACGGTTTAAAAAAAAGACTGTCCTTTCTGACAGCCTTTTTCTCATAGATCACTTTCGTTCAAATCAGCGAACGAGTACGTCATCGTATTCTGGTTTTTCTTTGAACTCTTTGACCGCAAAGGAGCAGACAGGCATAATTTTTTTCTTTTCCCGTCTTGCTTTTTCAACAACCGCTTTGAGTAATTTTTGCGCCAATTGCTGGCCGCGATAATCAGGATTAACGAAGGTGTGGTCTACTTCTAGAACATCATCTGGCGTTTCTTGCCATGTGATTTCTCCCACCTCTTTTTCTCCATCATACAAAGCAAAACGTTTATTTTCTTCTTTGATTTCCATTGCTTTCTTCCTTTCTATCAGACGATGTCTGTATTTTGTTTGATATTCTCAATGAATTGCAAAACGGTTGGCCAATATTCTGGTGCATCTTTCACTGCCTGTAAATGTCCCATATTCGCAAAGAGGACTTTTTGTTTCGGTCCAGCCGTTGCTTCCATTAAGGTATTGATCTCTTTTTCCGAAAGAAACGAATCTTTTTCTCCTTGTAAAAACAGCACAGGTAAATGGTTGCTGCCGACTTGTCGGGTCACCGAGATCTGCAAGAAGGGATAACCGACTAATTGTTTGCTATAGCGATTCGCTAAGCGCAAAAAGCGTTTGATCGGTAACCGAGAAAATTGCGGCAAGCTTGATCGGATCGCACTGTAAACGGACGTATAGCTGCTGTCTGAGATCAACCCAGCCACTTGCACCGGCATGACTTCTCCACTAGCCAGCAGCAAGGTCGCAGCCCCCATTCCTAAACCATAGAGGAAGATTTGTGTTTGTGGGTCTTTTTCCAAAATCTTATCGATCCACAAAAGCAGATCCATCCGATCTAGCCACCCTAAGCCGATCTCTTTGCCTTCACTGCGACCATGTGCACGTAAATCAGGAACCAAAACATTGTAACCAGCAGACCAGAATTTCTCGGCTGCTTCTTGACAATCTGCTTGCCCATCACTGCGATACCCATGCAAGCAGATCACCCACGTTTTTGCACACTGATCAAAGACTTCCGCTGTTAGGATCAGATCATCGGCGGTCGTTACCGTACATTCCGAACCTTGTGTCCAAAAAGCCGAACTCTTTGTTGCGATCCGCTCTTTGTATGGAATCCCCAGTTTCTTTCTGCCTTCTTTTTCATACCATTCATTGTTTCGCATAATGATCGCCGAAACAAAATAGCGTACGCCCTTTTTCAAAACAGACGTGCGATATACATAGTACACCAAAAAACCAAAAATAAGCAGTAGTAGCAATAGCCAAACCATAGGATCCCCCCTTCATTTTAGTTTACCATTTACAATGGATTTCAGCCAAAGTTTTGTCGCACGTCTTAAATAAGTCCTATACTTTAAAAAAACTTTGCCCTGACTTCTAGCAGAGAAGCAGGACAAAGTTTTAATTGGTTAACTATGTTTTCGTCGATAAAGTATGCCAACGCTTGTAACGAGTAAAATACTTCCAAGGATACTCCACTCATAAGAAGAGCGCTCGTTTGTCTTAGGCAATCGTTTTTCAGTAGTCGCATGGTTTGCGTCATTCTTGTTGTCATCTTCCGATTGTTTAGAAGTATCTGGCTTTTTAGGTGACAACGGGACCTGCGGCTTTTTAGGATCACTCGGTGTTTTTGGTGTCTCTGGCCCTGTATAAGTGTTGACTAAGTTATAGCCATTTATTTTGGTGGTGTATTCTGGAACTTTTCCTTCTTGGATCGTGTAGGTATAGGCTTTTCCTTCGGCATCGTATT
>NZ_JAUKPK010000021.1:0-90896 GCF_030499455.1 Enterococcus sp. B2E4
AATCAATTCTGATTCATCAGTCCCATAAATTATAGAGCCAAAAAGATAAGCCGCTATCGTCTATGCGCAAAAGACGATAACGGCTTATTTTTTTACGTATGCTGTTTGACTTCAGTTAACGGTTTGACGCGACCACCAATTTTATCTGCAAATGCTTCGGACTGCTTCCGATCTTCAAAGACCCATAACTTGTCTGGAATTTTTTCACGAGTGCGACGACCATCTTTGCCAATGTAACCATGCAAAACTTTAATCACGTACATCGCCATCATCCTTCCCTGAAATTACTTTTGATTATACGAAAGCCGTTTCAAAAAGCAAGGATTTTGACTTAAATGAGTGATCAGAATTGATTATTCCCCTGACAGGGCAGCATAATCAGCAAATCGTTGATGGATTTCAGGAAAACTACGCTTCAGCTGCACGATGCGCTTGGTCTCTTTTGCTAAAAAACAATGCTTTGAAGTCCCCGTCGTTGCCAACTGACCATCGCTCGTTTTGTAGATCTCATAGCGAAAATCCAAACGCGTGCCCGTATATTTATCGACCAAAACATCGATTCGCACCTCATCTTCGTAACGAATCATCGTTTTGTATTGCGCACTGACTTCCAGCACGGGAACGATCAAGCCCGCTTCTTCGATGGTATGATACGGTAAATCCAAAAACGCGAGTAACTCCACGCGGGCCTCTTCAAACCAGCGGATATAATTGGCGTGATGGATGATCGCCATTTGATCGGTCTCATAGTAGTGTGGTTGACGGATATAGCCTGAATATAAAGACATAAAAACAGCTCCTTTCATAGAAACAAAACCTTCGTTATTCAGCATAACGCAAAAAGGAAGAAAAGCAAACAGAAGGAGAGCTTCTTTGTGTTGACCACTAGAGAAAATGCTACTAGAGAGCAGTGGAGTGAAAAAGACAGTGAAACACCTTGACTTTTTCATAGCTTTCTTGTAGTTTATAGATAATATCAAAAATCAGTGAAGGATCGAGTACTTTATTCTATTCCTTAAAAGAGAAAACTGCCCCGGCTGAAAGCAGTTTAGGACGTGTAAAGGAAAGACAATCTGGAGATGAACAGAAGAAAAGCTGTTCCGTGACCGAGCGTTAATCGAGCGAAGGAGAAGAACATTTCTCGAATTTAGGTGGTACCGCGTGTAATCAAAACTCGCCCTTGTATAAAAAACAAGGGCGAGTTTTTTGCTGTGAATCACTGCGACTGGTCCGCAAAGCGGAACAGAGCAGATGATGAACAGTACTAGGCGACCGTAGGGAGCGTAGTAACCAAACTAGGAATCACGTTGATTGACGCAGGAAGTGAGACATGAAAGCTGTACCTGGCATTTTTGCTTTGTTCAATTGCAGTCGAAGCCAACGAAACCATGACCAGCAACCAACGGCAAAGAGCGCAATAACCCAAAAGTCAAACACGAGAACAACCCACCCACATCAATGAGCAACAAGCAATAGGTGAATAAGCAAACAAGCAATGAAAGCAAAGAACATGGGCAACCATGAAACAAATAGGAGGATGCATACGATGAGTTACCAACGTCCAAAAGGAACCAACGATATTTTGCCAGGAGAATCCGAAAAATGGCAATTTGTGGAAGAAACAGCACGCTTAGTGTTTCGCGATTATCAATTCAACGAAATTCGGACACCGATTTTTGAGCACTTTGAAGTGATCGCCCGCAGTGTCGGGGACACAACGGATATCGTTTCAAAAGAAATGTATGATTTCTACGATAAAGGAGAGCGTCATGTGACGTTGCGTCCAGAAGGCACCGCACCGATCGCTCGTTCTTATGTCGAAAACAAACTATTCGGACCAGAACATACGAAGCCTTATAAAGTGTTTTACATGGGACCAATGTTCCGTTATGAACGTCCGCAAAAAGGCCGTTTGCGTCAATTCCACCAAATCGGTGTCGAAGTTTTCGGTTCAGCAAATCCAGCGACCGATGTTGAGACAATGGCGATGGCAATGGATTTTTATCGTCAATTAGGACTGAGTCAATTGCGCTTGGTCATCAATTCATTAGGCGATAAAGAAACACGCCAAAACTATCGGCAAGCGTTGATCGATTATCTAGCGCCCCATGAAGCGGAGCTTAGTGAGGATTCAAAACGCCGCTTGCATGAAAATCCTTTGCGGGTCCTTGACAGCAAGGACAAGCGAGACCAAAAATTCGTGGCGGATGCACCATCGATCCTAGACTACTTAACACCAGATGCCAAGGCACATTTTGAAACCGTAACGGGTATGCTGGATGCGTTGGAGATCCCTTATGAGATCGATTCAAATATGGTGCGCGGTCTGGATTATTATACCCACACGATTTTTGAGATCATGAGTGAGGCACCAAAAATGGGGGCGCAAGCCACCATCTGTGCCGGCGGTCGTTACAATCATTTAGTGGAAGAGCTAGGCGGACCAGAAACACCTGGTTTTGGTTTTGCTTTAGGGATCGAACGTTTATTGATCACTATGGAAGCCGAAGAAGTTGTGATTCCTGCTTTGAATGAGTTAGATGCGTATGTGGTTGGTTTGGGACAAGAAACCAATTTAGAAGCGTTGAAAGTCGTGCAAGCGATTCGTAATTTCGGTTTTTCTGCCGATCGTGATTTCATGGATCGTAAAGCCAAAGCCCAGTTTAAATCTGCTGATAAACAAGGAGCACGGTTGGTTCTGACTCTAGGCGAAACAGAATTAGCAGAACAAGTGATCAATATCAAATCCATGGCAAGCCGTGAAGAAAAACAATTTCCGTTAGCGGATCTTTATGCCCGCTTCGATGAGATCTACGATGAAATGACAACCAAAATGTTTGAGTGAGGAGAAAAAGAATGACAAAACGTACAGTATATTGCGGGTTAGTAAATGAGACCCATTTAAACCAGACAGTGACTCTAAAAGGCTGGGTGCAAAAGCGCCGTGACTTAGGGGGCGTGATCTTTATTGACTTGCGCGACCGAGAAGGGATCGTGCAAATCGTCTTCAATCCTGAGGTTTCGAAAGAAGCCTGGGAAATCGCGGACAAATGCCGCAGTGAATATGTGTTAGAAGTAACAGGTCAAGTCATCAATCGTGCACCAGAAGCCATCAATCCGAAAATGG
The DNA here is from genome assembly GCF_030499455.1 of Enterococcus sp. B2E4. Taxonomy (NCBI): domain Bacteria; kingdom Bacillati; phylum Bacillota; class Bacilli; order Lactobacillales; family Enterococcaceae; genus Enterococcus; species Enterococcus sp. B2E4. The sequence continues at coordinate 3,128 of NZ_JAUKPK010000021.1, forward strand.
TGACAGGTGCCTATGAAGTGATGATCAGCGAAATCACGATTTTAAACACTGCAAAAACACCAGCCTTCTTGATTGAAGATGATCAAACCGTTGGCGATGAGATTCGCATGAAATATCGTTATTTAGACTTGCGTCGTCCAAAAATGACGAACAACATCGTGATGCGGGCGAAAACGACGCAAGCGATCCGCAATTTCTTAGATACGAACGACTTCTTGGATATCGAAACACCTTATCTAGGAAAATCAACACCAGAGGGTGCGCGGGATTATTTGGTTCCTTCACGGATCTATCCAGGTCATTTCTATGCGTTGCCGCAATCACCACAAATTTTTAAACAGTTATTGATGGGTGCTGGCTTCGATCGCTACTATCAAATCGTACGTTGCTTCCGTGACGAAGATTTGCGGGGCGACCGTCAACCAGAATTTACCCAAGTCGATATCGAAACCTCTTTCTTGACGGCAGAAGAAATCCAAACCTATACAGAAGAGCTGTTGGCAAAAGTGATGCGAGAAGTCAAAGGCATCGAAGTTACCTTGCCATTCCCACGGATGACCTATGATGAGGCAATGGGACGCTACGGCAGTGACAAACCAGATACACGGTTTGACATGGAGCTTATCGACTTATCTGAAGTTGTGAAAGACGTTGATTTTAAAGTCTTCCAAATGGCTCTTGAAAAAGGCGGCGTTGTGAAAGTCTTGAACGCCAAAGGGGCTGCAGACAAATACTCCAGAAAAGATATGGACAATCTAGGCCATTACGCTGGTCAATTTGGTGCCAAAGGATTGGCATGGGTCAAAGTTGAAGAAGATGGATTGAAAGGGCCAATCGCTAAATTCTTGACAGAAGCGACCGACGCGATCATTGCAGCAGCCAATGCGGAAGTTGGCGATATTCTGATGTTTGGTGCCGATTCCTTTGCGATCGTTTCAGCAACATTGGGGGCGATCCGTAATAAATTAGGAAAAGAATTAGGCTTGATCGACGAGAGCAAATTCAACTTTCTATGGGTCACTGATTGGCCGCAATTTGAATACGATGAAGAAGCAGGCCGCTACGTTTCTGCTCACCATCCATTCACATTGCCAAAAGAAAGCGATCTGCCGATGTTAACGACAGACCCTTCAAAAGTCTATGCGCAAGCCTACGATATTGTGCTAAACGGTTATGAGCTAGGTGGCGGATCATTGCGTATCCATACACGGGAAGTGCAAGAGCAAATGTTTGAAGCGCTAGGCTTCTCACGTCGCGAGATGCAAAATCAATTTGGCTTCTTATTGGATGCTTTGGATTATGGGTTCCCACCACATGGCGGCATCGCCCTTGGGTTAGACCGGTTAGTGATGCTCTTGGCTGGTGAAGAAAACATTCGCGAAGTCATTGCTTTCCCTAAAAATGGGAAAGCAGCTGATCCAATGTCTCAAGCGCCAAGTACCGTTTCGCCAATGCAATTGTTTGACTTGAACATCGATGTAACAACGGTTGAAGAAAACGAATAAGCGTTAAACCATGATGAAATGAGTGATGAAATAGAAATTGGTGAATGAATGAAAAAAGTTCATGAGAATTCACCCATTTCTTTCATTGCTCGTTTCTTTTTTTATGAGCTGAAGTATAATAAAGGCAAATCAAAAAAGTGAGGCTATGAAATGCAATGACTCCTCTGTTTAAATGGCTCCCTCATCCAGAATACGCCAACAAACTTTCGTTTTCGATCGTATATGCGCTGCTGGCATCGATTGCGGTCAATTTCTTCTATCAACCAGGTAATATTTATTCCAGCGGCATTACGGGTGTCGCTCAGATCATCACCACGATCTCAAGAGAAGGGCTCGGATTTTATATCCCCTTATCCCTTGCGCTATTATTGTTGAATGTGCCATTATTTTTCCTAGGTTGGTTTAAGATCGGCCACAAGTTTACGATTTTTACTGGAATTACTGTTTTACTCACCTCCTTATTCGTGCAAATTTTACCCGAAGAAACCGTTACGACGGACCCGATGATCTGTGCGATTTTCGGTGGTGCCATCAATGGAGTGGGGATCGGCTATGCCTTGAAGAATGGTCTTTCTTCTGGAGGACTGGATTTTGTCAGCATTGCCATCCGCAAACGGACAGGGAAGACGATCGGCTCAATATCGATTTTATTTAACATTGTTATTTTGTTTGCCGCCGGGATCTTGTTTGGCTGGCAATATGCGTTGTATAGTGCGATCGCGATTTTTGTCAGTGGAAAAGTGACGGATGCGGTCTTTACGAAGCAAAAGAAAATGCAGGTGACGATCATCACCCGCAACCCAGAAGAAGTCATTCAAACGATCCAAAAACATATGCGGCGAGGGATTACCATCATCAATGAAGCCGAAGGGGCGTACAAGCATGACAAACAAACGGTTTTGCTGACGGTAGTGACACGCTTTGAACTGCCGATGCTGCGCAGTGCCATGAAAGAAGCCGATCCAAAAGCCTTTGTCAGTATTGCAGAAAATGTCCAGATTTTGGGTCGCTTTTATGAAGAAGAACTGTGAAAAAGGAGTTGAAAAAAGTATTTCTTTATAGAAGTACTTTTTTTTCGCCAAAAATTAATTTTTTTGAAATATAGCAGATGTTGCTAGCTTTATATGGGGGATTTCTGGTAAATTATGAGAGTATGGAATCAATAGCGTTCATGCTGAAATTGTTTTTTTATGAAACAATTGGATCAATTAGAGAAAAGTGGTTGAAAAATGAATAAACGTTTAAGCACAAGCCGCTATATTACCGGGTTTGACGGCATTCGAACCTTGGCAGTCATCGGCGTTATTTTATATCATTTACTACCTACTCATATGCGAGGCGGGTATTTAGGAGTTCCAGTATTCTTTGTCGTATCAGGTTATTTAATCACTGACTTGCTGAGGCAAGAGTGGGATCAAAACGGCAAAATCAAAGTCAAAGATTTTTATGTTCGGCGGATGAAACGGCTCTATCCAGGAATGGTGGTGATGCTGCTTATCTCAGCAGCGTATATCACTTTGTTCCAGCGAAACCTGCTGAATAATTTGCGCGGGGTTTTTGTTAGCTCGCTGCTGTATTATAACAACTGGTGGCAGATCAATCATGGGTTATCCTATTTTGATCGGTTTGGTAATGAATCTCCCTTTACCCATCTGTGGTCATTGGCTGTGGAGGGACAGAACTATCTGATTTGGCCTTTAGTGTTTATTTTGTTGATGAAAATCGGCAAGCAGAGGCATCGCGCCTTTAAATTTACTGCCGCAGTCACGATTTTGTCGGCAATTCTGTTAGCAGTCCTTTACACACCTGGCGCTGATCCGACACGGGTCTATTATGGAACGGATACGCGGCTCTTTTCGATCTGGATGGGGAGTGCCTTAGCATTCATTTGGCCAAGTACCCACTTGAAGAAAGAGATACCGCAAAAAGCCAAACGAGTCTTAAATATCTCTGGTTTTGCTTCCTTGGCTGGTCTGATTGCAGCGTTCTTTTTCTTAGATGATCATTTGACCTTTGTCTATTATGGCGGCATGTTCTTGATCAGTATCCTATGTACGATTCTTGTGGCAGTCACCGCTCATCCCGGAGCCAGTTTGAATCGTGTATTGAGTAATCCGATTTTCAGCTATATCGGCAAGCGCAGTTATGGGATCTATTTGTATCAATTTCCAGTGATGATATTTTACGAAGCAAAAGTGGGGAATATCGGGGAGAATGTGCTGATGCACACGTTAGTGGAACTATTCTTGATCTTGTTTATCAGTGAATTGTCCTATCGGTTTATCGAAAACCCAATGCGTAAATTCCAGTACAAAGATACATTCAGAACGGTCCGCGGTTGGTTCAGTAAACCAATTTTTAGTTGGAAAAAACCGTGGTTAGTGCCCAGCTTGCTCATTACCCTCGTTGCTTTGTTTGGCGTCGTGACCGCACCGACAAATTATGTCGATGCCCAGCAGCAGCAGTTGAAAGACAACATTGCGGCCAATAAAAAAGTGGCTGAGCAATCGCAGAAGAATGCGAACGCTGAAGGCAATGAAGCGGACGATGAGGCGAACACGAGTGAAGATGAAAAAAATATCATGGAAAAATATGATCTCACAGCAGCCCAAGTGAAAAAAGCAGAATCTCTTGAAATCACGGCTTTTGGTGATTCCGTGATGCTGGATGCAACGGCTGACTTGAAAGAAGTCTTTACCCAAGCGGTAGTTAATGGAGATGTTGGGCGCCAGCTGTATGCGAGCCCTGAATTGATCAAAGACTTGAAAGAAAAAAATCTTTTGCGGGATACCGTCCTTGTGGGGCTTGGAACGAATGGTTCCTTTACAGAAGCCCAATTTGATAGCTTTATGAATGAGATCGGTGATCGCAAAGTCTACTGGATCAATGTGCGGGTGCCGACACAGCGTTGGCAAAATGAAGTCAATCGGATGTTGGAGCGCATGGCGGAAAAATACGACAATATGACCTTGATCGATTGGTATGATTTGAGTAATGACCAAGAGTCATGGTTCTATGAAGATCGGGTCCATCCAAATCCAGATGGCATGGATCAATACGTGAAGCTAGTTGTCCAAACGATTTTACAAGAGGAATAAGCAAGAAAAAGACAAACCTTACGCAATCATAAGGTTTGTCTTTTGTCTTAAACGGTGCTTTGAAAGAGCATCGTTTTTTAATCTTTTTCTATCACCGTTAACAGTGAGTCAAACAAAATCGCACTAGAAGCTGATCCGGGATCGATATGACCGATGGCACGTTCACCAACATAAGAGGCACGGCCTTTTTTAGCAACAAGTTCTTTGGTATGTTCTTTCGCTGCTTCGATCGTGTCCTTGGTCAAATCCCCTTTTTTCAAGGCTTCTGCGACAGGTTGCCAGACATCGACCATCGTTTTGTCTTCAAACTCAGCTTTTCCCCGCATTTTGATGCCGGTCAAGCCTTCTTCAACGATCGTACCTAATTGTTCAAAGGAGTCGATTGTTTCTAGTTCCTTCGTTGCTTTGGTCATATTCATAAACGCCGAACCATAAAGGGGACCCGAAGCGCCGCCGACTTTTGAGATCATTGCCATCGAGAAGACTTTAAAGGTATCACTGATCGTCGTTGGCTGTTGTTTGGCATAGGCTTCTTGATAAGCAGCTACGCCGCGTGCCATATTGTTGCCATGGTCCCCGTCGCCGATCGGTGTATCTAAATCGCTTAAATAGGCCTTGTTTGCTTCGATTTCTTTCGTGAAGGTATCTAACCATGCTTGCACCGTTTCTGTTGTCAATTGCATCTCTATTCGCTCCTTTACCAGGCTATTGTTGTGACGTCTTCATTTAACGCATCGGTGTGATCCGTTTCGCTGAAATCGATCATGGTCAGTGAAAGTCCCTGCATATCGATGGAAGTCATGAAATTGCCGACTTTATGGAAGGAGACAGGGATGTCTTTTTCTGCGAGTAATTTCGCGACATCATTGGCAAAAACGAACAACTCCATTTGCGGCGTACCACCCATACCGTTGATCAAGACACCGACTTTTTCTGGGGTCTTTTCATAATCCGCTAAGATTTTTTCCACCAACTCTTGTGCTAGTTCACGTGAGGGTTTCAGTTTTTCTCGACGGTAACCAGGTTCGCCGTGGATGCCCACGCCATACTCGATCTCATCATCGGCTAAGTCAAAACCTGGTTTCCCAACTTCAGGAACTGTTGCCGCTTTTAATGCGACCCCAATGGTTTTGATCGATGCAACCAAGGCATCGCCCAATGTTTTTAATTCGCTTAAGCTGGCACCATTACGAGCAGCTGCGCCTAAAATCTTGTGGACTAAGACCGTACCGGCAACTCCTCGTTTGCCAGCAGTATAGGTGCTATTTTCAACAGCGATATCATCATCCACGACCACGATCTCCGTCGTGATCTCTTCCATTTCTGCCATATCTTTGGCCATCTCAAAGTTCAAGATATCGCCAGTATAGTTTTTGACGATCAGCAAGACGCCTTGTCCTTGATCAGAATCTTGGATAGCCGTCAAAATCTGGTCGGGGGTCGGGGAGGTGAAGACATCGCCTAAAACGGCGGCGCTAAGCATCCCATCACCGACAAAGCCAGCATGGGCCGGCTCATGTCCACTCCCACCGCCAGAAACAAGACCGACTTGTTCTTTTTGATTATTTTTAGCGATCACCCGTGAGTCGGCGACTTGATGGACCAGTTCAGGATAACTGCCTACGATACCGGCCAACATTTCTTCTACGATCATTGAGGGATCATTAATGATTTTTTTCATGCTTCATGCCATCCTTTCTCGGCTGCTTTTTTTGCTTCTGCAACGATTTGCGCCAAATCATCACTGAAACCAGCGGTGATCGCTGCAGCAAATGCACCTTCCACCAGCGGCGCGTCGATCAGGTGATAGCGTTCTTGTTGCTGAGGTTCCAGCATGTCGTATGCAAGTTCGGCATTCAAAACGGCACTGCCTAGATCGGCAAAGACTAAGATCAGTTCAGCGTCTGCGGATTCGTTGACGGCATCCACGATTTTCGTGGCGTCAGAACCCAGCTCTCCTTCTGCTGTCCCGCCTAAAGAATAGATCGTGACTGACTCGCCATCAGCCATTTCTTCGATCATCTGTTTTAATCCTTCGGTGAGTTGCTGACTGTGAGAAACGAGTAAAATACTTTTTTTCATCCAATTTCACCAACACTTTCTGATTAAATTTGGCTGTTTGACAAGGGGGTTGCCTTTTCCAAAGAAACACCGTCCTTGTTGAAACCGCCTACAGGTTCAGTATACCAAATTTCTTTCTTCTTGTATGGTTGCACCTATGGAGAGGACAAAAAAACAGCATCGTCTTTCTGGATAAAGAAAGACGATGCGGCAGAATTGGTTAGGATTGTTTAACAAGCATTTTGGCTGAAAAGCGCTTCGTTAGGAAAGAAAGCCCCACGTACAGGCAGATGTTCAATGCCATCATGCCAAGGAAGTAAGGCAATGTTACGGCGGTCAAGAAACCGACTTCCAGCAATCCGTGGAAAAGCATTGCTGCGACATAGATCCCCACGGTAGTGGTAATCGCTAAGAACAATCGCAATGGATTTAATGGCAAGCAAGCGCGAATCACAGCGATACAGCTGATCCCGATCAACAAATAGTACAACAAGGTCGTCGTATCAAATTGCGACCAACCGTAGTCGGTTTGTAAAAAGCGGATCGCAAAGTAATTGACTAACACCAACAAGGCATTTGGCAACGCATTGAGCAAGACTGTCGGCAAGTAACGACCTTTGATCGGTGCTTTGTTTTCTTCAAAGGAAAGGAAGAAAGATGGATAACCTTCAATTGCTAAGTCGATCAATGTAATTTGGATCGGCAAGAACGGAAAGGCGCTGGATGTCAGGATACAAACCAAAGAGAGCAAGAAGCTGTAAATCGTCTTGATAAAGAAGATTCCCGACGCTTTGGTCACGTTATTGACGACGCGGCGTCCTTCAAATAAAACATCTGGCAACGTAGTAAAGTCAGAATCCAATAAGACAAAGTTAGCGATTTGACGAGCCGCACTGTCGCCAGCAGCCATTGCAATGCTGACGTCGGCTTCCCGCAGTGCCAACACATCGTTGACGCCATCACCCGTCATGGCAACGGTCCGTTGATTGGCTTTTAATTCTTGAACGAGTAGTTTCTTTTGTTCAGGAGTCACACGACCAAAGACCGTATAGCGTGTCGCAGCTTCTCGGACTTCTGCTTCGGTCGTTAAGGTAGAAAGATCGATGGCTTGATCGGCATTCGCAAGACCTGCACGATGGGCGATCGCAGCGACAGCTATTGGATTATCGCCAGAGATCACCTTTAGATCGATGCCTTGATCGGCTAAGTAAGCCAAGGTTTCTTCAGCGTTTTGGCGGATGATATCAGATAAAATCAAGATAGCCACCGCTTGTGCATTGGTTGGGTCAAAGGATGCTGGCGCTTTTGGATCGGTCTCTACGGCTAAAATCAACACCCGCAGACCTGCTTCTTGCGCTTCTTTGACTTGCGGCAAGGCAGCAGAGCCAGCGACTTTTTCAGGTGCGCCAAGATAGACATTTCCTAGATGTTCAAAAGCTACAGCACCCCATTTGCGCTGTGAAGAAAAGGCAGCGACTTCGATCGGCTGATGATCCGTTAGCTCAGGGCAGCCTTGACGCAATGCTTGCATCGTCAAATTGTTATCTGTGCTGGCTGCCAAATAATTCCCTAAGAGCATGTTAGGGTCGCTGCCAGCTTGGAGAGGAACGATCGATTCGAGAACCATATGGCCTTCCGTCAACGTCCCCGTCTTATCCAGACAAAGGGTATCGACATGCGCCAAGGTTTCAACGGCATACATGTCTTGGACCAAAATCCGTTTTTTGGCCAATTTAATGACACCTGTCGTCAAGGCGATACTGATCAGCAGGACAAGTCCTTTTGGTAACATTCCTAATAAGGCAGCGGCAGAAACGACGACGGATTCCTTGATCCCAGCATCTCGCATCATAAAGGCTTGGAAGAACAAAATCACCCCTAAAGGAACGATCACATAGCTAGTGAATTTGGATACACTACGGATCGAAGCAAGCAGCTCAGAGCGGATCGGTTTGTGGACCTTCGCCTCATTGCTTAGTTTCGCTGCGTAGTTTTCTGCACCGACATGAATGACTTTTCCTGTCACTTCACCGCTGACGATGAAACTTCCTGAGAGTAAGGAAGCACCTGCTTCTTTGACAACCAGATCGGCTTCACCAGTCAGCATCGCTTCATTGACTTCGACTAGTCCAGAAAGCACCGTCATATCAGCGGGGATTTGGTCCCCAGCACCAAGAATGACTGAGTCTTCTAAGACCAATTCTTTGGCTGAAATCTCATGGGTTTGACCATCTCGAATCACTCGTACCGTTTGCGGTGAAACAAGTGAGAGTTTTTTTACTAAATTACGTGCGTGCAATTCTTGGCTGATCCCAATGGTGATATTCACAAAAATAATCGCTAAGTAGAACATGTTGGAATAGGCGCCTACGGCAAATAAAAAAACGCCAATCAATAGGTTGAGAAAATTGAATAACGTCAGTAAATTGTCCTTGATGATCGCAGCAGTTGATTTACTGGTTTTTGTTTCATAATCATTGTGCAGCCCCTCTTGGGTTTTCTTGGCGACTTCTGCTGCAGTCAAGCCGGTGGGTAATTGAGTCATAAGCATCTCCATTTCATTTGTTCATTTCTTTCTGATTCCTTTATCTAGTCTAGCATTCGAAAAAGGCAATGCAATCGTTGCGAGGAAAATAATGATAAAATTAATTAAAATCTTAAACAATCAACACGTGTTCTTTTAAAGAAAGAAAAAAACTGGGGGAACAAACCGCACCATCGACTTTTTTCTGGTGCTTACGTATAATAGGGGAAGAGAAAAAGCCGAGAAGCAGATGCTTAGCGGACAAAAGAGGGTAGCGAGCATGTCTTTAAAAGAAAAAATTATTGCAGAAAGCAAGCGGCTTGGCATCGACAAGATCGGATTTGCTTCAGCGGAGCCGTTTTTGGCATTGGAGCCTTCCTTGCGGGAACAAAAAGCCAAAGGCCATACCTCTGGTTTTGAGCATCCCGTGATCGAAGAGCGTATCTATCCTGAACGGACATTTGAAAATCCGCAAACGATCATTGCGATCGCTTTAGCTTATCCGACAAAAATCAAAGAGAAAGTCCCGCGGGATGAAAAACGTGGCATGTTTGCCCGTGCCTCGTGGGGCATCGATTACCATGATATTTTGCGAGAACGGTTGGATCGCTTGATCGCCTTTATCAAAGAACAAGCGCAAACGATGGAAGAACAAGTCGAATGGCGTTTCGCACCGCAAGTCGATACAGGGGAATTGGTGGATGTGGCGGCAGCGCAGCGGGCGGGTCTTGGCTTTATCGGTCGTAATGGCTTGCTGATCACAGAAGAATTTGGTTCGTTTGTTTATCTCGGGGAGATCGTCACCAATATCTCTCTTGAACCAGATGAAGAAGTCCCGTTTGGTTGTGGGGATTGCATGCGTTGTGTGACGGCTTGCCCCACTAAAGCGTTATTGGGCGATGGTCGGATGAATGCCCAGCGTTGTTTGTCCTATCAAACCCAGACGAAGGGCATGATGCCAGAAGAGTACCGCAAAAAGATGCATAACGTGATTTACGGTTGCGATATTTGTCAGTTGGTCTGCCCTTATAATCGGGGGAAGGACTTCCATTTTCATCAAGAGATGGAGCCTGAAGTCGATACCGTTTATCCAAAACTGCAACCGATGCTATCTTTATCAAACAAAGCCTTCAAAGAACAATTTGGCCATCTATCTGGCTCTTGGCGGGGGAAAAAACCGCTGCAGCGTAATGCCATCATCGCCTTAGCCAATGTGGGAGACCGCAGTGCCTTGCCAGCGATTTGGCGCTGTGCGACAGAAGACGTGCGGCCAGTGATTCGAGGAACGGCTTATTGGGCCATTGGACAGTTGGGCGTCAAAGAACCAGAGATGTGGTTAGAGCGACTGCAACGATGTGCAGAGTTAGAACCCGAAGAAGAAGCACAGCAAGAATTGCAACCTGCTATCGAACGATTGCAAGCGGTCATTACCAAAAAGCAGGAAAAAGAGCTATAAAAAAAGCAAAACGTGCCTGTGGCCGTTTTGCTTTTTTGTTTAATCTAGTACGTCATCACTTTCAACGATTTCTTCTGAATCCAGTTCAAAATCAGGTGCTGGATGCACACGCTCAGGCAGCTCCATTTCTAACTCGCCTTCTTCGGTGTATTGGTTGTCGGTATCGGCAACGTCAACTAAAATTTCTTCAGGAAGCTCTTGTTCCAACCGATAGCCTTCTGCATGACGTGCATCGAGTAATTCCAAAAGATGTTGCCACTCGTCTTTCGAGATCACTACAACGTCAATGCCATCTTTGTTTTGTACCTCTACAACAGAGGATAGATCGGTGCCGACCGTTTTAATGATCGATTCCAACGACCATTTACTCGTTTCTAAGTCAATTTTTTGTGCCATAAGAATTACCCCTTTTTTGAGAAAAATATTGTCCTACCTTAATTGTAACGGGAAAGTTGCAGAAAACAAAATAGCTTGATTGGGAATCGTCCCTGATATGCGCAAGAACATTTGCACAGCGGCTTTAACCAAGGTAAGATAAGAGCAAGAAGGGAAGGAATAAAAATGACAGAAAAACAGACATTTCATGTGAATGGGTATTTAGCACTGGTTGTGCTGATCGGGTTATTAGTTGGCGGCGGTTATTTGTTTTATCATGGGTTCGTAAATGAGAGCGTTCTCGAAATCGTTCTCAGCATTCTTTTATGGATCGTTTCGTTTCTTTTCCTTAGTTCGTTAACGATCGTACAGCCCAACCAAGCCAAAGCGATCCTCTTTTTTGGGCAGTACTTAGGAACCATTAAAGACAACGGCTTGTTCGTGACAACCCCATTAACCCAAAAAATCAATGTTTCATTGAAAGTCCGCAACTTTAACAGTTCGCTGTTGAAGGTCAATGATTCAGATGGAAACCCGATCGAGATCTCGGCGGTGGTGGTTTTTAAAGTCGTAGATACGGCGAAAGCATTGTTTGATGTCGATTATTACCAAGATTTCATTGAGATCCAAAGTGAAACAGCGATTCGTCATATTGCGACGCAATACCCGTATGACACGTTCAATGACGATGATCTGACGTTGCGAGGCAATACCAATGAAGTTTCGGAAGAACTGGCAAAAGAATTGCAAGAACGATTGGCTGTTGCCGGGGTCGAAGTCTTGGAGACCCGCTTAAATCACCTCGCGTATGCGACTGAGATCGCTAGTGCGATGTTGCAGCGCCAACAAGCTAAAGCAATTTTATCAGCACGGCAAATCATTGTTGAAGGGGCCGTCTCCATGACACAAATGGCGTTAGAACAAATCGAAGACGGACAGGACATCAATTTCACAGATGACCGCAAAGTCCAACTGATCAATAATTTATTGGTGTCGATCATTACCGATAAAGGCACGCAGCCGGTGATCAATACGGGCGATGTCAAAGAGAAAGGAGTGTAGCATTTGAAGAAACTTTACATCAAACAGAAGGTTTTCAGCATCGGCGAAAAATTTACCGTGACCGATGACTTACAAAACCCTCGCTATTATGTCGAAGGCAGTTTTTTTAAGATCCCGAAAAGTTTTACGATCTTCAATGAGCAGCAGCGACCGATCGCGGAGATCACCAAAAAAGTGTTCAGTTTATTACCAAAATTTTTTGTGGAAGTCCACGGCCAAGAAGCGATCGTTTTAGAAAAACATTTCACATTTTTTAAAGCCCGCTATTCCATCAGTGCAGAAGGCATCGATGTGGACGGCAATTGGTGGGATATGGATTTTGTGGTCAACCGCAACGGTAAGCGAATCGCAGAGATCCACAAAAAATGGATCTCTTGGGGCGATACCTATGAAGTTGTGATCTATGAAGAAGATCTAGATGACCTGATCATTGCATTAGTGGTAGCCATCGATCGCGTCAAAGCAGATGATGCCGCAGCGTCAAGTTCAACAAGTAGTTAGAAAAAAAGGAGCGATGTGCATGTTATACGGTTCGATTGAAGCAGGCGGCACAAAATTTGTGTGCGCCATTGGCGATGAAGAAATGACAATCAAGGAAAGAGTGAGCTTTCCGACAACGACACCTGAAGAAACAATGCCTTTAGTCATTGGTTTCTTCAAACAATACCAAGCAGATTTAGCAGGGATTGGGATTGGCTCATTTGGGCCTATCGATATCCATCGCGATTCTGCCACTTATGGGTACATTACCTCGACCCCGAAATTGGCATGGCAAAATTTTGATTTCATCGGTACCATGAAAAAAGAATTTCCGATCCCGATTTCTTGGACAACAGATGTCAATGCGGCTGCCTATGGTGAGTATGTCTTCGGCAGTGGCAAAGGATTGAGTAGTGTCGTTTATTACACGATCGGTACAGGTGTTGGCGGCGGTGCCTTACAAGAAGGGCGCTTTATCGAAGGCTTTAGTCATCCAGAAATGGGGCATATGCTGGTCGTCCCTCATCCAAAAGATGACTTTGCAGGCAGCTGTCCATTTCATGGCAACTGTTTAGAAGGGATGGCTGCTGGACCCGCCATCGAAAAACGCTTAGGGAAAAAAGGGCAAGAGGTTGCAGAAGATGATCCTTATTGGGAAATCGAAGCCTCCTATATTGCTCAATGCGCCTACAATACAACCTTGATGTTTTCTCCAGATGTGATCATTTTTGGTGGTGGTGTGATGAAACAACGCCATATGCTGCAAAACGTCCACGACGCATTTGCAAAATTGGTCAATGGGTATGTCGAAACACCTGAGTTAAGCAAATATATCGTGACCCCAGCATTAGAAGACAACGCTGGAACCCTCGGTTGTTTGGCGTTGGCTCGAGAAGCGGTCTTACATTCATAAATAAAAAAAGATCATACTCTTCGGGTATGATCTTTTTTTACAGCGTATCAGTGGCGCTTTTGGCGACTTTTTGTATACTTAAGCTGAGGTGGAAAAGAATGAAATTAGCTGTTCGAAAAAGAAAAATCGGAAATATTCCGGTCTTAGAAGTTGTACCAGAAGAAATGATTTATGAGCCGCTGCCATTGATTATTTACTACCATGGCTGGCAGACGAGTAAAGAATTAGTGTTGACACAAGGCAGAAAGTTGGCTAGAGAAGGTTTTCGGGTGGTATTGCCAGATGCAGCCAATCATGGGGAGCGCAAGACCCAGCTATCTGAGATTCCTTCTTTAACTTTTTGGCAAAGTATCCAAACCAATCTATTTGAGTTTTCTTACTTAGTCGATTTTTTTGAAAATCTTGGTTTGGTCAACGGTCAGATCGCAGTTGGCGGTGTCTCTATGGGAGGAATGACCACGTGCGGTTTATTGTGCCAGCATCCAGAAATTACAGCGGCAGCTTGTATCATGGGTTCTCCTTCCATGTTGAAATACCGTGACCGCATCCAAATGCACGCTGGCGCTGCTGGGTTCTTTGTACCCGAGGATTATGGTCAGCTTTTAAGCTGGATGGATGCTTACGACCTGTCTTCTCAACCAGAGAAATTAGGACAGCGTCCTCTTTTGTTTTGGCATGGTACCCAAGACGAGAAAATTCCTTATGGTGATGTGGAAGCCTTTGTGGCAGAAAATCCAGAAGCAAATTTGCAGTTTATCTCGCGAGAAGAACGCCATCTGGTACGTGGAGAAACGATGGATCAAGTCACAGCTTTTTTCGTGGCAGAGCTCAATCAAACCAATCCATGACACTGTTTGCGCAAGGAAAAAGATTGTGTGAAAAGGTACAAGCATAAAACTCGTTTTTTGTCACGTGATAACCTATACTGTAGGGTGCAAAAAAAGGAGGAATTGGTTTGACATACCGCGTTTTATTATTTTATAAATACACAACAATTGAAGATCCGGAAAGCTTCGCCAAGGAGCATTTAGCATTTGGAAAAGAAATTGGCATCAAGGGCCGTATTTTAGTAGCCAATGAAGGGATCAATGGCACACTTTCTGGAACGGTTGAAGCAACGGATCGCTATATGGAAAAAATGGAAGCTGATCCCCGTTTTAAAGGGATTTTTTATAAGATTGACGAAGTAGAAGAACATGCCTTTAAAAAGCTATTCGTTCGTCCGCGTAAAGAATTGGTTTCATTGAACCTTGAAGACGACATCGATCCATTAGAAATGACTGGAAAATATTTAGATCCTAAAGCGTTCAAAGAAGCGTTGTTAGATGAAGATACCGTGGTGATCGATGCCCGTAACGATTATGAATATGATTTAGGCCATTTCCGAGGAGCCGTTCGTCCCGATATCCGCAGCTTCCGTGAGTTGCCGCAATGGATCATCGATAATAAAGAAAAATTCATGGATAAAAAAGTCGTTACTTATTGTACTGGTGGTATCCGTTGTGAAAAATTCTCAGGCTGGCTGCTGCGAGAAGGCTTTGAAGATGTGGCCCAACTCCATGGCGGTATCTTTGCTTATGGGAATGACCCAGAAGTTCAAGGTGAGCTTTGGGATGGGAAAATGTACGTCTTTGATGAACGCATCAGTGTGGAAATCAATCACGTAGATAAAAAAGTCATCGGCCGCGACTGGTTTGATGGGACACCTTGCGAGCGCTATGTAAACTGTGCCAACCCAGAATGCAATCGCCAATTCTTAACTTCTGAGGAAAATCAGGCTGCCCATTTAGGTGCCTGCAGCTATGATTGTGCTATCCACGAACACAACCGTTACGTGGAGCAACATGGGATCACAGAAACAGAAAAAGCTGAACGGTTAAAAAACTTTGCAACAAAAAATGAAACAGTCACTGCATAAACCGACAACTGTTTCACAGGAAATGAAGGATTAAAAGAGTCGCACGTGAGTCCGAAAACTGGCTTAGCTCAGTCAGTTTTTCCACCTTCCGTGCGGCTTTTTTGAATGGACAGAGTTGGAAACGATTGTTTTTTAATTATCTGAAAAATCTAACTATTCCAATTGTTCTTTTTTCTTTCCTATCGAGAAAAAACGCAAGGCTCTCGCATATTTCACGATTTTAGAGTAAACTATACCTAATTGTGGAAGAGGAAAGAGGAATTCAGATGAAAATTGTTATTGCTGGTGCAGGTGCTATGGGCAGCCGTTTTGCTATTATGCTAAAAAGAGGCGGAAATGACGTCACGTTAATCGACGGCTGGCCTGCGCATATCGAAGCGATCCGTGAACACGGATTACGAGCGAACTTAAACGGTGAAGAGATCGCAGTCCCTTTTTCGATCTATTCGCAAAATGAGATCCCAACGACTGTACAAGCAGACTTGATCCTGGTCTTTACTAAAGCGATGCAACTGGATCAAATGATGCAAACGATCAAACCGATGATCGGAGAGCAAACGAAAGTCTTATGCTTATTAAACGGGATCGGTCATGAGGACACGATTGAAAAATATGTCAGCACGGATAAAATCTTTTTAGGAAATACCATTTGGACGGCGGACTTGATTGGTCCTGGTAATGTTCGCTTGTTTGGGGATGGTTCTGTAGAACTGCAAAACATCGAACCGGGGAAAGAAGAAGATGCCCGTCAATTGGCGGCAGTCTTGGCTGATGCTGGGTTGAATGCGTCTTATTCTGAGAACATCCGTTACTCCATCTATCGCAAAGCCTGTGTCAACGGCACCCTAAATGGCTTGTGTTCGATTTTAAATGTGAATATTGCCCAATTCGGACAAACCTCAACGGCGCGTGCGATGGTCCAAACGATCGTGGAAGAATTTGCGGCAGTTGCTGCCCATGAATCTGTTGAACTGGATGTATCCGAAGTAGTCCACCATATTGAAGAAACCTATGATCCAGAAGGCATCGGAATGCACTATCCATCCATGTATCAAGATTTGATCAATAATCATCGCAAAACCGAGATCGATTATATCAATGGCGCAATCTCGCGAAAAGGCCGCAAGTACCAAGTGCCAACGCCTTATTGCGACTTTTTGACTCAAATGATCCATGCTAAGGAAGATATTTTAGCAGCGGAGTAACCTAAGTAAATCTATTCTAAACATGCAAAAACGGCGTATCCTTTTAGGGTTCGCCGTTTTTTTTGTCCATTTATTGAAAATGTGTTGCTGTAGAGTGCATTCAAAGGTGACGCTATTGAGCAGGCAGATCCGCCATAAACCGTTCGCTACCTTGAAAGACCGCTAATTGATTGACACCAAAGGAACGCAATAGATCGCTCATCGCTGCAAAATCTAACCGATAGTCACTGGCTTTATGGGCATCAGAGCCGAGGGTGAACAATTTACCACCGACACTTTGATACAGCGGGATTGCATATTGATAAAGGTGGGCATTTTGATAGGGGCCAAAGCTCTTCGCGTTGATTTCCATCGCTAAGTCACGGGCAACGATTTTTTTGAAGATCGTCGTTAACTCTGTTTCAAAATGGGCGGCCAATTCCTCAGCTGTAAATTGGAAACGACGCAAGCCATAATCAAAGTGGGTCACGATGTGCCCGTCAGAAAACGAGTCCAACACGTGGGCCATTTGGTCAAAGTATTGTTTGGCGACTGTAAATTTGTCCTTGTTCAACACGGCATCGTCCATATAATCAAAGGTACCGTTTTGATGGATACTGATCAATTTCAAGTCATAGGGATGGCTTTCAAGATAGCGCAAGATTTCTTGTTCTTGACCAGGCACGACACCAATCTCGATGCCTTTTAAGAGTTTCGTCGCTGTGGTCTCTTGCAGCTTCTGGTGGGTATTTACTAGTAATTCATAGTCAGGAATATCATCACGGAATCCCGAATAGGGGTTCTTCAAATCGAAATGATCTGTCGCAACGAAGTAGGCAGGCTGGTAAGCAAGATAATTCTCAAACTGTTCATCTGAATCAAAAGACAAAAATGTATGCAGATGTTGATCATAATAATTCATAAACAAGACTCCTTTTCTTGAATACGATACCACAAAAAAGCAGAAGAAACTATAATTGGCTGAGAAAAGGTTTTCTCTTGGACAATTTTTCGCTTATAATAAATAAGAATAGAGCGAAGGAGTCGGTCAGCCATGAGTATGTACCTTGAAATTCCTGAATTTGAAAGTGAATTTCGTTTTCGAACGTTTCTAAATGATGGTTTGACCATCGTTTACCCCCATGTCCATAAAGAAATCGAGATCATTTACGCTAAGCGCGGCACGGTCAATATTGGTGTTGACGATACGATCATTGAGTTGGAGGAAGGGGATCTGTATCTTTTTTCCAGCGGGCAACCTCACTATTTTCTAGCATCGCCTGAGAGTGAACGCTATGTCTATCAATTTGATATGAAGCTTTTTGAAGAGCCGCTTTTGCGAGAAAATGAAGTATCCTTGATGACACTCTTTGAAGAAGGGGAGCCCCACAGCAAAAATTGGCCAACGAGTTTTACGGAAAAAATAACAGGTCTCTTGATCGAGTTGTATCAGTTGGAAGAGGAAAATGTCGTTGGGAAGCGTTATTTGACTCTCGGGCTGCTTTACCAGTTGATTGGGGAGTGCTATCAAGGTTTGCCAAAGCGCAAACAAGCCGTCAATCCGCTAAAACGAACGGCCGCACAATACAAAGAAACCTTGCAGCGTCTGAATGATGTCTTTGAGTACATCGAATCTCATTACCAAGAAGTCTTGACGATGGAGGACACCGCAAGACATGTAGGGTTTAGTCCACATTATTTCACGCGTTTCTTTAAAACCAATACTGGCAAGACCTTCATGCAGTTTTTGACGGAATATCGCATCAATCAAGCCAAATTTATCTTGGCCAATGAAAAGATCCCCATGGCAGAAGTCGCTGAAAAAGCAGGTTTTGCCAGTGTCAAAACATTTCACCATGTCTTTAAGGAAGCCGTTGGTCAATCACCGTTGCAGTACCAGAAACAACTGAATCAAAATTGATAGAAACAGCCGATGAGCCTGTGCTTGTCGACTGTTTTTTTGTCAATTTGGCACTATTTTTTTCTCGATAGTGTTTTTTTAAGCGCTTTGCATAAATTGTGGAGTGGTTCTTTTTGTTAAAGTTTCATAAGATAATTTTCGGGAATTTTTTCAATGGAAACTGGGAAGAACTGCTTTCGATGTTTCGCTATAATGAGGGGGTAGAAAATAATAAGCGTTTTCAGGAGGAAAGATATGACAGTTAAAGTTGGAATCATTGGGTGCGGTGGGATCGCAAACGGCAAACACATGCCTGCCTTGTCTCAAGTAGAAGAAGTAGAAATGGTTGCCTTTTGTGATCTGCTGGTTGAACGTGCAGTTGAAGCGAAATCAGCATTTGGGACCGAAGATGCCCAAGTATTCAGCGATTATCAAGAAATGTTGGCACAAGCTGATCTAGATGTGATCCATGTGTGTACACCAAACGCCTCACATGCTGAGTTGACGATTGCCGCACTAGAAGCGGATTGTCATGTCATGTGTGAAAAACCAATGGCAAAAACAGCGGCAGAAGCCAAAGCAATGATCGAAGCAGCTAACCGAACAGGGAAAAAACTCACGATCGGCTACCAAAACCGTTTTAGAAAAGATTCTCGATATCTTCATGAAGTGTGCGCCGAAGGACAATTAGGAAACATTTATTTTGGGAAAGCTCATGCGATCCGTCGTCGGGCTGTGCCAACTTGGGGTGTTTTCCTTGATGAAGAAGCGCAAGGCGGCGGTCCGTTGATCGATATTGGTACCCACGCATTGGATCTGACCTTATGGATGATGAACAATTACAAACCAAAATTTGTTGTCGGAAAAGCGTATCATGAGTTGTCGCAAACCAAAAATGCCGCAAATGCTTGGGGTCCTTGGGATCCAGAGAAATTCTCAGTAGAAGATTCGGCCTTTGGTTTCGTGGTCATGGAAGATGGCGCAACGATTTTCTTAGAAGCTAGCTGGGCGCTCAACAGCTTGGATGTGAAAGAAGCCAAAACGACACTGATGGGCAGCAAAGCGGGTGCGGATATGAACAACGGTTTGACCATCAACGGAGAAGACCACAGCTTGCTGTATGAAAAAAATATCGAACTTGAAACAGGCGGCGTTGATTTTTATGAAGGAAACGGCGAAACGCCAGAAATTTTAGAAGCACAATCGTGGATCCATGCGATCATCAACGATACCGAACCAGTGGTCAAACCTGAAGAAGCAATGGTCGTGACGGAGATTTTAGAAGCAATCTACAAATCATCGCAAACCGGTGAGCCAGTCTACCTATAAGAACCGCTGGAAGAAAAGGAGCGAGCATAAATGACAAAACCGAAAATCGCTTTACAGCTTTGGAGTATTCAAGAGGACTGCAAGACAGACCTTTTTGAAGCGTTGAAAACAGTAAAACAAAACGGCTATGACGGTGTTGAATTTGCCGGTTATCATGGACACAGTGCTGCTCAGATCAAAGAAATGCTGGAGCAGTTGGATTTGGCGGTCGCGGCTTCCCATATCCCGTTTGAAGCATTGCGAGATCGTTTTGAAGAAACCGTCGCTTTTGAAAAAACGATTGGCAATCAACGGATCGTCATTCCGTATGCCAGTTTTGATTCTTTGGAAAAATGGCAAGCCTTTGCTGCGGAGCTGACCCAGATCACCCAAAAGTTGCAAGCAGAAGGGCTGACTTGCTACTACCACAACCATGCCCATGAATTTACTGAAGTTGCTGGAGAATCCATGATCGATGAACTGATCAAAGACAATCCGCAACTGCGTTTGGAAGCCGACCTTTACTGGTTAGCCTTTGCAAACGTGGCTGTTTTACCTTGGCTAAAGGAACGCGAAACGAAGGTCGGCTTGGTTCATATCAAAGATATGCAAGAGCAGCCGCAGGAAAGCACCGAGATCGGCAATGGGATTTTACCAATCAAGTCGTATGTAGAAACAGCTAAAGCATTAGAACTACCATGGTTGATCGTCGAGCAGGAAGCGTTTCAAAAATTCGCTCCTTTAGAAGCCAGCGGGATTGATTATCTGCAATTAAAAAACATCGTAGAGGAGGTCTACCAATGATCCATGTTACGGTGTGGAACGAGTTTCGTCATGAAAAAACGAATGAGACCGTCCAAAAAATGTATCCAGAAGGAATCCATGGTCAAATTGCCAAGTTTTTAGAAGAGGATGATTTCCAAGTGCGAACGGCGACCCTTGATGAACCAGAACACGGGTTGACGGAGCAAGTATTGGCTGACACGGATGTGTTGGTTTGGTGGGGCCATATGGCGCACGAAGAAGTCGATGATGCTATCGTTGCTCGTGTGCAGCAGCGTGTATGGGAAGGAATGGGACTGATCGTCTTGCATTCTGGTCATTTTTCGAAAATCTTTAAAACCTTGATGGGAACGTCGTGCGATTTGAAATGGCGAGTAGACGATCAGCATGCGCGGATCTGGAATGTCAATCCAAGCCACCCAATTGTTGAAGGAGTCGGCGAATGGATCGAACTAGAGCAAGAGGAAATGTATGGCGAGCACTTTGATATTCCAGCGCCGGATGAATTGATCTTTGTCAGCTGGTTCCCTGGTGGTGAAGTTTTCCGTAGCGGCTGTACATTCCGCCGTGGGAATGGCAAGATCTTCTATTTCCAGCCTGGTCATGAGACATTCCCAAGCTATTACAATCCCAAAGTGCAAAAAGTGATCCAAAATGCGGCTCGCTGGTGTGCACCAACAGAAAATCGTTACCCAACATATGGGCATTTTCAAGCAATTGAGGAGGAAAGAAAATGAAATTAGGTGTTTTTACCCCGTTATTCAATCAACTTAGCTTTGAAGAAATGATCGATGAAGTAGCGAAAAAAGGGCTGCAAACCGTCGAGATCGGTACCGGTGGTTCTCCAGGCAATGCCCACTTAGACATTGACCGTTTACTAGCAAGTGAAGCAGAGCGAAAAGAATACTTAGCGAAATTAGCTGATAAAGGATTGGAAATCTCAGCTTTGAGCTGTCACAACAACCCAATCTCTCCATTAAAAGCAGAAGCGCAAGAAGCCGATGAACTTTTGCGCAAAACCATCAAATTAGCCAGCTTAATGAATGTACCTGTTGTGAATGGATTTTCAGGCGTTTCAGGCGGAAATGCAACAGATACACAAGTCAACTGGCCAGTATTGCCATGGCCAACGGAATACGATGACAATTATAATTATCAATGGGAACAAAAACTGATTCCTTATTGGAAAGGCATCAACACGGAAGCGGAAGCGGCTGGTGTTAAAATTGGGATCGAACTTCATGGTGGCTTTTTGGCACATACCCCTTATACGATGTTGAAACTGCGGGATGCTGCGGGTAAAGCCATCGGCTGTAACTTGGATCCAAGTCATTTATGGTGGCAAGGGATCGACCCAGTGGCAGCGGTCAAAATCTTAGGGGAAGCCGATGCGATCCATCACTTCCATGCCAAAGATACGTATTTGGACCAAGACAATATCAACATGCATGGCTTGACGGACATGCAGCCATATAGCAATGTCAAAACCCGAGCTTGGACCTTCCGTTCAGTCGGTTGCGGCCACAGCTTACAAGTCTGGTCAGATATTATTTCTGCGCTTAGAATTTATGGGTATGATTATGTCTTGAGTATTGAACATGAAGATCCAATCATGTCCATTGATGAAGGACTGACTCGTGCCATCAGTAACTTGAAGACGATTATGATCCGTGAAGAAGCTTCATCCATGTGGTGGGCATAAGAAGAAAACCGAGGAGTGTCAGACATGAGTGCAATCAATTTTGCAGTAATCGGATATGGCGGCATGGGTGCGTACCATGTCCACAATATCTTACCAAATGAAAACGAACGAATCCACATCGTAGGAACTTACGATGTCAATGAAGAACGTCAAGCGATCTCCCAAGAAAAAGGCCATAAGATCTTTAAAAGCTATGATGAAGTCTTAGCCGATGAGACGATCGAAGCAGTATTGATCGCCACACCTAATGACTTGCACAAAGAGTTATCGATCGCTGCGTTGAAAGCCGGCAAACATGTTGTTTGCGAGAAGCCTGTTGCGCTGAATACTGCGGAACTAGATGAGATCGTGGCGGTTGCCCAAGAAACTGGCAATACCTTTATGGTTCACCAAAACCGCCGTTGGGATCCTGATTTTCTACTTGTACGCGAACTGTACCGTAATGGACAGATCGGTGATTTGTTCCAATTAGAGTCACGGGTCCAAGGGGCAAACGGCATCCCAGGAGACTGGCGCCATGTGAAAAAACAAGGTGGGGGAATGCTTTTAGACTGGGGCGTTCACTTGCTGGATCAAATGCTATGGCTGATCGACAGTCCAGTGAAAGATGTTAAAGCGGATCTTAGCTTTGTGTTGGGAGAAGAAGTCGATGATGGGTTCTTCGCTTTGATTACCTTTGAAAATGGGGTCAAAGCAATCGTGGAAGTTGGAACCTCCAATTACACGCAATTGCCTCGCTGGTACATCAAAGGAACAGAAGGAACAGCCACCATCACCGATTGGGATTTAAATGGGGAAATGGTGCAAGCAACAGGTCGCGAAGATGTGGCAGCACCAAAACCAGTCCAAGCAGGCGTCGGCTTGACGAAAACGATGGCACCCCCATCGGAATTGGCAGCCAAAGAAATTCCTTTCCCGAAAGCCGAAGCGGATTTTGAACCTTTCTACAAGAATTTTTACAACGTTGTACGCAACGGTGCCGAACCTATCGTTAAAAACGAAGAAGTCCGAGCAGTGATGCAGTTGATCGAACGCATTTTTGCCACAGCGTAAGAGATAGAGGAAGCAGCTCTTTATCCATGTAACCGAACGAGTGCGAGAAGCAAAAACTGGGAGAGAATGATGTTCATTCTGTCCCAGTTTTTTTATTTCTTGACATCATAAGTGACCCATAATCATGTGAAGGGGAAACAATTTTCAAAAGAAGCTTTGGTTAAGGTACTTGATGTTCAGTTAAAGAATACTGTTTTGAATGGTTTGGGTTAGTAGGATCACTCGAGGTACCTCGATCTATACGCTTATTGGTTAGATAAGCGAGGCGATAGCTAGGCAAGTTGTCGCTAACCCACACGCTTGGAAGTTGCAACAAGCGCACAATAGTCACTCTTACCGCAAATAGGGGTGGCTATTGTGCTACATATGTTTGAACTTCTCACGTTTTGCGTGGTTTTTTATCCTTGAAAATTCCCAACTCCTACCGCCATAGCCTAAAATTCCATGTATAATAAAGAAAACGACCGTTTTATTTGGCGAAGGGAAATGAAAAAGCAAAAGAGGTGCGAACTATGAGGATGAATCAAGAAAAGCTGACTTCATCAAATGGGAAGGATCAGCTTTTTGTCAAAACGTGGCTGCCAGAAGAACAGCCGAAAGCAGTCGTGCAAATCGTTCACGGAATGATCGAACACATTGAACGTTACCACGAGTTTGCGGAATGTTTGACTGCGCAAGGCTATGCGGTGGTCGGCCATGATCACTTAGGGCATGGGCAATCCGTGAAAGAAACACAGGCCTATGGGCATTTTGGTGAAAAAGAGGGCGCCAACTATTTAGTGGCAGATGTGGGAGTGGTCCATCAGTACGCAGCTGCTTGCTACCCAGACCGACCATACTTTATCTTAGGGCACAGTATGGGGTCGCTGGTGTTGCGGAATTATTTGTTTAGTCAGCCACATCCATTGTCAGGAGCGATCATCATGGGCACCACGATGGAAAAAGCCGTGCTGATGCAAGGAGGCAAACTTGTCACGAACTTGTTGCGCCCGTTTGCCGCTCAGCAATGGCCTTATCACGTAATGGAACAGCTGGTTTTTGGCCAGCACAACCGGCGTTTTCGTCCCAATCGGACCGCTAAGGATTGGTTGACCAGTGATCCGCAACAAGTGGATCGCTACTTGAAGGACCCTTACACACAATTTCATTTTTCCTTAGCGGCTTACAAGGATCTCTTTACATTGACGCAAGCTGCCAGTGATCCGGATCAACTGCGCAGGATTGACCCAGAATTGCCGCTGCTCTTGATTTCAGGTGCAGACGATCCTGTGGGGCACTATGGCAAAAGCGTCCGCCAATTGGCTCAGCAGCTGAAGCAAAATGCTGACGTGACGATGTATTTGCTTGAACAGGGCCGGCATGAGATTTTGAATGAGCGCAACCGCGAGATCGTTTACAATGAAATTTCTCGCTGGCTGTTTGAAAAAATGCCGAAATGACGAACGTTAAGAAATTGGTAGTCTTTTCTGAAAATTCAAAATTATTTTCTCTTTTAAGGCTTTTTTCATTTTCGGCTATCTGTTATAATGATTTTCACATCTAACATAAAGGAGAGATTTTTTGTATGACAGTTTATAACTTTTCAGCTGGTCCTGCCGTATTGCCCCGTCCCGTATTGGAGAAAGCACAATCCGAACTTTTGAATTACCGCGGAAGTGGGATGTCCGTTATGGAGCTGAGTCATCGGTCCTCCTTGTTTGAAGCGATCATTAAAGATGCAGAAGCACTTTTACGAAAATTGATGGGAATTCCTGAAAACTATCAGGTACTGTTTTTACAAGGCGGCGCGAGTCTCCAATTCAGTATGATCCCTTTAAATCTTGCACAAAACAAAAAAGCCTTATACGTAAATACCGGTTCTTGGTCGAAGAAAGCTATTGAAGCAGCAAAAGCGCTTGGAAACGTGACGGTGGAAGTTGTTGCCTCTAGTGAGGATCAAAACTTTACCTATATTCCAGAAATTTCAGAAGATGCGATCGATCAAGAAGCGGCTTATTTGCATATCACCACGAACAATACCATTGAAGGGACGGCCTTTCAAACGATTCCGCAGGCTGGCAATGTGCCGATCGTAGCAGACATGTCCTCAAATATTTTAGCCAATGACTATCGCGTAGAAGACTTCGGTGTGATTTATGCTGGGGCCCAAAAGAATATTGGTCCTGCAGGGTTGACGGTAGTGATTATCCGAGAAGATTTACTCAATGATGATGCTGTCTTCGCTCCAATGCTGGATTATCGTCTACAGGCTAAAAATGACTCATTGTACAATACACCACCAACGTATGCTATCTATATTGCTAAATTGGTGTTTGAATGGTTGGAAGAATTAGGCGGCATTCCTGCCATTTTAGAACAAGACCGCCAAAAAGCGGCGCTTTTATACGAAACGATCGAAGCCTCGGCTCTTTACAGTAGTCCTGTGGCTGTTGATAGCCGTTCACTAACGAATATTCCTTTTGTGACAGGGGATAAAGCATTAGATCAGCGCTTCAATGAAGAAGCTGTCAAAGCTGGCTTTGAGAACTTGAAAGGGCATCGTTCCGTTGGAGGAATGCGAGCAAGCTTGTACAATGCCTTTCCATTAGCTGGCGTTCAAGCGTTAGTCGACTTTATGAAATCATTTGAAGCGGAGGTCAAATAAATGTTCCAAATTAAAACATTCAATGCGATCGCACCAGAAGGATTACAGCGTTTAGAAAAAGAAAAGTATGCCATCAACGAAAGCGACCAACCGCAAGGGATTTTGCTGCGCAGCCAGAAATTGCACGATTACGCTTTTCCTGAAAGTGTCTTAGGTATTGCCCGTGCAGGGGCTGGGACCAACAACATTCCCGTCAAAGCATGTACTGAAAAAGGGATCGTCGTCTTTAATACGCCAGGCGCCAATGCCAATGCGGTCAAAGAATTAGTGATCGCTAGTCTGCTCTTAAGTGTCCGTCCGATTTTACGAGGTGCCCAATGGGTCCAAACCTTGAGCGGTGATAATGTGGAAGAACAAGCAGAAGCGCAAAAAAGTCAATTTGCTGGAACAGAGTTAGAAGGCAAAAAGTTAGGAATCATCGGCCTTGGTTCTATTGGAGCGATGGTCGCTAACGATGCTTATCGTCTAGGGATGGAAGTAGTCGGTTATGATCCTTACGTGTCAGTGGATACTGCTTGGACGATCTCTCGTCGGGTCAAGCGTGCCAATGATATTGCGGAAGTCTTTTCAACCTGTGATTTTATTACGGTTCATGTGCCGCTAATGGAAAACACGCATCATCTCGTCGGGGAAGCCGAACTTGCGAAAATGAAACCTACAACGAAGCTATTCAACTTTTCTCGTAAAGAAATCGTCGATACAGATGCCGTTTTACGTGCGTTAAAAGCCGACCGTTTAGCGGGCTATACGACTGATTTTGCGGATGAACAATTGCTGCACAATGAAAAAGTCCTCGTCTTGCCGCATTTAGGTGCATCAACAGAAGAAGCTGAAGTCAACTGTGCCAAGATGGCAGCCCGAACATTGAAAAAATTCTTGGAATTTGGGACCATCAAGCGCTCAGTGAATTTTCCAACTGTTGAGATGGCTTTTCATTCGCCTTATCGTCTGACGATCATCAATCGCAATGTACCGAATATGTTAGGTCAGATTTCATCGATCATTGCGGAATCTGGAATCAATATCGACAATATGCTGAATCGTGGACGGGAAGACTTTGCTTACACCCTAGCCGATGTCGCTTCTGAAGATGAAGCCTTATTGAATCAATTAGCCGATAAACTGCGGGAGAACGTAAATATCGTTCGTGTACGGGTCATCAAGAATCAGGAGGTTGGGTATTAATGGTTCAAGTATTTCCGTTTAAAGCCATTCGTCCAGAAGCCTCATTGGCAGAAAAAGTGGCCGAGCTACCGTATGACGTGGTCAATTCACAAGAAGCCGCAGCGTTTGCGCAAGGCAATCCTTACAGCTATTTCCACATCGACCGTTCGGAGATCGACTTGCCAGGAATCGATCCTTATGATCCACAGGTGTATCAAAAAGCGGCGGAAAATCTTGCATCTTTTCAAGAAGAAGGCTGGTTGATTCAAGAAACGGCGCCCGCATATTATTTGTATGAATTGACGATGGCTGGTAGAAGCCAAACTGGGCTTGTCGCCTGTACCTCGATCGATGATTACGTCACTGGGAAAATCAAGAAACACGAGTTTACCCGTCCAGAAAAAGAAATCGATCGGATCAATCATATTCTGGCATGTGATGCCAATACAAGTCCGATTTTCTTGAGCTATCGCCAACCAGCAGCAGTCAAAGAAGCGATCGATGCGTGGCAAGCAGAGCATGCGCCAATCTATGATTTTGTCAGCTATCATGAAGTGCAACATCGTGTTTGGCTGATCGATGATCCAGCGCTAGTCGCCTCTTTTGCCCAGCAGTTTCAAGTTGTAGATGCCCTTTATATTGCGGATGGACATCACCGCACAGAGTCAGCAGTCAAAGTCGGCTTGCAAAAGCGAGCCGATGGCCAAAGCAGTCAAGAAAGCGACCGCTTTTTAGCGATTTTATTCCCAGAAAATGAATTAGCGATTTGGGAATACAATCGGGTTTTGCGGGTACCAGTGCCAGATACCTTTTTTGAGCAGGCAGCCCAGCATTTTACGATTCGAGAAACTACAAGGAAGAGACCAGCGCAACGTGGTTCGATTCATCTGTACCTAAACCATGCGTGGTGGGAGTTGACCATCAAACCGGAAGCTGTGCCGCAAGATGCGGTAGGACAGCTGGATGTGTCGCTTTTACAACAATACGTGCTGGCTGATATTTTCGCGATCCAAGATGTGCGGACAGACAAACGCATTGATTTTGTCGGCGGAATTCGTGGTCCAGAAGAATTGGAACGTTTGGTGGATAGCGGAGAATGGACATTGGCCTTTTCCATGTATCCAACGCAAATGACCGATCTTTTGGCAGTCGCCGATGCGGGAGAAATTATGCCGCCAAAATCAACTTGGTTTGAACCAAAACTGTTGAGCGGTCTGTTTTTACATGATTTAGAAACGAATTAACCAAAAAAAGCTTACGAGGCTACCTCGTAAGCTTTTTTTCTATTAGAAGTTACCGAGTGTTTCGATGATCAAGCGGACATTCAAGACCGTCAGTGCAATGGCACAGATCCAGCCTAAGGTAGAGACCCATAGCGGATTCTTGAAGCGTTCCCCCATGATTTTTTTTGAGCTGGTAAAAAGAACCAACGGAATCATCGAAACGGGTAAGGCGATGCTTAAAAAGACTTGCGAATAAATCAGCAGATCGTCCAAGGCTTGTTCGTTGCCGCCAAAGTAAATCGTACAAAGCAAGACGGGGATCACCGATAAGCCACGGGTGATCAGACGTCGCGCCCAAGTAGGGATCTTCATATGGATAAATCCTTCCATCACGACTTGCCCTGTCAGTGTCCCAGTGATCGTTGAATTTTGACCAGATGCCAAGAGCGCCACGGCAAACAGAACGCTCAAAACTGGACTGGCGACAGCACCAGCGATGGAGGAATCTTGCAAAGCATCAAACAGCGCGGAGAAGGTGCCGACTTCTTCACTATGACCAAAGAACAAGGCGCTTCCTAAGATCAAAAGCAGGCAATTGACCAAAAACGCAGCGGATAATTGGATGTTGGAATCCCAAGTAGCGAACCGCACGGCCGTTGCCACTTCTTGGGTATCGCTGCGATCGATTTTTCGTGACTGGGAGATCGAAGAATGCAGATAGAGATTATGCGGCATCACAGTCGCACCAACGATCCCCAACGCCATTGTCAGCTGCCCATGGTTCAAGACTTGCTTTTGGGGAATAAAGCCTTGCAAGACAGCAGGCAAATTTGGTTGAGCAATAATGACTTCGTAACAAAAGACCAGCATAATGACCAAAATCAGTGTCATGACGATCGCTTCGATTTTTCGGAAACCCAATTTCATTAAAAAGAGCAGAAGCAGTACATCGAAAATCGTTAAGATGACCCCAACTAATAAAGGTAAGCCGAATAGTAGATTGAGAGCGATCGCTCCTCCGATCACTTCCGCGATATCCGTTGCCATGATAGCCAATTCGGTGACGATCCACAAGACAAAGCCTAAGCCTTTGCTGGTGTGTTTACGAGTTGCTTGCGCAAGGTCCATCTGGGTCACGATCCCTAGCTTGGCTGCCATGTATTGCAGCAGCATAGCGATCAAACTGGAAATCAAGATCACAGAAAGTAAGAGATAGCCATATTCAGCACCGCCTCCGATCGAGGTGATCCAGTTTCCTGGGTCCATATAGCCCACGGCTACCAATGCCCCAGGACCAGAGAACGCTAAGAGATTGCGCCAAAAGCTGCCGTTTTTTGGAATGGCAACTGTATTATTTATTTCTTCCAAGCTAGGACCGTTGGCCGCTTGGATCAATTTTTTTTCGTCATTCATCGTTTCACGTCCTATCTTTTTAGGTATACCTAAAAACAAATCTATTGTATTCCTCATTTATGAATTTTTCAAGAGAAACCTTTTGAACGTCAGAAGGAAAGAGCAAAAAAACAGCAGCCAAAGGAATGGCTACTGTCTGTTGGGTTTTCTTATAAAATTAGTCGGCGCGTAAAGCGATCGCTGCATCTTTTTTCGCTGCCATTCGAGCTGGAATGTGGCCGCCGATCATCGTTAGGACGGTGCTGACAGCAATCAAGATCAGGCCGTGGACCGGATTTAATTGAGCAACATTTTCGAGATCAGTCATACTATATAAGATTGCGTTGATCGGGAATGTGGCTAACCAAGCAATCAGGACACCTAAAGCTCCTGAAGCGATCCCTAAAATACAGGTTTCGGCATCAAAGACGCGGGTGATGTCTTTTTTACGAGCACCTAATGCTTTTAAGACCCCAATTTCTTTCGTACGTTCAAGTACAGAGGTATAAGTGATGATACCGATCATGATCATGCTAGTTACCAAGGAGATCCCTGCAAAAGCGATCAAGACGTAGGTGATGGCATCCATCAAGCCACCAGTCAATTGAGTCATCGTACCCGCTAAATCGGAATAAACGATTTGGTCTTCTTTGTCTTTGCCTTTGTTGAAGTCATCCAAGTAATCAAGGATTTTTTCTTTGGCACTGAAATCATTCGGATAGATCATAATGCTGTTTGGTAAATCACTGCCGCCAAGATAAGCGATCAATGATTCTTTAGCACTTTCGTCAACGGGTTCATTCGTCATCACGTTGGTGTCGCTGTCTTTTTGGGCTTGGACGATCGCTGAGTCTTGGTTTTCTTTGATGACTTCTTGCGCGAGGGCATCACTGTAGGCAATGCCAGTTGACAGCAAGTTCATCGTAGAGTTTTGCTTGATACGTAAGATTCCGCTGATCGTTAATTCTTTGTTGTTACTGTTATCGAAAACGTCATTTAAATCTTGATTTGGAATGAAGTTTCCAGTTGGTAATTCGGTGTAAAAGGCATCATTAGACGCCAATGTGATTTTTGTTCCCACGATATCGTCGAAGGACACCGTGTCGCCATCTTCAATGTCAAAACCGAGATTGATCAATGCATTGACATTCGTTACGTTGTTTTCATCGACGATCAAAACGACATCTGTGCTAGCACTTGGGTAGCTGCCTTCTAAAAGGTCGTAGTTGTCTTTTAAGAAATTGCCGTTATCCTCTGATAACTGCTCGGGGAAAGTCGAAACCCCAATCCCGGTGGAGGCACTCATGGCAGACATCATGGCATTGGTCTGTTCATTGTCAGGTGATGCATTGGAGAAGCTGACTTGTTCCACAGTATCATCGATCTTACGGAAAAGGTTCAAGGAAGTGGAACGAGTGTAGCCGATATTGTTGCTTAATTCAGGATCAATGTCGTTGATGTAATCGAGAAACTCTTGATCGATTTTATTGATATGGGTTGCACGATCCGCATCACTTAATTTAGCAGTGACCTCTTTATCTGAAGGGAAATCTTCCGATTTATCCCGCGTCCCCATCGCTGATGGATCTTGTTCAGTGGCTACTTGCGAGATCGTGATCGGAAAACGAGCTAATGTTTCTGACTGGGTATTGTCGATTTGTTTTTGGAATCCCGTTGACAGTGACAAAACAATGGCGATTCCGATGATCCCGATACTAGAAGCAAAGGCTGTCAAGAAGGTGCGCCCTTTTTTGGTGCGGATATTGTTAAACGACAAACGTAAGGCAGTCATGAAACTCATTTTTGTGTGCTTTAATTCGAATTGGTCTTTCTTTTGTCCTTCGACATGAGGGTTCGAATCTTTAATGATTCGTCCGTCTTTGAACTCAATGATCCGTCCAGCGTATTTGTGCGCCAACTCAGGATTATGAGTAACCATGATGACCAATTTTTCTTTTGATAGTTCTTGGATCAGTTCCATGATTTGGACACTGGTCTCTGAATCCAAGGCACCTGTTGGTTCATCACAAAGAAGGATATCAGGATCATTTGCTAAGGCACGAGCGATCGCTACCCGCTGCATTTGACCACCAGAAAGCTGATTTGGTTTTTTGTGCATATGCTCAGCTAAGCCCACACGCGTCAAAGCATCGGTTGCTTTTGCGCGTTTTTCTTCTTTTGACACACCGCTCAAGGTCATCCCAAGCTCGACGTTGTCGATGATGCCTAAATGACTGATCAAATTGTAGCTTTGGAAGACAAAGCCGATCGAATTGTTCCGATACGCATCCCAGTCACGATCTTTAAAGGATTTCGTTGATTTGCCGTTGATGATCATATCACCAGAATCGTAATTATCTAAGCCGCCGATCACGTTCAACATGGTTGTTTTCCCAGAGCCGCTTGGCCCTAAAATGGCAACAAACTCTTGTTTACGAAAGGCGACGGAGACACCATCGAGGGCTTTTGTAGTACTGGCGCCAACCGTATAATACTTCTTGATATCTTTTAATTCTAACATGCTGTCACTCTTTTCTTGCCGTTTTCACGATTATTTTCATTATGTAACCACGCTATCATAATGGTTAACAAAAATCAACGATTATCATTGTTTAAACAAATAATTTATACTAAACTAAAGACAGAAAAGAGGGAGAGTATGGAAAAAGCGTTAGGAACATTCAATATGGCGGTATTTGCGGAGATCTTTTCGCTGATGGGAAACATATTGTTTGAAGAAATCGGTTTGGAAGATTTAAAATTGACCAAAATGGAAATCTTGGAACTCGTGGTGATCTCTAGTAATGAAGGAATCACGATGTCCGAGTTGGCCCAGCAAATCGGTACGTCAAAAGTCCAAATCAGTCGTTCGATCTCGGGGTTAGAAAAGGCTGGCTTTGTGGTCCGCAAAACCAACGGCGTCAATCGCCGCAACGTCAATGTTTATTTGGAAGAAGCTGGGAAGCAGTTGTTTGTCCAAAAGAAAAAACAAGTGGAAGACCGCTTGAATGCCAAAACCGCTCAAATGGCTGCAGAAGATATCCAGCAGTTGAGTCAGTCGTTGACGGAGGCAGTGGGGATCTTGCGGAAATATGACATTTTACGGACTGGCAATCAATGTGAGAAAAGTACGCCGTTTGATTAAAAAAGGGCGAAGCAATCGTTTGCTTTTTAATTACTGAATTAATTTCATATTAACTTATATTATCGATTTTTTAGATAAAGCAACCGATTGCGTTTTTTCTCTTGTTTTGACTTCTAATTTGTGCGACAATGAGTATATCAAACAAGTCAAAGGAGTCTGCTATGAATACTACTGCCATTTATCATCGTCCCGAAAGTGAATTTGCGTATTTGTACGAGAAGGATAAAATGCATATCCGTTTGCGTACCGCCCGTCAAGACGTCCGCCATGTCCAGCTGCTTTGCGGTGATCCTTACACACTGTATAAAGAAGCTTGGTACCAGCAAAGAATTGAAATGAAAAAAATTCTTTCCACGGACTTGCATGATTATTGGCAAGTATCGGTCGGAGCAGAATTCCGCCGTTTGTCTTACGGCTTTTCCATCGAAAGTTACGATGGGTTGCATGTCTTTTATGGAGACCACGGGGTCTATCCTTTTGAGCAGCAATATTTAGAAATGAACAACAATTATTTTCGGATGCCTTACTTCCAAGAAGCCGATCGTTTCAAAATTCCCGAGTGGGCAAAAGAAACCGTTTGGTATCAAATCTTCCCTGAACGCTTTGCAAATGGGGACCCATCAAATGATCCAGAAGGTGTATTGCCTTGGGGTTCAAAAAATCCCGATCGCCAAGACTTTTTCGGCGGGGATCTGCAGGGGGTCATCGATCATTTGGATTACCTCGTCGATCTAGGCATCAATGGGATCTACTTCTGTCCGATTTTTGAGGCCTATTCGAATCACAAGTATGATACCATCGATTATTTAGCCATCGATCCAGCGTTTGGGGATAACGACACCTTTAAACGCTTAGTGGAGGAATGCCACAAACGCGGTATCAAAGTCATGCTAGATGCTGTGTTCAATCATATGGGGGATACTTCGCATCAATGGTTAGATGTCATCAAAAACGGCAAAGATTCGCCCTTTGCTGATTGGTTCCACATCAATGAGTTTCCTGTCAACTACAAAGAAGGGGAAAACTTTGAAGATGCTTATGACATCACCTATGATGTGTTTGCCTTTACGCCGCATATGCCAAAACTCAATACAGAAAATCCCGACGTGCAAGATTATTTGTTGAAGATCGCTCGTTATTGGATCGAAGAGTTTGATATCGATGCTTGGCGCTTGGACGTTGCCAATGAAGTCAGTCACCACTTCTGGAAAAAATTCCGCCAAGTGTGTGATGATGCCAAAGATGATTTTTATATCCTTGGGGAAATTTGGCACTCTTCTCAACGGTGGTTACAAGGCGACGAGTTTCATGCAGTAATGAACTACGCCTTTACGGATGCAATCATTGAATATTTTGTCAAAGACGAGATCTCCATGACGAAAATGGTCTCGGAATTAAATAACCAGCTGATGTTGTATCGGGAGCAAACCAACCAGGTACAGTTCAATATCTTGGATTCTCATGATACCCCGCGCTTGTTAACTTTGGCTCGAGGAGACAAAGACTTGATGCGCCAAGTGATGGCCTTTACGTATCTGCAACAAGGCGTTCCTTGCCTGTATTACGGTGATGAGATCGGTTTGACCGGCGATATGGACCCGGATTGCCGCAAATGTATGATTTGGGAAGAAGAAAAGCAAGATCGTGATCTCCTGCATTTCACTCGCTCATTGATCAGCATTCGCAAAGACAACCAGAAAGTCTTATCAGAAGGTTCCTTGAGTTGGAACTGGGTTTCGGAAGAGGATGGACTGATCATTTTCGAACGAGAGTTAGGGGCACAGCGGATCATCGGTATTTTCAATACGGGCGATGACCAAATCACCCTTTCTCGTCCTGATTCGATCCTGATGGAACAGTTTGTCCAACTGGAAGATGAAACGATGATTATTGATAACAAAGGCTTTGCTATCGTGAAAGTAAACAACGAAGAATCGAATGAAGCATAAAAATGAGGCAAGAATTGCATATGCAATTCTTGCCTCATTCAATGTTTTGGGTATTTTTAATTTCCCCATGCACGTTGGAAAGAATCTTCCCCAAAATTCCTTCTGTCGGTATTATATCCTATAACACCTGAATGTGACAAATGATAACCCTTAAATATAGGTAGATTTTTTCTGCAAAGGGGGAAAAGATTGAAAATTTAGACAGTATTGCCTTCTTTTTGCGCTTCTTTCCACGAAAGGTCTTTTCTTTTTTACAAGATATGATAAACTAGTAAAAATGTATTTTTATTCGAGGAGTGATTTGATGAGTACAGGGTATCACGTAGCAGTTGTCGGAGCTACCGGCGCAGTAGGAACAAAAATGATTGAGATGTTGGAGAAGACCACGTTGCCGATCAAAAAAATAACGTTGTTGGCATCCAAACGTTCTGCTGGGAAGACCCTTGTGTTCAAAAATGAACCGCTCGTTATTCAAGAGCTGACCGCAGATTCCTTTGCAGGCGTCGATATTGCATTGTTTAGTGCCGGTGGCGGCATTTCAAAACAATTTGCTCCAGAAGCAGTCAAACACGGTGCAGTCGTGATCGACAATACCAGTCATTTTCGGATGGACCCGAATGTTCCTCTAGTCGTTCCTGAGGTGAATCCTCATGCGTTAGCGCAACATAAAGGAATCATTGCCAATCCGAATTGTTCAACGATTCAAATGATGGTGGCGTTAGAACCGATTCGTCAAAAAGTCGGTTTATCGAGGGTCTTGGTTTCAACGTATCAAGCAGTTTCAGGTGCTGGCGCCCAAGCCTTGGCTGAATTGACTCGTGAATCTCAAGAATTATTAGCTGGCAAAGCCGCTGATGAACTAAACCCTGAGATTTTACCAGCAGGCAGCGACAAGAAGCACTACCCGATCGCGTTTAATGCCTTGCCGCAAATCGATGTTTTCGCCGAAGAGGATTATACTTACGAAGAGTGGAAAATGATCAATGAAACGAAGAAGATCATGGAAGATACGCAGATCAAAGTAGCAGCTACGTGTGTGCGGATCCCTGTGTTTAGCGGTCATTCAGAGTCGATTTATATCGAGACCAAAGACCATGCTAGTGTTGAGGAAGTCAGACAGTGGATCAGCGAAGCGCCAGGAGCTGTCTTGCAAGATGATCCGAGTCAACAAGTGTACCCGCAAGCTATGACCAGTGTGGACAAAACAGAAACCTTTGTTGGTCGGATTCGCAAAGATTTGGATGTCGAAAACGGCTTGCATTTATGGGTCGTTTCTGATAATTTGCTGAAAGGTGCGGCATGGAACTCCGTTCAAATCGCCGAAAGCCTGCATCAGCAAGGATTAGTTCATGTGTAAACCATAAGTTTTTCAGAAAAGTGTGGTGAATGCCACGCTTTTCTTTTTTTTGTTGTATAATAATAGGGACGGCTTATGCTTGGGAAATAACACAGTAGAAAAAAATTAAGAGGTGAATAAAAGTGGAAACGATAAAAATCATTCCTCTTGGCGGTGTACGCGAAAACGGAAAGAACATGTACATTGCTGAAGTTGGCGAGGATATATTTGTGCTGGATTGCGGTGTCCGTTATCCAGAAAATGAATTATTAGGGATCGATACAGTGATTCCAGACTTCACATATTTAGAAGAAAATGCCGACCGTGTGGCGGGTGTCTTCTTGACCCATGGGCATGCAGATGCGATTGGTGCATTGCCTTATTTCTTGGAGAATATCCAAGTACCGGTCTTTGGGACCGAGTTAACGATCGAACTAGCAAAATTGACCGTGAATAAAAATGAAGCTACCAAGCGCTTCAAAGATTTTCATGTGATCGATGAACATTCGGAGATCGACTTTGGTCATGCGACCATCAGCTTTTTCCGTACGACCCATTCTATCCCTGATTCTGTTGGGATCAGCGTCAAAACAGAAGCTGGCAATATCGTTTATACAGGAGATTTCAAATTTGACCAAACAGCGATCCCTATGTATCAAACCGATTTTGGCCGCTTAGCGGAAATTGGAAAAGAAGGCGTCTTAGCATTGCTAAGCACGTCTTCAAATGCCGAAAATCCAACGCCGATCGCTTCTGAATTGACGATCCAAGATGAAGTTTACGACAATATCCGTTATTGGGAAGGTCGAATCATCGTCGCTAGTGTTGCCAGCAATTTGCAACGGGTGCAACAAGTATTAGATGCTGCGTTTCGTTCTGATCGCAAAGTCGTTTTGACCGGGCAAGATTTTGGTCGGATCATCAAAACGGCCATGAAGTTAGGGAAATTAAAATTACCTGCCGAAGACTTGCTGATCACCCAAAAAGAAATGAAAAAATACTCAGACGAACAGTTGCTGATTTTAGAAACAGGTCGTATGGGTGAACCAATCAAAGCGTTGCAAAAAATGGCCAACGGCTCTCACCGGACGCTGCGCATCAAAGAAGGAGATCTTGTTTACATCACAACAACGCCGACAACGGCAATGGAAACTGTGGTTGCGAAAACGGAAGATATCATCTATCGCGCTGGCGGTACCGTGAAACAGATCTCGGATAATTTCCGTGTTTCTGGTCATGCCAACCCGAATGATCTGCAGCTGATGTTGAATATGATGAAACCGAAGTACTTTATCCCTATTCAAGGCGAGTACCGCCAATTAGCCGCCCATGTGGACTTGGCGCAAGAAGTCGGGATTCCGATGAAAAATATCTTCATTACTGCACGTGGAGATGTGTTAGAGTACAAAAAAGGCGAAATGATCGCCGCAGGTGCGGTCCCAGCTGAAAACGTCATGATCGATGGGATCGGTGTCGGTGACATTGGGAATATCGTCCTGCGAGACCGCAAAGTCTTATCTGAAGACGGAATCTTCGTTGCGGTAGTGACGATCAATCGTCGTGAAAAGAAAATTATTTCTGCACCACAAATCACTTCTCGCGGATTCGTCTACGTGAAAGCTAGTCGCGATCTGATTCGTGAAAGTGGCGAGATCGTGGAAGAAATCGTAGAAAAACACCTTCATGATGAAGAGTTTGAATGGAGCAAATTGAAACAAGATATCCGTGATCGTTTGAGTCGTTTCTTGTTTGAACAAACCAAACGCCGTCCCGTCATCTTGCCGGTCATCATGGAATCAAGCCAAAGAAATCGCAACCGTAAATAATTCGTTTTGACCTACTGACAAAAGCAGGTGAAAGAATAGCCGTTTGACGGCCGATTTCTTTTCACCGAAGCTTTTGTCTTTTTTTATGAAAGAAACAGGTGGCGGTTTTTTTACAAAATGCCCCTTATTTTGGTCGTGAAGGGCAGATAAGGATTGACGGCGAATGGATTTCGATCAATAATACAAAGTTGTCCCCCTAAGACTAGAGGAACTAAACAAGCAAAGAGAGGATGGTCGATTTGTGAATAGTTATCAAGAAAATCCCGTAGTACAACAGAGAAAGTGGTGGATTCTCATTGCTGTTTCGATGTTTACCTTTATGTCAACACTGGATGGGAGTATCGTAAATATCGCTTTGCCGACGATCTCGGCAGATATGGGTGTCCCTATGAATCAAGCGGAATGGGTCGTATCCGTCTACTTGATGATCGTTTGTGCCTGCCTTTTGTTATTCGGTAAAGTAGGTGATAGTTGGGGCAAGATCAAAGTATTCCGCTTGGGAATGTTGATCTTTATTATCGGTTCGCTGTTATGCGGGTTTAATCATTCCTTAGCATTTCTGCTATTTGCCCGAGTCGTGCAAGCGATCGGAGCCAGCATGACGATGGCGACGAATACCGGAATCATTACTGAAGTCTTTCCTATGAGTGAACGAGGGCGCGCCTTAGGGATGATCGGTGCCTTTGTTTCGTTAGGCTCCATCGCCGGTCCTGGATTAGGCGGAGTGATTTTGGCGCATTTTTCTTGGCCGTTTATTTTTTGGATCAATGTTCCAGTCGGTATTCTGACAATGATTGCTGGAGAAAAGGTGTTGCCAAAAGATATCACCATGAGTCATGATTCCATCGATAAAACCGGGTTTGTGCTGTTTTCAATTGCAATTATCAGCTTCTTCGGCGGCATTTTTCTTGGACAAGAGCGTGGCTTTCTAACATGGCTGCCGCTGCTGTTGGTGGGGATCGCCTTAGTGGTATTCATCGTCTTTTTGCGAGTAGAAGCGCGTGTGAGCAAACCGCTGATTACCTTTGGGATCTTTCGTAATAAAATTTTCACCATGAGCCTGATCACGGCGTTGCTGATCTTTTCTGCAAACTTTTTTGTCAATGTCGTGATTCCCTTTTACTTGCAAAGTGCCCGAGGCTTAACGCCGAGTGTGGCAGGAATGCTGATGATGGTCTTTCCTTTGATGATGGTCATCGGGTCACCACTTAGCGGCTATTTGACGGACCGTGTAGGACCGGAGATCTTGGTCTTAGCTGGCTTAGCGTTGCTGTCCATCACTCAGCTGATGTATATGTTTATGAATCAGCATACGCCGATTTGGTACTATGTCGTCGCTACTGCCATCATGGGGTTAGGCAATTCGTTGTTCCAATCCCCCAACAATACGATGGTGATGAGCAGCGTCACCAAAGAAAATCTTGGGGTGGCAGGTAGTCTAAATTCCTTTGCCCGTAACTTGGGCATGGTCTTAGGGATATCCTTAGCAACGACGATTCTTTATGCCGCAATGAGTCAAGCCTATGGGAAGCATGTGACGACCTATATCGCAGGTCGGGCAGATATTTTTGCCTATGGCATGAAAATCACCTTCTTTGGGGCGTTCCTTCTTTGTATCACGGCGTTATTCTTAACAGTCTGGCGCATCTATAAACAAGGCGGACGTAAGAAAACGCTATGATCGCTTGAAGTCATCAGGTCGAACTGTTCTATTCCTTATTCAGAAAGGGTAGAACAGTTTTTTTATTTTTCTTGACAAGAACCAGAAAAAGGACGGATGTAATAAAGCTGCCAGAATTTGTGCTTTTGGATTTCTGGCGTTATCTGTTATAATGAAAAATATTAGACTGTATTACTTAGATGGAAAGGGGAATGTTGTATGAAACTTACGTATCACGGACACTCGGTGCTTGCTATCCAATTAGCGGATGGCCAAAAATTGTTGTTTGACCCTTTTATTACTGGAAATGCTCTGACTGATTTGGATGCAGACACAGTGGAAACCGATTGGCTTTTGATCACGCATGGTCATAGCGATCATATTGGGGACATGGTGCCGATCGCCAAAAGAAATGAAGCACCAGTGATCAGTGTCGTTGAAATTTGCCGCTATGCAGCCCGCAAAGGCGTTGCTGAGACGCATGGCATGAATATGGGAGGCTCTTTTGAGTTCCCGTTTGGCAAAATCTCAATGGTGGAAGCGAAACACAGCTCTGGTCTTGAAGAAGACGGAACGATGATCTATATGGGCAATCCAGTGGGGATCATTTTAGAAGCAGAAGGCAAAACCATCTACCACGCTGGCGATACTGCCCTCTTTAGCGATATGGCGATGATCGGTGAACGTTTCGACATCGATGTGGCGTTTTTACCGATCGGGGATAATTTTACGATGGGCGTTCAAGATGCTGCAACAGCAGCGGCGCTGTTAAACGCGAGCAAAGTAGTACCGATCCATTACAATACGTTTCCAATGATCAAGCAAGATCCGCAAACCTTCGTGAATTTATTGCCGGCAGGTGTGGGCCAGATCCTTGCAGTCGGTGAGACATTAGAAGTTTAAGCAACAGGAAGATTCGTAGTAGGAATAGGGGATAATTATGGCGACAAAACACGACTTGATTTTAGCGCATATCGAGAATCTGCCTGTAGGCGATCGCATCTCGGTGCGGGGAATCGCAAAAGACTTGAATGTCAGTGAAGGAACAGCCTATCGGGCGATCAAAGATGCGGAAAATATCGGCTTGGTTTCAACGATCCAACGTGTGGGAACCATTCGGATTGAACGGAAACTAAAGAAACACATTGAAAAACTAACTTTCGGCGAAGTCGTCCAAATCATTGAAGGCGATGTTTTGGGTGGCGCAGCCGGTTTAGACAAAGACTTGAACAAATTTGTTATCGGCGCCATGAAGGAATCGGCAATGGAACGCTACATCACGCCTGGTTCCTTAGTGATCGTCGGAAACCGTAACGAAGTCCACAAGTTGGCACTGGAAGATGGCGCAGCCGTCTTGATCACGGGGGGCTTTGAAACCTCAGAGGAAATCTGTCGCTTAGCAGACGAATTGGAGCTGCCGATTTTACAAACGACCTATGACACCTTTACCGTGGCAACGATGATCAACCGTGCCTTGAGCGACCAGCTGATCAAAAAGGACATCATGCTGGTGAGTGACATTTATATGCCATTGGAAAAAACCAAGTATCTACACACCTTTGATACGGTCAAGGATTACAAACTGCTTTCGGAGTCTACCAACCACTCCCGCTATCCAGTCGTCAACAAGAATATGCGGGTCGTTGGGATCATCACAGCCAAAGATGTCCTAGAAAAGCCTGACACGCAGATCATCGAACGAATCATGACCCGGGAACCACGGGTCGTAAAAAAAGAGATGAGTGTGGCCTCTGCCAGCCATCAGATGATTTGGGATGGCTTAGAAGTGATGCCCGTCGTAGCAGATGACCTTTCTTTGATTGGGATCGTTACACGCCAAGACATCATGAAAGCGATGCAGATGGTCCAACGACAAACGCAAATTTCAGATACGATTTCAGACCAAATCTCGGGACAGATGCAAGTCATCGAACAAGATTTTGAAGGGAACAAATTGCCGCAGCCACATTTCAGCTTTGCGGTGACGCCTCAAATGGTCAATGAAGTCGGAACGATCTCTTTTGGTGTCTTGAGTGAAGTGATTGCTAATACGGCGAAACGTACCATGCAGTTGAATCAACGGCGCAATAGTTGGATCGAGCAAGTCAATCTGCATTACTTCCGTTTGATCCAATTAGAAAGCGAGATCATCATTCAACCGAAGATTCTAGAACTGGGGCGACGTTCGGCGAAAATCGATATCGAAGTATCGATCGAAAATTCCTTAGTGGCAAAAGCGATCGTGGTATGCCAAGTAATGGAACGCCCATAAATCATCGAAAACGGCACTTATGGAAAAATTTTAGAGAGAAAGTTGAGACCATTCATGAAGGTACAAGAAGAAATACTTGCAACAATCAAAGCATTCGACCGAATCATTATCCATCGGCACCAGCGCCCTGATCCAGATGCATTAGGATCACAAGTGGGATTGGCAGAAATTTTACGAGCTAGTTTTCCTAAAAAAGAAATCTATCAAGTCGGCGGACCCGTTGAAGGATTGGATTACTTGGCGCTGATGCAGACGATCCCTGATGATTTGTATAAAGGGGCACTAGTGATCGTTACAGATACGGCCAATGCTCCACGGGTCAGTGACCAACGCTATGATCAAGGGGCGAAATTGATCAAAATCGATCATCACCCTAATGATGAACCTTACGGAGAGCTGGTCTGGGTCAATACGAAAGCCAGCAGCTGTAGTGAGATGATCGTTTCATTTTGGCAAATGTTTCAAAACGAGCTGACGATGACGCAAGAAGCGGCTCGTCTGCTGTATGCGGGCATCGTTGGTGATACTGGACGGTTTTTATATCCGGCAACGACAGCGACAACGCTGCGCTTAGCGGCTGAACTATTGGATTACGGTTTTGATGCACCGAAGATCAATCGGCAATTGGATCAAGTCTCTCGCAGTGTTGCTCGC
Source organism: Enterococcus sp. B2E4 (assembly GCF_030499455.1). Taxonomy (NCBI): domain Bacteria; kingdom Bacillati; phylum Bacillota; class Bacilli; order Lactobacillales; family Enterococcaceae; genus Enterococcus; species Enterococcus sp. B2E4. Next base: position 45,715 of record NZ_JAUKPK010000021.1, read on the forward strand.
CTTTCAGGGTATGTCTACGAAAACATCGAGATCGATGAGATTGGTGCTGGCAAAGTGATCCTATCACAAGAATTGCAGCAGCGTTTTGGCGTAGTGGATTCGGAAACCTCAGCAGTCGTTTCCTTACCAGGGAAAATCGACGAAGTGGTGGCTTGGGCGATCTTTGTCGAACAACCAGAAGGCTATTATCGGGTGCGGATGCGTTCGAAAGGTCCAGTGATCAATGAGATCGCCAAACGCCATCATGGCGGCGGACATCCCCTTGCCAGTGGAGCAAACGCAAAAGACCTTGAAGAAGTTGCCGTGATCTATCAAGAGATCCAAGCAGCGATCAAAGAATTTCAAGCAGAATAAACACTTTTACAAGAACATTTGCCAATAGAAAAAGGGCGTGCCAAAAGCTTTCGGCACGCCCTTTTTTAGACAAAACGCAGCGCAGGCTCATCACTGAACCCGCACTGCGTTTTTTTGTTTATTTTTGAGAAAAGCGCGGTTTAGCCCCGTAGATCGTCTAAAAATTCGGTTTTGCTTTTCGTTTTCTCGTCTTTCATTTTGATGACTTTGGCTGGTGAGCCAGCAACGACTGCTCCAGCAGGGACATCTTCCGTTACCACAGAACCGGCAGCGACGACTGCACCTTCGCCGACACGGACGCCTTCAAGGACGACGGCATTTGCACCGATCAAAACATTGTCTTCAATGATGACTGGGCTTGCTGAAGGTGGCTCAAGAACGCCAGCCAAGACAGCACCAGCGCCAATATGGGCTTTTTTCCCAACGGTTGCTCGGGCGCCTAAAATCGCACCCATGTCGATCATGGTTTCTTCACCAACGACGGCACCAATGTTGATCACGGCCCCCATCATGATAACGGCATTTTTTTCAATGATGGCTTGGTCACGGATAAAGGCACCTGGTTCGATACGGGCATCGACTTTCGTCAAGTCCAATAAAGGGATCGCTGAGTTGCGGCGATCATTTTCCAGATAGTGATCGGTGATTTTGTCTTGGTGCGCGGTTAAAAACTCAGCCACTTTTTGACTGTCACCAACCACGAAATAGAAAGTGCCGTTACCAAACAATTGGATGCCATCTGCTTGGACGTTACTAAGATCTCCATTGATATAGACTTTTACAGGTGTTTGTTTATTTGCTTCTTTGATGTATTTTGCTAATTGATAAGGATCGGAAAATTGTAATTCTGTCATGAGAGACCACCTTTACTTGTCGATTAGATTTTGCATGGAATAAAAACCAGCTGGTTGGTTGGCTAAAAATTCCGCTGCTTTTAGCGCACCATTGGCGAAGATTTCGCGGGAGAGCGCTGTGTGTTTTAATTCAATGATTTCATCCTGCCCAGCGTAGATGACAATGTGTTCTCCAGGAATCGTTCCGCCGCGAACGGCATGGATGCCCATCTGCTTGCGGTCATTTACTAGATCACTGCCTTCACGCCCGTAGAGATACTCTTTTTTCGTTTCGCAGCTGTCATTGATACTATCTGCCAACAGCAAAGCTGTACCACTTGGTGCATCGAGTTTTTGATTATGATGCTTTTCGATGATCTCAATGTCAAAGTCAGCTTCTAATGCGGGGGTGATACTTTGTAGTGCTTTGATCAGTACATTGATCCCCAACGACATATTGGCAGAATAGAAAACTGGGATCACTTTAGCAGCCAACGGCAGCATCATCTGCGTGTCTTCCGTCAAACCAGTTGTAGCAACCACGATAGGCAGCTGCTGTTCGACACAATAGTTCAATAAGGCAGGGACATTGCTATAATGAGAAAAATCAATCACCAAATCGATCGGCTGCGTGATTTTTTCTGGACGATCATAGATCGGAAAGGGACCATCTAATTGCTCGGTACGATCCAAGCCGGCGGCCACTTCTAACTGAGGGTGCTTTGCGATTAGGCTTTGCAACACTTTGCCCATACGACCGTTTGCACCGCTTAATAAAATCTGTTTCACCAAAAACTCCTCCTTACAGCAATCCGTAATTGGTCATTTCTTCTTCTAAATGAACGAGGGTCGCATCTTCTGGGACACCCAAAGGCAAACGATAATGCAATTCGCATTTGCCTAGCAAGGAGACCGCTGCTTTGATCGGCACAGGATTTACTTCACTGAAAATCGCATCGATCAACGGTTTTTGTCGCAATTGCTCTTTGATGGCGGCTTTTACATCACCATTTAAGAAATCAGCAACGAGTTGTGCCGTTTGTTTCGGAGCGATATTGCCGATCGTTGAAATCACGCCAGAGCCACCTAAAGCTAGAATTGGGGTTACTTGATCGTCATTTCCTGAGTAGATCGCAAAGTCATCATCCGCAAGACGAGCGATTTCTGCGATTTGCGAAATGTCGCCGCTGGCTTCTTTGATGCCTTTGATATTAGGGATTTTTTTCAGTTCTGCCACAGCTTCAGGTGTTAAATTTAAGCCGGTTCTTGAGCTGACGGAGTATAAGATCACTGGCAGCTCGACGCTTTGACAGATTGCTTCATAGTGAGCGACTAAACTTTTCTTGGTCGCTTTGTTGTAGTAGGGTGTTACAACCAATAATGCGTCAGCACCAACGCGCTGTGCTTCTTTTGAAAGATGGATCCCATGTTGGGTGTTGTTGGAGCCTGTTCCGCCGATGACGGGGATTCGACCAGCAACTTGTTTTACCACCGCTTCGATCACCGCGATATGTTCTTCATCGTCTAACGTGGATGCTTCACCGGTCGTACCGCATGCAATGATTGCATTCGTTCCTTGCTGCACATGCCACTCCGCTAACTCCTTCAGCTTATCGAAATCCACCGAACCATCTTGAAGCATAGGGGTGATCAACGCAACGCCAGAACCTTTGAATATTGTCAAACTACGACACATCCTTTCAACCAATTTATTTTTCGTAACTCTACGTATAAGTGTACCAAAACGAGGGGTAAATTTTTCAATAAAAATCGAAACATTTCGACAATTTATACTATAGATTATTCGAATTATATACTATAATATTAAACAATATCAATGAAAAACTGAATATTCGTTGGTTTTTATGGATATTTTTAAAAGGAATGAATAGAAAGGTGTTTTAACATGCAAGTATCGCAAGCAGTCAAAGAATTAACCGAAGACGTGGTTCGTTTTCGTCGTGAATTACATACAATCCCTGAATTAGGGTTAACTGAGTTCAAAACAAAGGAATACTTGCTGCGTCAGTTGCAATCCTTTGGGATCAAAGAAATCTATCCAGTGATTGAAACCGGCTTGATTGCGGTCTTTCGCAGCGATCGCCCAGGAAAGACGCTGGCCTTTCGAACGGATATCGATGCACTACCGATCAAAGAAGAGACAGGTGTTTCCTTTGTTTCCAAACATGAAGGGAAAATGCATGCCTGCGGTCATGACGGCCATATGGCAACGATGCTAGGGTTTGCTAAATATTTGGCAACACATCCTGAAGTGATTCGTGGAACGATCGTTTTGATTTTCCAACCAGCCGAGGAAAGCCCTGGTGGCGCTCAATTGATGATCGATGAAGGCATCTTACGAGATTTTGGTGTGGAAAAAATCGTGGGGCTGCATGTCTTCCCAGACTTTCCCGAAGGAGTCATTGCGAGCCGGAAAGGTCCGATGATGGCCCGTAACGGCGAGATCAATCTAACGATCAACGGCACGAGTGCCCATGGTGCCCAGCCTCATCAAGGACATGATGCCATTTTAGCCGCGGCTGCGATTATTCAAGGATTGCATTCGATCATTTCACGCAATATCAGCCCGCTTTCTGCTGGGGTCATCACTTTTGGGAAGATCCATGGGGGAGATGCGGAAAATATCATTCCCGGTAAGGTCGTTTTAAAAGGAACGATGCGGGCGTTTGAAGATGAAGTCTATGAAACGATGACGCGCAGAATCACCACTGTCGCACAAGAAATCGCCAAAGGATATGATTGCACGGCGGATGTCGAATTCGAACATCTTTATCGTGTCGTGGACAATGATCCTGAGATGGTGGAAGTGTTGGAAAAAGTGGTCGGGGAGAGCTACCGAGAAACACCACCATATATGTTGGCAGAGGATTTTTCGATGTACCAAAAGGAGATCCCAGGTGTCTTTTTCTTTGTGGGTACCCGAAATGAAGAAAAAGGCTATGTCCACCCTTTACACAGCAGCAAAATGAATTTTGACGAAAAAAATCTATTGCAAGGCATCGAATGCTACGTTCGTTTGATCGAGGCGTTGAACGAGCCAACAGACAAGGAGTAAAGCGATGGCAAAAGAAATCAAGAACAATCACTTATACATTGACGGTTGTGATACCGTTGAGCTGGCAAAAACCTTCGGAACCCCCCTTTACGTGTATTCCGTTTCGGAGATTCGCGAAGAATGCCAAAAGATTCAGGCGCAGTTTTTGACGCGCTACAGCAAGACACGGGCAGCCTATGCCGCTAAAGCTTTCTGCACCACAGCAATGCTGCAAGTGATCAAGTCAGAAGGACTCTCATTAGACGTGGTTAGCGGTGGAGAGCTGTATACAGCAATCCAAGCTGATTTTCCAGCAGAACACATCGAGTTTAACGGGAATAATAAATCGATTGAAGAATTAGCAGCTGCCCTTGATTATGGCGTAGGACGGATCATCGTTGATGGCATTCAAGAAGTCGGCTTGATCCGCGCGTTATGTCAAGAAAAGCAAGTCGTTGCTAAAATTTTGTTGCGCATCACACCCGAGGTTTCGGTCAGCACCCATCAATTTATCTCGACCGGACAAAAAGATTCGAAATTCGGGATTCCTTTAGATGAAGAAATCTTATTTCCGTTAGTGGAAGAAGTGATTCAAGCACCTGAATTGGATTTCTATGGCCTGCATTTTCATGTCGGCAGTCAATTGTCGGACAATCGCTCACATCTAGCGGCAGTTGATGCGGCTTTGGCCCTTGTCCAAACCATTCATGAACGCTTTGATTATTGGATCAAAGAACTAAATGTTGGCGGCGGCTTTGGCGTTCGATACACAGATGCAGATATTCGCCAACCCTACAGCTACTTTTTAGATCCTGTGATGGAAAAAATCGACGCCTTTTATGCGCAGCACCAGAGCGAACGCCCGACCATCGTTATTGAACCTGGGCGCAGTATCGTCGCAGAAGCAGGTATCAGTTTGCACACCATCGGCAGTATCAAGACATTGCCGGGAATCAGAACATACGCCAGCATTGACGGTGGCATGACAGACAATATTCGTCCTGGTCTTTATCAGGCAACTTACACTGGGATCTTAGCCAACCGCGCTTCCGAAGCTGCGACACAAAAGGTCACCATTTCTGGTAAAGCTTGTGAGAGCACGGACATCTTAGTAAAAGACCTTGCATTACCGCCCGTTGAAACTGGGGATCTGTTTGCTACGTTCGCAACAGGAGCTTATGGCTATTCGATGGCCAGCAGCTACAATAATTTACAGATTCCTGCAGTCGTCTTTGTGGAAAACGGCCAAGCGGAATTAGCCGTTAAACGCCAGTCCTACGAGCAAATGCTGCAAAATGAAGTGGTTCCTTCGTTTCTAAAAGAGGGAGCTTCCAGCAAGTAAAATTTTGAAAAGCAGGTGACAACATGACGATTCCTTATACAAAAATGCAAGGTGCAGGAAATGATTTTATCGTAATCGATAACCGCACATTGAAATTCTCCCATGAACAACTGTCGCAATTTGCTGCTCAGGTTTGCCATCGGAAATTTTCTGTTGGCGCGGATGCAGTCATGGCAGTGGATTTTCCCACAGGAACCGCTGATTTTCGGATGCGGTTTTACAATGCTGATGGGACCGAAGCAGAAATGTGCGGCAACGGCGCTCGCTGTATTGCCCGTTATGCCTTTGAGAAGGGAATTGCTGGCGAGCAGATGACCATCGAAACAGTTGCTGGCGATGTCCCCGCATGGCGCTTGTCGGCAAAACACTACAAAGTAACCTTGAATCCACCCACCGTGACTACATTTGATCAAGCGTACCCGAATCCAATGGTTTCTTTCGTGGACTATGTGGAATTGGGTGATCCAGGAATCCCTCATGCGGTGGTTCACTATCCTGGTCTGGCAGAAACTGAGTTGGAACAGCTGGCTGAACTTGCCAAAGAGATACGCTATTGGGAGGTTTTCCCCAAAGGGGCGAATGTCAATTTCTATGAAGAAGATGACAAGGGTGATCTGATCGTTCGCACGTATGAACGAGGGGTGGAAGGTTTTACCTATGCGTGCGGCACAGGTTCTGGTGCCACTGCGTATGTCGTGACCAAACGTCACCAGCAAGCGGCAGCGAATGTCTTGCTGCACGTGTTAGGTGGCGAGTTAACGGTAGAAGTTGATGTTGATCAGGGCGCATTAGAATTGATCGGCGATGCGGTTATGGTATCTGAAGGCTTGATTTTAGATGAGAATTTGACTGTGTAAACGCTGTGAAAATCATTGTAAAAAGATGGTGTTTTCGTGAAAAAAAGAATTGACATTCATTTGAGGCTATCGTATAGTTAAACACAACTTAAAAACACGCGATGATAAGAAGAGTAAGTCAGTTTCGATTGGATCAGAGAGCTCGGATTGGTGAGAAAGAGCACAGCCGTTTGACTGAAGATGGCCTTGGAGCGTTTGGACGTGAGCAAAAGCAAGCGTGCAGCGGGATTGCCCGTTACAGCAAAGCAGTTGATAAACTGATAAGGTTGGCAGCTTGTGCCAATGAATTAAAGGTGGTACCACGAACATGGTTGTTTCGTCCTTTCTCTATGATGGAGAAAGGACGTTTTTTATTATAAAAAGGGGGGACTAAAAAATGAAACAGTTGAAAAAGGGAATCGTTGGGTTAGTTGCTGCTGCTGTCTCAATTACATTGGCAGCTTGTGGCAATACTAGCAGCACAGAGGATACACAGTCTGGTGAAAACAGTGTAGATGCAGTGGAAGAAAAAGTCGTTGGAGTGGCACCTGGACCATATGGGGATATGGTGACAGAGGTGATCTCTCCATTACTGGAAGAAAAAGGGTATCAACTAACGACCAAAGTGTTTAATGATTATATTCAGCCGAACAATGCCTTGGCGAATGGCCAAATCGATGCCAATTTGTTTCAGCATACGGCCTATCTAGAAAAATTTTCGTCAGATAACCAGTTATCTCTTACGGCATTACAAAAAGTGCCAACATTGGGAATGGGCATCTATTCGAAGCAACTGTCCAGCTTGGATGAGTTAGCAGACGGGGCGACTGTTTCGATTGCCAATGATGCCTCAAATTTAGCTCGGACCTTGCAACTGTTAGCTGCCAATAAGTTGATCACCATCGCAGACAATATCGACGAAACGAAGGCAACGGTGAATGATATCGAAGAAAATCCGAAGAATCTGACATTTAAAGAATTAGACGCAGCCCAATTGGCTCGTTCGTTAGATACAGTTGATTTAGCTTTAGTACCAGGAAACTTCGCTTGGGCGGCTTCTCTTGATCCTGCAGATGCTTTGGCGTTGGAGTCGTTGAAAGAAGAATATAAAAATGTCTTTGTGGTGTCCACCGAAGAAGAAGACAGTGATTTTGCTAAGGCAGTTACGGAAGTATTAGAAAGTGATGCATTTAAAGAAGCGATTGCCGAATCACCGTTCAGCAACTTTGATCAACCGAAATTTTGGACTGAGTAAGAAGGGCATATCTTATGGCAAAAATAGAAGTAAAACAAGTATCAGTGACATTCACTCATAAAAAACAAATCAAAAAAGCAGTGGATTCCGTTGATTTTTCCGTTCAAGCTGGAGAAGTATACGGGATCGTCGGATTGAGCGGGGCTGGGAAAAGTACCTTGGTTCGTACGTTGAATCTACTGCAGGTGCCCTCTAGCGGTCAAATTCTGATTGATAGTCAAGACATCACGCAAGCCAAAGGCAAACACTTGCGTGAAGTACGACAAAAAATCGGGATGATCTTTCAGCATTTCAATCTGATCCATAATCGAACCATCAAGGAAAATTTAGCCTTTGCTTTGCGCGCTGGTGATTATCCGAAAGATCAGCAAGAAGCGAGGATCAAGGAACTGTTGGAAATGGTGGATCTGCCTCACAAAATTCACGAGTATCCGAATAATTTGTCTGGGGGAGAAAAGCAACGGATCGGCATTGCACGAGCGATTGCCAACGAACCTGAGATTTTGTTGTGTGACGAAGCTACCAGTGCGTTAGATGTTGAAACGACCGAAGAAATTTTGAAATTGTTGATCCGAATCAAGGAACAGACAGGCATCACCATCGTCTTTATCACTCATGAATTGGATGTTGCCCGTAAGTTTTTTGATCGGGTGGCAGTGATGGAAAAGGGGCGCATCGTTGAAGAACAAACGACCTATGGCTTGTTCAGTCAGCCTAAACAGCCTATTGCGAAAAAACTGGTAGGCCGCTACTTGGATCTGACGCTTCCTGAAGAGATTCTAGCATCTTTCACGCAAGGCGACTTGCTGGAATTGCGCTACCAAGGTGAGTATACGTTAGAACCGCTGATTTCGACTGTAGCGAAAGCCTACGATGTGTCGATCAATATCATCCATGGGAAAATTGAGTATATCAAAAAAGATGTGATCGGTATTTTGTATATCTATTTGACGGGACCCGACGAAGAAGCAGCAAAAGCCCGAGAACACTTAGCTGCGAACGTCTTTTCTCTAAGAAAGATAGGTGAGAAAAATGGCTGAAACGATTGAGATTTTAAAAACAAACCTGCCTCAAGCACTATGGGAAACATTCTTTATGGTGGGGACCTCAGCAATTATAGGAGTAGTTTTCGGCTTATTGATTGGATTAGTCCTGTTTTTAGTCGGCAGTAACCTTTTTCATAAAAATATTTTCTTGCATCATCTGGCCGATTTTATCGTCAATGCAATCCGTTCGCTGCCATTTTTGATCTTATTGATTACGCTGATTCCGTTATCAGCGATGCTGATCGGTGATCCTTATACCCCAGCGGGTGGTGCGATTGCTTTATCGATTGCCGCGATTCCTTTTTACGCCCGAATCGCTGAATCCGCATTTGCCGAAATCGACTATGGCGTCCTTGAAGCCAGCGTCGCTTCTGGAGCATCGACGAGACAGATCGTTCGCGAAGTGATTTTACCAGAAAGTCTGCCAGCTTTGATTCGCGGATTTGTGCTAACTTTGATCAGTCTTTTAGGCTACTCAGCGATGGTGGGAACAATTGGCGCAGGCGGCATTGGCGATTTAGCAATTCAGTATGGTTATTATCGCTATGAAACGGCGATTTTGATTGTGGTGATTCTCCTGCTGATTCTTCTGGTACAAATCATCCAGTGGGTCGGCGATGCTTGTGCGAATCATTTCTCAAAATAATACCCAACGCTTTGTAGTTCCTTTTCGAATACACTTGAGTTATCGCTTCTGTTATTACTCTACAGAAGCGATTTTTTTTACTTACAGGTCACGGATTTTTGGTTGCACCGCTAATGGTTTTTCGGTATGCTGATGGTGAGTTGTTTTTTTACAGCGAAAATTATATTTTAAAGGAGCAACACTATGACTCAAATTCCTAACTGTCCAAATTGCCAATCTGAATACGCTTATGAAGACCGCGGGCTGTTTGTTTGTCCTGAATGCGGAAACGAATGGCAAGAGCAACAAGCGGCGGAAGAAGCACCCGTATATAAAGATGCCAACGGCAATATTTTAGTCGATGGTGATACAGTAACGGTCATCAAAGACTTGAAAGTCAAAGGCGCATCTGGCGCCATCAAACAAGGAACAAAAGTGAAAAACATCAAATTAGTCGAAGGCGACCACAACATTGATTGCAAGATCGATGGCTTCGGCGCAATGAAACTAAAATCAGAATTTGTAAAAAAAGGTTAAAAACAAAATCTTCCAGTCATCTTCATAATTTTTTCACCACTTTAATGGTAAAATAAGGTCAAAGATTAAAAGGGGGAATTTTATCGTGTATGGTATGGGCGGATACGGGTTCGGCTTTTTTTATGACCCGACTTTCATTCTTGTAATTATCGGTATGGTGATTTCACTAGCAGCGTCAGCGTACGTCAAAAGTACCTTTAACAAATATGACAAAGTCAGAAGTAAAAATAATATTACCGGCACAAAAGCGGCGCAGTACATCTTGCAAAGCCAAGGAATCAATAATGTGGGTGTGCAAGCGATCGCTGGTGATTTGACGGATAATTACAATTCTGGCAACAAAATGCTGAGTTTATCGCAATCCACTGCACAATCAACTTCGGTAGCAGCAATCGGTGTTGCGGCACATGAGTGTGGACACGCAGTCCAAGATGCCAAAGGTTATTTTCCTTTGCGTTTGCGTCATGCGATCGTACCGATCGCTAATATCGGAACCAGCATCTCGATCCCATTGATTTTGATTGGGGTCCTATTACGAGGATCGTTTCTGATCAACTTAGGCTTGTTGGCTTTCTCATTGGCGTTTATTTTCCAATTAGTGACCTTGCCAGTCGAGTTCGATGCCTCAAAACGGGCGATCCGTATTTTGGCAGATGGTGGCTTGTTAACAGAAGATGAAGTACCACAAGCAAGAAGAGTGCTCTTTGCCGCAGCGTTGACGTATGTCGCAGCTGCCGTAGCAACCTTATTGCAGCTCTTACGTTTGATTATTTTATTCGGTAATAACAACCGTCGGAATTAATCGACAGTATGACAGAAAAAAGACCAGCTCAGGCATCCTGAACTGGTCTTTTTTCGTTATTCTACTATTAAGTAAATGTAATAGACGTTTTCAATGCTTTTTAAATTTTCTTCGGACAAGTTATTTTCCATCACATCATATAATTTTAGGTCGCCACCTTGTGCAATATAAATCAAAGGAATCTCAACATTTTTTTTGATTTCTAGGGGATCTTCTTCAATGTGGTAGATTGCTCCCCCGGGAAGATCTTTGTCTTCTCCAAGAGAAATATACTGAAATGCCGTAAGATCTGTCGTTGTTTCTGATGCTCCGCCATTGGAAGATAAGTTTACGAGCAGCTTTTTTTCCCCTTTAGAAATACCAATCGTTAAATAACCGTTATAATTGCTTTTGGTATCTGTCATTAAGGAAGCAATCAACTTGTGGGTTGTTTTCTCACCTTTGTGATAGTGATCAAAGTAAACCGTCATCGCTTGAGCTTGGGTATTAAATTTTAGCTGCGAGCCAAAATCAAATAACAGTCTGGAAAGATCCATTTGATTTTCGACTTGAACTAGATGATTATCTGGAACACCCGCTATTTTTTCTCCTCGAAAAGGACCATAATTGTAATAGTTTAAATAAAGCCCCCCTGGTAGACCAATCAATACGAACAAAGACAGTACAGCAATAACAATTGTCCTACGTGTGTTTTTTAGTCGAGCTTTTTTCACGATTTTTTTAAATTCTTGATCTTTAATAGTCATGATTCTTTTCCTCCATTCTTTTTTTCAGTTGTTTTCTTCCTCGGTATAATGCTGTTTTGATGCTATCTTCCGAGCGATTCAGTAAGAAGCTTATTTCTTTTAAGCTCAAATTTTCTGCGTACTTCATGATCAAAAGGGTGGAGGTAGAAACGGGTAATTTTTGAAGTGCTTCATAAAGATCATCATCTGTTTCTTGCCAGTTGATACTAGAAGCAGTCACTGGCAAATACTGCCTGACGATTTCTCGCCGTCGCTTTGTTTGTTTATATAAAGTAAAGTAACCATTGATCCCCACACGAAACAGCCACGGACGAATCGCTTCTGCGGATAAGACCGAATCGATTTCAAGGATTTTCACAACTGCTTCTTGAGCAATATCTTCGGCATCCTGTTGAGAAGCGCCGAGGGACTGCAGGTAATGAACCAAGTCATTCGTTAACTGCAGTAAATAATGTTCGTAAGCATCCAAACGCATTTTTCTCCCTCCTTAACAATACAACAACTGAAAATAAAAAAAGTGAACATCTTTCAACTGAAAAAATCGAAAAAAATCGAGAAAATGTTAAATTAATCGATTGAGTTGTGCCTATTTTCTCAAAGAACAAAAAGAATGACAATGATTGGTTGGAGAAAATCTAGAAATTTCAGCAGAATGAGTAAGAACTAAACGAAAATGAAAAAAAACTGCAGTGAAATGACACGTGTCTTCATGTCATTTCACTGCAGTTTTTTATAAAAGGAGATATGCATCTCAGTTGTTTTTAATAGAATCGCTTAAGAATTAATGGATATGACAGATAGGCACTCTGTCCAAAAATCAGTAAAATCTTTGATGGTTCCATCTTTATTTAGCTGTGCCTGTTCAAATACTGATTTATTCTTACCGAATGGATCAATTGCGATAATTGTTCCAATCCCAGCACGCTTGGCAGCAAGCAAACCTGAATAAGCATCTTCGATAACAAGACAATCTGCAGGAGCTAAGCCCAATTTGCCAGCCGCTTTAAGAAAAATATCCGGTTGCGGTTTTCCAGGAAAAGAGCCATCGTCATAGACGATCTTATCCCAATCAAACCAGCGAGCTAAATCGAAAGTATCAAAATAAAAAGCAACATTCTCTTTAACAGTAGCGGTGGCAATCGTTAATGGAATCTGCTGGTCAGTCAGCTGATCAAGAGTCGCTTCAAGCCCCTTTGTCAATTGGAGATCGTTCTTATTTTGCAAGCAAAGCATACGATAATAGCTTTCTTTTTCTTCTGACAATACGGCGATCTCAGAGGCGGTCAAATGTTCTGAAATGAAATGTTTTAAAATCTCCGTATTCGTTCGACCATGGATATTTTTTAAAATATCCTCATCTGATAAACCATTTTTTGTATGATCATGAATCATGTGCAGCCAAGCAGCTTCATGCAGATGAGAGTCCAAAAACATAGTTCCGTTGAAATCAAAAATAATCCCTTTCATAGTTACGCTCCTATAGTGGTATTTTCGGTTGAATCAGCAATTTGCAGATCGACATATTGTGCATAGTGCTCTTGCAGCTCAGGTGATATTTGACGATCCGTAATGAGTAGGTCGAAGTCATGCAAATTATAAAATACATAAAAATCATCTCGGTTGAACTTTTTGTTATCAACGAGCAGATATTTCTTACGGGAATTATTTAATGCGATCTGTTGTGCTTCTCCTTCTTCTGTACTATAAGTAGAAATGGCTTCGTTGTGTACACCGTTTGAACTGATAAATGCTTTCGTAAACTTTAATCTTCTTAAATTGTCGTTAGTGATCGGTCCAACAAATGCACCGGTATTTTTACGGAAATCACCGCCAATTAGCAAAATTTCTGGTCCATCTGCTTGCGCAAGAATATCAAAAACTGGGTAATTATTAGTAATGATTCGGATTTTCTTGTTGAGTAAATGAGTCGCCAAAAGTTCGATTGTTGTACCAGGCCCTAAGAAAATCGTTTCACCTTCTTGAATCAAGGAGGCTGCTGCGGCAGCAATTTCTTTTTTTTCTTGAATCTGCAAAGTGGCTTTTTCGGTGTGAGAAAGTTCTTGATCTAAAGTGTAGGAAAGACTTTGCGCCCCTCCATGGACACGTAGCAGCTTGCCCGATTTTTCTAATTCATCTAAATCTCTGCGAACGGTCATATCAGAAACATCTAATTGATTGATGATTTCATTAACGGTAAGGATTCCTTTTTTATTGACCATTTCTACGATAGTAAACAATCTTTCTTTTTTCAGCATCGTCTTCACCTCTAATTTAAGGATAATCTACCATATAATCGGATAACAGTCAATCTGTTTCAAACAAAAACAAACAATTATTTGCGTGATACATGTTTATTTCAATGGGTTTTATCATTTTTTTTCGAATTTTGTGATTATTTATGTTTGTTTTTGTTGACAAATGTTTTGGATACGATTACAATTCAATCAGTTAGAAAGTGTGGAAACTGATTATAGATTTGAGGAGAGATGTACATGCTTAAATTACCAGAAGATTTTATTTTTGGTGGAGCCACAGCAGCCTATCAGGTTGAAGGAGCCACTAAGGAAGGCGGCAAAGGCGCTGTTGCTTGGGATGATTTTTTAGAGGAACAGGGTAGATTCAGTCCCGATCCGGCAAGTGATTTTTATCATCAATATGCAAAGGATATTGAATTGTGTGAACGATTTGGTGTGAATGGGCTAAGATTATCCATTGCATGGAGTCGAATTTTTCCTGATGGTGATGGGGAACCGAACCCAGAAGGAATCGCTTTTTATCATCGTGTGTTCGAAGAATGTGCGAAAAGAAACGTAACGCCGTTTGTGACATTGCATCATTTTGATACCCCTAAACGTTTGTTTGACCAGGGAGATTTTTTGAATCGAGAAACAATAGAAGCATTCGTTTCCTATGCCATTTTTTGTTTTCATGAATTCAAAGAAGTGAAAGTGTGGAGTACCTTTAATGAAATCTATCCTGTTGCGACCAATCAATATTTGTTAGGCGTTTTCCCGCCAGGAATCAAATATGATTTTACAAAAATCATCGCCTGTCTTCATAATATGATGGTTGCCCATGCACGTGTAGTGAACTATTTCAAAGAAAACGAACTTCCAGGCGAAATCGGTGTCGTTCACTCATTGGAGACGAAATATGCGGCAACAGATGCTCCAGAAGATAAGCATGCAGCCTTTTTAGACGATGCATTGTCGATCCGCTTCTTATTAGATGCTACTTATTTAGGCTATTATTCAACTGAAACCTTGACTGCTCTTGATGAGATATGTGAAGCAAATCAGGCCAGCTATCATTTTCCTGAAGAAGATTTTGTCGAATTGAAAAAAGCCTCCACGCGTAATGACTATTTAGGGATCAATCACTACCAATGCCATTTTGTCAAAGCTTACGATGGAGAAAACGCGATCCATCATAATGGCACGGGTGAAAAAGGGACCTCTGTTTATAAAGTGAAGGGGATCGGAGAACGCATTTATAAAGAAGGAATTCCTCGAACAGATTGGGACTGGCTGATTTATCCAGAAGGGCTTTATGACTTGTTGTTGCGAATTAAAAGCGATTACCCGCATTACAACAAAATCTATATCACTGAAAACGGCATGGGGTATAAAGACCAGTTTGAAGATGGCATCATTATGGATCAGCCGAGAATCGACTATTTGAGAGTCTATTTGGAATCCTTAAGCAAGGCGATAACAGCTGGGGTAAATGTGAAGGGATATTTTTTGTGGTCGCTTATGGATCTTTTCTCATGGACAAATGGGTATAACAAAAGGTATGGCTTGTTTTATGTTGATTTTGAAACCCAGAAGCGTTACCCGAAAGAGTCAGCATACTGGTACAAATTAGTTAGTGAAACCAAAACGATTATTTAATAAGTAATAATGGGGGAAGAAAAGATGAATAAAGAGGAATTACAAATGCTTGGTTTTGAGATCGTTGCTTATTCAGGGGACGCTCGCAGTACATTATTGAAATTATTGAAAGAAGTAAGACAAGGGAACTTTGAGCATGTTGATTCAGCACTGAAAGAAGCCGACGAAAATTTAACCCTTGCACACAATTCGCAAACGAAAATTTTAGCGGAAGAAGCATCGGGAAAAGAGATGGAGATGGGATTCATTTTTATCCATGGACAGGACCATTTAATGACCACTTTGTTGCTGAGAGATCTGATTCAAGACTTTATTGCACTGTACAAGCAGAATCAAGGATAGGAGAAGAACGCTATGGATGGAATCATTAAACAAATCGAAAAAGGGAAACCGTTTTTTGAAAAAATCTCACGCAATAGTTATCTGGGAGCCGTTCGTGACGGATTTTTAACAGCGATGCCGGCTATTTTATTCTCAAGCATATTCATTTTGATTGCTGCGGTTCCTGAGATTTTTGGTTACCAATGGCCTGAAGCTGTCTCCACTTGGTTGTGGAAAGTCTATAATTATTCGATGGGGGTTGTAGGGTTACTTGTTTCAGCAACCACTGCTCGCTGCTTGGCTGATTCGATGAATCGCCGCTTACCGAAAAACAAAGTAATCAACACGACTTCTGTGATGCTGGCTTCTGTGGTAAGTTTCCTGTTGTTAAGCGTCTCTCCAATCGAAGGCGGATTTTCAACGGAATACATGGGGACAAAGGGGCTTTTGGCGTCCTTTGTCGCTGCATTTTTAACAGTTAATTTATATAAGTTTTGTGTGCTGAAAGATATTACCATTAAGATGCCTAAAGAAGTTCCTGGTACGATTTCGCAAACCTTCCGAGATATTTTTCCTTTCTCTTTTTCAGTATTTGCGGCCGTTTTAATTGATTTAGGTATTCGGCAAATTTTCCAAATCTCATTTGCAGAAGCAATCATTACTGTGCTGCAGCCATTATTCACAGCAGCCGACGGTTATTTAGGAATCGCTATTATCTGGGGAGCGATGGCGCTATTTTGGTTTGTCGGTGTTCATGGACCGTCGATCGTGGAACCAGCAATTGCAGCAATTATCTATGCCAATGTGGAAACCAATCTGCAATTGTTCAATTCCGGTGAGCAAGCTTCAAAAGTACTGACAGTCGGTTTAGGAAATTTTGTAGGAACTATGGGAGGAACTGGGGCCACATTGGTCGTTCCTTTTATCTTCTTACTCTTTGCTAAGTCTAAACAATTGAAGGCAGTCGGGAAGGCTTCCTTTATTCCAGTAAGTTTTGCTGTCAATGAACCATTGTTGTTTGCAGCACCCATGATTTTGAATCCTTATTTTTTCATTCCGTTTTTGTTAACACCAGTTGTAAACGTTTGCTTATTTAAGTTTTTTGTCGATGTGCTAGGCATGAACAGTTTTATGTACGTTTTACCTTGGGCAACTCCGGCACCGATCGGTTTGGTTCTAGGAACGGGCATGGGGGTGTTAGCCTTTGTTTTAGCAGCGGTTCTAATCGTCGTTGACTTCCTGATCTATCTACCATTTTGTAAAGCATACGATGCTGTTTTAGTAGAGCAAGAAGCACAAAAAGCGGAAGTGATCGCAACCGAAGAAGGTGCTTCTGCTGCTATACGTGAGGAAGTACCTGTGGCAGCGAGACAAATTATCAGCGATACAAATAAAGAAATCAATGTGTTGGTGCTTTGTGCTGGAGCAGGGACAAGTGCGATGTTAGCTAATGCTTTAAAAGAAGGCGCATCTGAATCGAAAGCACCGATCAGTGCAATGGCGGGTGCTTATGGTTCTCATTACGAAATGCTGCAGGATTTTGATATGGTGGTCTTAGCACCGCAAGTCAATTCTTATTATGATGATATCAAAGAAGATACCGATCGCTTAGGAATCAAGCTGGTTGCGACAAAAGGAGCAGAATATATCGGATTAACGAGAGATCCTGAAAAAGCCGTTCAATTTGTTCTGAACCAATTTCAATAAAGGAGGAGCAAATGAATGAAAAAGGGAGCTTGGTTGCGTAAAGTCGCTTTATTTGCAGCTGTGATAGGGACTTTGGGGGCTGTTTCAAAAACAGTTGAAGCATCTGCCAGCGAGTTTATTCGCGGAGCAGATATTTCAATCTTGTCAGATATGGAAAAATCTGGTGCAAAATATTATGAAGATGGTATTTCAAAAGATGCCTTAGAGATTCTAAAAAATAATGGTGTCAACTATGTTCGACTGCGTTTGTGGCAGGATCCTTATAATAGTAACGGAGAAAGTTATGGGGCAGGGACAAATGATCTGGAAACGACGATTGCCCTTGCAAAACGAGCAAAAAGTCTTGGACTCAACGTGTTGCTAGATTTCCATTACAGTGATTTTTGGGTTGATCCTGGGAAACAGAATGTTCCTAAAGCGTGGCAAGATCTGACCTTTGAAGAAATGAATACGGCATTGTATGACTATACAAAGAACGTTCTGTCGGAAATGAAGCAGCTAGACGTTTATCCTGATATGGTTCAGATCGGCAATGAACTGAATAGTGGAATGCTCTGGCCTTATGGCAAGTCTTGGGGAGAAGACGGGGGAGAGTTTGATCGATTGGCTACTTTTTTGAAGTCTGGTGTCCAAGCTGTTCGAGACACTCAACCTAAAACAACTCCGGTAATGCTCCACTTAGCTGATGGTGGCGATACAGGAGCATTTACTTGGTGGTTTGATGAAATCACCAGTCGGGGTGTGTCATTTGATTTAATTGGAGTATCGTATTATCCGTATTGGCACGGTTCAATGAATGAACTTCAAACCAATATGAATACGATCAGTCAACGGTATGGCAAAGAAGTGATCGTAGTTGAAACAGCTTATGGGCATACAACAGCGAATGCAGATACTATGCCAAATGCTTTTGGCGAAGCCGAAGCAGCTGCGGGGGGATATGAACCAACACCGTCAGGACAAGCAGAGTATTTGCTGGATCTAGCCGATCGTATTCAAGCAGTGCCGAATGATCACGGGGCGGGCTTCTTTTACTGGGAACCTCTTTGGTACAACGGAAACGTGAGTTGGGCAACACAAGCAGGTATGAATTATCTCGGTGTTCAATCCACTATGGGAAACGAATGGGACAACCAGGCGATGTTTGATTTTGCTGGAAATGCCTTGCCCAGCTTGCGTGCGTTTAAACAAGCAGGGACGCAAACAAATCTGGTTAAAAATGCAAGTTTCGAGAGCGATGGACCAACGACCAGTCCTTCCGATTGGCAAACGTGGTTTCAACAAGGAACAGCTGAAGGTACGATCAAAACGGAAGCAGGGACTTTTTTTGGAGACTACAAATTAACTTTTTGGCAGGACCAAGCTTACGAGGCATCAGCTTATCAAAATGTTAGTGGCATCAGCGATGGAACTTACACATTGAGTGCCTACGTAATGTCTGGGGGAGAGTTTGATACCAATCAGTTATATATCAAAAATTATGGTGGAGCGGAACTAAATACTGCGGTTGATAAAACAAGTGAATGGACAAAAATTACAATCAAAGACATTCCAATTACAACAGGTGTTTGTGAAATCGGGGTTTACAGCAAGGCATCAGCAAATGCTTGGACGAACGTTGATTTTGTTTCATTGGTGAAACAATAATCTAAGGATTGCTGCGATTGATCCTCAGAGCTTCCTTTTAACCGCATCACTAGCGTAGAAGGCAGGAATCGAACCTGCACCTCGTCTTTGCCAAAAATAACCAGAAATACGTTCCGATCATTTTTACCAAAACGAGTAAAGCGCCAGACTTCATCTACACTTTGTATTATGCCAAAGAGAGTTCAACGATTTCGTAAGAAGCAATGAAAAATTTGCAAAAAGTTGTGCAGAAAACATGAAGGTTGTTTAAGAAAGAATAACCATAGAACTTAGTCGTGAAAAAGAAGGAACCAGCTGTATCGATAAGTAAAGTGCTTTGTCTGGAAACCTCGTTTTCTTTCTGAAAAAATCAGATAAAGTTTTCTTGACATTTGCTAGGTGAGAATGTATCATTCTGTTTGGGCACTCTTTACAAGAGTCAGAAAGTGATTTAGAATTTTCGCTCCCTATTCATTTATGGATAGGGAGCTTTTATTATTTTCTAAATGCTTTTCCTGTAAAATAGATTAAAGGAGTTTTTCAGTTTATGACAAAATATATTTTTGTAACCGGCGGTGTGGTTTCTTCTATTGGTAAAGGGATCGTAGCAGCATCATTAGGACGTCTGTTGAAAAATCGCGGCTTGAAAGTAACGATTCAAAAATTCGATCCGTACATCAACGTCGATCCAGGAACGATGAGCCCATACCAACATGGTGAAGTATTCGTAACCGATGATGGAGCAGAGACCGACTTAGACTTAGGTCACTATGAACGCTTTATCGATATCAATTTGAACAAATACTCAAATGTAACAACTGGAAAAATCTATTCAGAAGTTTTGCGGAAAGAGCGTAAAGGAGAATACTTAGGCGCGACTGTTCAAGTGATCCCGCATATCACCAACGAGATCAAAGAAAAAATCATGCGGGCAGCCAAAATGACTGATTCAGATGTGATCATTACAGAAGTCGGCGGTACAGTAGGGGATATTGAGTCATTGCCATTTCTAGAAGCTTTGCGTCAAATGAAAGCAGACGTAGGTTCAGACAATGTGATGTACATCCACACCACGCTGATTCCTTATTTGAAAGCAGCGGGCGAAATGAAAACCAAACCGACCCAACACAGTGTGAAGGAACTGCGCGGCTTAGGGATTCAACCAAATATCTTGGTCGTTCGTACAGAACAACCCGTAGGACAATCAACGAAAAACAAATTGGCCCAATTCTGTGACGTGGCACCAGAAGCCGTGATCGAATCTCGTGACGTTGAGACCCTTTATTCGATTCCATTGGCACTGCAAGCGCAAGGCATGGATCAAATCGTGTGTGATCATTTGAAACTGACTGCACCAGCTGCTGACATGACTGAATGGCAAGCATTGGAAGAAAAGGTACTGAATTTGAAGAAAAAAGTACGTATCGCATTAGTCGGAAAATACGTGGAATTGCCAGATGCTTATCTATCAGTTGTCGAAGCCTTGAAACATTCTGGTTTTGCCTTTGATGCAGACATCGAGATCGATTGGATCAAAGCCCAAGAAATCACACGAGAAAACGTGGATTCTTACTTAGGTGAAGTAGACGGTATTCTTGTTCCTGGTGGATTTGGTGATCGCGGGATTGAAGGAAAAATCGAAGCGATCCGATATGCTCGGGAAAACGATGTGCCATTCTTAGGGATTTGTCTAGGGATGCAAATGGCTTGTGTGGAATATGCCCGCAATGTCGTTGGCTTGGAAAATGCCAATTCCGCAGAAACAGATCCTGAAACAGCCAACAACATCATTGATTTGATGGCTGACCAAGAAAACATCGAAAACTTAGGTGGGACATTGCGCTTAGGCTTGTACCCATGTAAAGTGAAGAAAGGCACCAAAACAGCTGCAGCTTATGACGGAGAAGAAGTTGTTCAAGAACGTCATCGTCATCGTTATGAATTCAACAACAAATACCGTGAAATCTTTGAAGCAAACGGGATGGTCTTCTCAGGTGTGTCACCAGACAATCGTTTGGTGGAGATCGTTGAGATCCCAGAAAACAAATTCTTCGTGGGTTGCCAATTCCACCCAGAATTGATTTCTCGTCCAACTCGCCCACAACGCTTGATCAAAGCCTTTGTTGGAGCTTCATTAGACAACCGCCAAGCATAATAATCGCTAGCGGCAAACCAAAGAATGAATGTGCGAAACTCCTCATCTCAAGATGGGGAGTTTTTTTGAGTTGCGCCATCCCAATAATCCGTAAAAGGTTGAAACTTGCGAGAGCGTTGGTAGAAGGTATCTGTTTCTGCACACAAAAAACTTCCGTCAAAACGACCGGAAGTTTCTGGCTGATGCATTATTTTTTTCGCTAACAGTTTGAATGAAATCCGCCAGCGGGAAACCCATGTTGATTTGCTGGTGCCTAGAGAGGATTATTCTTTTAGCTTATACCCTTGGTCTAAGAGCATTTCCTCTGTACGTTCCATGCTGATCCCATTTTCAGTGTTTCCTTCGAAACTAACCCCAGGCAATTGTTTCGCTGAATCATAATCCAACTCATCATAATTGATGGTCAAGGATTCAGTCGCTTCACTATCTGTATAGTCGAGGGAATAGTCCAACCCTTTGACTTGCTGATACTTCTTAGCGATCGGATCAAGCACGGTTTGTGCTTCTTCTTTAGTCGTTACCCCGATCGCTGAATAAGGCATGACATTGTTCGCAGTCTGAGTTTTTACTTTATCGCCTTCATAAGTGAAGACCAATTCCATCGAAACCCCATTTTGATCCATTGTGAATGTTTTGGTTTCTTCCTTGGCCCCCGAGCTACAGCTTGCCAAGAAAAGAACTCCGATGACTGCCAAAAATCCAATAAGCGCTTTTTTCATTTTATCCCTCCTTTTTTACATAATAATATAGCCGCTTTCACAAGGCTATTCTTATGCTCAAAAGAGAAGAAGAAAGGATATGCTGGAAGATTATGATAAAATAACGAAAAAATATGTGAAATTTTTCTCGAATTTTCACATGCCGATTTGTTATCTAACGACCACAGACAGAAGAGCAAAACCTTACAGAATCCTAGACTTTCAGAAAAGATGATGAAAATGCTGGATTTTTATATTTGTGCAATCTTTTTTTGAAAAGAGAAATTCCTCTTTTTAGTAGCAAATACCGCAAATCTTTGCTAAAATAGCATTGTCGGTTAAGCATTGCTTAACAAATAAAGTTTTTCAAAACTTAGGAGGAATTTTTTATGCCAGTAGTATCAGGAGCTGAATTCTTAAAAGCTGCTCGTCAAGGCGGATATGCAGTCGGCGGATTCAACACAAACAACTTAGAATGGACACAAGCGATTTTAAAAGCTGCTGAAGCGAAAAAAGCGCCAGTTCTAATCCAAACTTCAATGGGTGCTGCCAAATATATGGGCGGATACAAAGTTGCTAAAGACATCGTTACAAACTTGGTTGATTCAATGAACATCACTGTTCCAGTTGCAATCCACTTAGACCACGGTGATTATGATGCAGCAATGGAATGTATCGAAGTTGGTTACACTTCTGTTATGTTTGATGGCTCTCACTTACCATTTGAAGAAAACTTGAAATTGGCTAAAGAAGTTGTCGAAAAAGCACACGCAAAAGGCGTTTCTGTTGAGTGTGAAGTTGGTTCAATCGGCGGAGAAGAAGATGGAATCATCGGTTCTGGCGAATTAGCTGACATCGAAGAATGTAAACAAATGGTTGCAACTGGTATTGATTACCTAGCTTGCGGAATTGGTAACATTCACGGTCAATACCCTGAAAACTGGAAAGGCCTTGCTTTTGATCACTTACAAGCAATCGCTGATGCAGTAGGTTCTGATGTACCATTAGTATTACACGGTGGTTCTGGTATTCCTCAAGACCAAATCGAAAAAGCAATCTCAATGGGTGTTTCTAAAGTAAACGTAAATACTGAATTCCAATTATCATTTGCTAAAGCAACTCGTGAATACATCGAAGCTGGCAAAGATAAAGAAGGTAAAGGATTCGACCCTCGTAAATTATTAGCACCAGGTGTTGCTGCAATCGTTAAAGATGCAGAAGAACACATCGACTGGTTCGGTTCAGCTGGTAAAGCTTAATCTTAATCAAAGATCAAAACTCTTAGAATCACTGATTCTAAGAGTTTTTTTGTTTTCCAAGAAAATATTCTTGATGCGGGGATCAAAAATATCCTGCATCTTTTTTCTTTGAGTGATCTGTGCTAAAATTGGAATGATACACATAAATTAAAAAAGAGTATAGGTGGAATTCCATGAAAAAAATTGTCATCAACGGCAATCGTCCCTTAAAAGGTGAAGTCACCATTAGCGGCGCAAAAAACAGTGCTGTCGCATTGATCCCGGCAGCGATCTTAGCTGATTCACCGGTCATTTTAGAAGGAGTGCCTGACATCCAAGATGTGCACTCATTAATTGAGATTATCGAAATCATGGGTGTGAAGACCCATTTTGAAAACAATACGCTAGAGATCGATCCGACAAACATCGTTTCGATCCCGATGCCTAACGGAAAAATCAACAGTCTACGAGCTTCTTACTATTTCATGGGGGCATTGTTGGCGAAGTTTGGTGAAGGCGTCGTTGGATTGCCTGGCGGCTGCTTCTTAGGTCCGCGACCAATCGATTTGCATATCAAAGGCTTCGAAGCACTTGGCGCAAAAGTTACCAACGAACATGGTGCTATGTATTTGCGTACCGAAGAAGAAGGCTTGACTGGCGAACGAATCTTCCTAGATATGGTCTCCATCGGAGCAACCATCAATGTGATGCTGGCAGCAGTAAAAGCCAAAGGCAAAACGATCATTGAAAATGCCGCACGAGAACCTGAGATCATTGATGTTGCGACCCTTTTAAATAATATGGGAGCGAAAATCAGAGGTGCAGGTACCAATGAAATTCGTATCGAAGGCGTGGAAGAATTGCACGGTTGTCGTCATTCCATCATTCCAGACCGGATCGAAGCAGGAACCTACCTTTCTTTAGCCGCAGCAGCGGGGGAAGGCATTACTGTCAAAAATGTGATTTATGAGCATCTAGAAAGTTACATTGCGAAATTGGAAGAAATCGGCGTGCGAATGGATATCAGCGAAGATGAAATCTATGTGCATCCCTCAAAAGACTTGAAACCAGCGACTGTGAAAACCTATCCTTATCCAGGATTTGCCACAGACCTGCAACAGCCGATCACACCATTATTGCTAAAAGCAAACGGAACATCGGAGATTATGGACACGATTTACGCCAAACGGGTCAACCATATTCCTGAATTAGCACGGATGGGCGCACAAGCAACGACAGAAGGCAACATGATTTTTGTTAGCGGACCGAGCCAATTGCACGGAGCAGAAGTTGTCGCTTCTGATTTGCGAGCAGGAGCTTGTCTTGTCATTGCCGGATTGATGGCGACTGGCACGACCAGCGTCTTTAATGTCGAGTATATTTTGCGCGGCTATGATCATATCATCGAAAAACTAACGGCTCTTGGAGCTGATATTCAAATGATAGAGGAGTAATTATGAGCGATTATCTTACGATGGCAGAGTTGGAAAACAAAACCTTAAAAGAGATCTACACCTTTGCCAAAGAGTTTCGAATTCCTTATTACAGCCAGATGAATAAAAAAGAATTGTCATTGGCTGTGATACGGGCGCAGGCGGAAAAACAAGGCTTCTTTTATATGGAAGGAATCTTGGATATCGTAGGCCAAGAAGGCTACGGTTTTTTACGCCCAATCAACTACGGACCGAGTGCAGAAGATATCTATATTTCTTCGTCACAGATTCGTCGGTTTAGTTTGCGTAATGGTGATAAAGTCGCCGGTAAGGCGCGCCCGCCCAAGGAATCTGAGCGCTATTATGGATTGATGCACGTTGAGTCTGTTAATGGCAAAGATCCAGAAGATGCCAAAGAGCGTCCGCATTTTCCAGCGCTGACGCCGCTTTATCCGAATCGTCATTTAAAATTGGAAACAACGTCAGGACGCCTTTCTACGCGGATGATCGACATGCTGTCGCCAGTGGGTTTTGGACAACGGGGACTGATCGTTGCTCCGCCTAAAGCTGGGAAAACCAGTATCTTGAAAGAAATTGCCAATGGGATCACTGACAACTATCCTGAGGTGGAATTGATCGTTCTTTTGATCGACGAGCGCCCAGAAGAAGTGACTGATCTGGAACGCAGTGTCAAAGGAGATGTTGTTTCTTCAACCTTTGACCTGCAGCCTAGCAATCATACCCGTGTTTCTGAATTGGTACTAGAACGGGCGATGCGTTTGGTAGAAGACAAGCGTGATGTCGTGATTCTGATGGATAGTATCACTCGTTTGGCAAGAGCCTACAACTTAGTGGTACCGCCAAGCGGACGTACACTAAGCGGCGGGATCGATCCAGCTGCTTTGTACAAACCAAAGAAATTTTTTGGTGCTGCCCGCAATATTGAAGAAGGCGGCAGTTTGACGATTCTTGCCACCGCACTGGTGGATACCGGCAGCCGCATGGATGATGTCATCTATGAAGAGTTTAAAGGAACCGGCAATATGGAGCTGCAGCTTTCTCGCAGCTTAGCAGAACGTCGGATTTTCCCTGCGATCGACATCAAGAAATCTGGTACCCGTAAAGAGGAATTGCTGATGAGCAGCGAGCAATTGGAAGAAACCTGGCGCTTACGCAACAACATGTTGGGGGATTCCTTGGAGTTCACAGAACAATTCATTCAATTCTTGCGTAAAACGAAGAACAATGAAGAGTTTTTAGCGGCTTTTCATGATGTCCATTTCGGAGACAAACGGCAAAAAAGAAATATAAAAAGATAATTGCATCTAAAAACCAAACATGGTAAGATAGTCATGTTGTAAAATCGACAAATCAACTCTGGTGAAGCAAATGAGCCAGGGCAAAGGAGAGAAGAAGAAATGAAACAAGATATCCATCCAGATTATCATCCAGTTGTATTCATGGACTCAACTACTGGTTTCAAATTCTTATCAGGTTCTACAAAGAATTCTCAAGAAACTGTTGAGTGGGAAGACGGCAACACGTATCCATTGATCCGTGTCGAAGTAACTTCTGATTCACATCCATTCTACACTGGACGTCAAAAATTCACACAAGCAGACGGACGTGTGGACCGTTTCAACAAAAAATACGGTCTCAAAGACACAAACGCTGCAGAATAAGACAAATAACTGCAAATGTTGTTTCGGCAACATTTCTGAGGTTTCCCTTCTACGAGGGAAACCTTTTTTTATTTTTATAGGTAATAGACACGCAACTGCTAAAGCGAAAGAAACCATTCAGAATCTGTTACAAGTAAAGTAAGAGGACTCAATAGATCAGTAAGACAAGAATGTGGAAATTAGCACTATAACGAATCCTATCTAAAAATTTTCTTAAATGAAGCAGTGATCAAGAGTGATTTGATTTAACCTTCGATTGTTATTGAATATTCAAGCTTCAATTGACTTTTAGCTTAAATAAAATTATCATTAAATTAATAATATCCTTATATAAGTTTCTTATTTTGACTTATTTTATCAAATTAAAACGTTTTTTTGAGAAAAGTAGATTTTTCCTCTCCTTAAGAACCAGTTTTTATTCTACATAATTAAAGACCACTTACTAGCTAAGCTTTAACTAATCACATCCAAAACAATCAAGAAAGGAAGAGACATGTTTTCATTTAAGAAAAAGAAGGAAGTTATTAATTTACCAGAACTAAGCAACTTTAATGAACGTACATACCCGAAAAAATTGAAAAAGATTGTGGCTCAATTAGAAACCTGTAAATCGGAGGATTTGAATTATATTGCTGAATGTATTTTACAAAAGATGGGATATACCGTCCAAAACATCGATGGTTACAAAGATGGTGGTATTGATGTGTATGCTTTTTCTAATAATAAAAAGGCAATAGCGGTCCAATGTAAAGCTTGGAATCCGCAAAAGACAACGGAGCGGATCAGTAAGCCACTCGTTGCCGCATTTAAAGGGATTTTTCCAGACAAAGGGTTTCCCAATGGGCTTTTTATCACAACACATTTTTTTACAGATCAAGCATTAGAAATAGCCGGTGATAATCTACTGTTGGTTGACAGAAAAAAGCTGATTGAGCTGCTTGCGCATTTTTATCCAGAAATGATCAGTGAGTTATTTTATTATAAAACCTTGACTGAATTAGAAGAATGCAAGAGTTGTAAAAATGGGAAGAAGTTGAAACTTTATAATAAGAAGAAACGCAACTATTACTATATCTGCGAAACATGTGGAGAGTATAGTTCGTTTAATTATTCATCATGAGAAAAGAACAAGAAAAAAGCGTAATGAATGAACGGATATCCGTTATTCATTACGCTTTTTTCGCGACTTATGTCAAAGTCATTTTTTTCTCAAATTAATTTTAACAAACGTGTCCTATACGTCGGGTGTAATGACTAAAACAGCCCCGGTTGTTTCGGTAGGTTCGTAGCCAGCTTCCCGTGTTTTTGACGACTTAAAGTGTATTTGAATAGAAGAAAACGTAAGAAATGGCAATCAAGCAAACCAACAATAAACCAGAGAGTGACAGAAAAAGCAGCATGATTCGTTTCTTCTTCAATCCAAGTACAAGTATCACTACATTCAATAGAAAGAAAACAAGTAAAATCGCTAAATATTCCATAACTGGTCCTCTTTTACGTTTTTATTTATCTTACCAGAGATTGGCGGCTTTTCCTAGCCAGTTTTTGTCTTTATAACAATAATTATTTACTGCATAAGATATGTGTAGTTATGCAATCAAAAAAGCGAATAAGCAATTTCACAACTATTAGAAAGTAAAAAAAGAGCATCACCCATAAAGTGACGCTCTTTTCCCACAAGATGTTTAATAAGGGGGAGGCTTACGAACCCGTAGAAATATAGTTCTTCAAACCTACTCGCCAAAAGAAGAAGGCGGGAAAGGCAAAGAGTAGACAAACCAAGGGTGATAAGATCCACCAAGGATTAGTTACGCGACCAATGACATACAGAAACGGATAATACTGAAACCAAGCCATCGGCACGACGTAGGTCAATAAACGCAAGACGTGTTTTCCGTAGATACTGAAGGGGTAGCGGCCGAATTCGCGGGCACCATCGGTAAAAATATTCATAAATTCAAGTCCTTGGATCGTAAAGAAGGAAATGGCGGCATACACTAAGAACAATAGGGCGAAAAAGAGGGCGCCACAGACGATCATCAGAAAAAGAGTCAGGACATTTCCAAAATGCCAAGCAATTCCACTATTAGGAATCGCATAAGCAAACAACAGCAAGGCTTGAATAAAACGGCCAAGACGCGAGAATTCCATTTTGGAAGCTAAGACTTGAAAAATCAAGGAGCGAGGGCGCACGAGTGCCCGATCGAACTCGCCATTACTGATCATTTGCGGAAAAAGATCGAACCCGCGAAAGAAGCATTCCGCAATCGAAAAGGCAAACAAAACCGTCGCAAAGGAAAGTAGGACTTCCTCAAAGGTGAAGCCATCCACTTGATGAAACCGGGTAAACATAAACCAAATGCCTAAAAAAGCAGTAAAGGAGCCTAGAAATTGTCCTAAAGCGGTTAACACAAAGGAAACTTTATACTGCATCTGACTTTTGAGATGAATACAAAAATAATGCCAATAAACCATATTCCTTAACCTCCTTGCACAACGACGCGTTTGAGCGCCTGCTGCAGCCAAATTTTTCCGATCACGATCAAAAGTACGAGCCAAAAGGCTTGTAAGAGCAATGCTGAAACCAGCGCAAAGCCAGTCAGATCCCCGTTGTAAATTCGCAGCGGGACGTTTTGCATGGAAGCAAAAGGCAGTAGTTCCACGAATTGGCGAAAAGGCTGCGGAAAGAAAGGCAGAGGAATGACCCCACCAGCTAAAAATTCACCGATGGAGCTGATGACGATCCGAACCCCGATGGAGGATAATGTATAAAAAGTCGAGATGTAGACCAGCTGCGACATAGCGATCACTACACCTAAACTCAGCGCCATAGACAAAAGAAACAAGAACAGGGCAACGATGTTTGCTGGTAGAATTAAACGATAAGGTGCTGGCAGTAAAAAGGCAATCACAAAAATCGGTCCGCAACGCAAGACGGCTTTTGCTAAGCGATTGGCAGCCGATTGGCAAAACCAGCGATTGTATAGATCCATCGGCCGCACAAGTTCATAGGCAATCGACCCTGTGGTGATGGTATTGAAAATTTCTGCCTCAAAGAACCACAACATAAATAAAGACAAGAAGGCTTGCTGGAGCCAAACATAGGAGACGGTTTGTTGAAAGGTCATGGGAAAGGCACTAGGATCTGCTTGGTAAAAGGCGTGGAATGCCAGAATTTCCATCAAGCCCCAAGCTAGTTGTGTAGCCATCCCGGCAATTGCCGCCGAGCGGTATTGCAAGGTATTGATAAAGCGGATGCGGAAAAATGCCTGATACTTCCTCATATTTGATACTCCTGATACAGCTTGGCGACCATTTCTTCGGCGGTGATACTGGCAACGGCCAAATCAGTGATCTCGACTTGATTGCTGAGCAGACTGAGCAGCTGAGCGACCGACACTTCTTTGGGATCAAGCTTCAGAACAAGGCGACCGACGTCTTTTTGAAGAAGTTGGACATTTTCTGGCAGATGGGGCTCATTCCCTTGATAGTCGACCTCCAGCGTTTTGACATCAGAAAAACGGTGCTTTAGTTCATCGAGGCGACCATCTAGCAAAATTTGCCCTTTGCCGATCAACAGAATTCGTTGTGTCAGCGCCTCGATATCTTGCATATCGTGGGTCGTCAGGATGACTGTGGTACCTTTTTCTTGGTTTCTTTTTTTGATGAACTGACGCACGGCGATTTTTGACACAGCATCTAAACCGATGGTGGGTTCATCAAGAAATAAGATTTTGGGGTCATGGAGTAAGGAGGCTGCGATCTCACAGCGCATACGCTGACCGAGACTTAAGGAACGAGCAGGGGTTTTTAAGATCTCACCTAAATCTAGTAAGGTGACTAATTCTTCTAGGTTGCGTTGATAACTAGCAGCGTCGACTTTGTAGATATCACGAATCAAATCAAAGCTGTCATTGACGGGGACATCCCACCAGAGTTGACTGCGTTGCCCGAAGACGACGCCGATGTCTTTGACATGTTGGATACGTTCTTGCCAAGGCGTACGACCATTGATGTGACAAACGCCTTGATCAGGGGTCAAAATCCCGCACATGATTTTGATGGTGGTACTTTTTCCAGCACCATTAGGCCCGATGTAGCCAACCATTTCGCCTTCATTGATGGTAAAGCTGATGTTTTGCAACGCATGGACGGTGGTGGTTTCACGAGAAAGAAAGGCTTTGGCTGCTTGGCGAAAGCCACTTTTTCGCTTGGATACTTGGAAGGTCTTGCTGAGGTGTTCTACTTGGATCATTTGGATTCACTCACTTTCTTTTGACAAACGCGACAAAAAGAGCATTCGAAATCGAATACTCGCAACGAGTTGGTCCAAACGAACATGGTTGGGGCAGCGGTTCGTCAGCCAAACAAAAGTAGGAACAGTGTAGCATAAGAGAGCGCTTTTTTCAAACATTACTTATATTTTTTTTGAAAAGAATGGAAATGAAAAAGCGTGGTTTATTCGATAAAATGAGCAAAATAACTATTTTTATTTTTTATTAGTTGTAAATAATGAGGAAACTAAGTATCATTATAAGCAGCCGATAGTGGCTAAGCATTTTCTGGAAACATGGGGAACCAAATGATGGGCTGTGTCATGATCTGTCGTAACCCGATCCTGAAAAATGC
This sequence comes from Enterococcus sp. B2E4, assembly GCF_030499455.1. Lineage (NCBI taxonomy): Bacteria > Bacillati > Bacillota > Bacilli > Lactobacillales > Enterococcaceae > Enterococcus > Enterococcus sp. B2E4. The sequence continues at coordinate 76,528 of NZ_JAUKPK010000021.1, forward strand.
AATGAGCAAACAATGGAGGAGAGCATGAAAGCAGTAAAGAATGTCTTTATTTTGATTGGCTTATTCTTACTTAGTCAAGTAGGGATGACCGCATTTAGCGTGGTAAAAATCTATTATTTGGAAGCAGGAGAACCGACGATTCCTGCGATGATCAGCTATGGGTTGATTGCCTTGCTTTTGGCCAACATTGGTCTACTGATGTTTTTGGCTAAAAAGTTAGAACTTGCCACCTTTGACTTTGGCTGGTCAACGAAGAAAAATTGGCTATGGATCGTCGGAGGGTTTGTTTTAGGTCGAGTCGTTGCAGTTGGCGGAACGCTCTATCTGCAGCATATATCCGATCAAGAGGCGACCGCCAATGATGCATTGTTAGGGGAACTGTTTACAGGCGAAAATCCGCTTTTGATCTTTTTATTGATCGCTGTTGCTGCGCCAATTATGGAAGAGATCGTTTTTCGTGGTGGGTTTATTGGCCTTTTATTCGAGAAATACCCAATAGTCGGGATCATTTCAAGTGTAGCGGTTTTTAGTATCATCCATTCCGTCACCAATCTGGTCGAGTTTTTGATTTATGGTGCTATGGGACTGATCATGGCGTTGATTTATGTAAAAACTAAGCGTCTAGAAACAGCCATCGCCATGCATTTTCTCAACAACGCCTTGGCGGCGATCGCAATGATCTTGCTAGGATAAGAAAGTCAGCAAAAAACCACCAAATCAAAACGATTCGGTGGTTTTTGTTTACTCTGGCAGCTGTCCTTGTTCAAAGGGCAATTGCGCCAGTTCTTCTGCAGTAAAGAGGAGGTCGCCTTCATCTTCGATAGAAAATGCGACACCAGCTGCAGATTTTTGATAGACGCGCGCTTTATTCATATTACGAAGATAAAGATCCTTGCCTGCATTTAATTCTGGTGCAGCTAAATTGTCTTCGCGATTGCTGCGAATGACGATTTTGCTTGTTTGCGCGCCAAAATGAAAACCGCGATGACCCAAAGCCGTTAATTGGCTGGCATTTTCGCTGCTGTATTCTTTATAACCCGACAGACGAACCGTTTTTACCAGCGGCCGATCGATCGTATAAGTGATCAAGTATTCCGTATCTTCAGGCAGTTGAATCACTTGTCCGGTTGCCTCATTCGTTATCTCAGTGGCAGGCAAGCGATACTTTTTTATAGAAGTGATCGTTAGGTCTTCTTTTGTAAAAAAGACTGGATCGATCCAAAATGCTGCCAACAAAATCGTACTTAAGCTAATACTGAGAATAGTCAAAATGGCGATCAATACGAGGCCAATTCGTTTGCGGTGGGTGGTCAGATTAAGTTCTTGGACCATCTGCTGATCTTCTTTTAATAAATAGTCCAAGGTCAATTCAAAATAGCTGCTCAGCTTGACTACTTGGTCTAGATCAGGATAGCTCTTGCCGTTTTCCCATTTTGAAATCAGTTGCCGAGTGACAAAAAATTCCTGCGCCAATTGTTCTTGTGTGAGGTTTCGTTTGGTGCGTTCTTCTTTGATAATTTTCCCAATATCCATGTGTCTGTTTTGCCTCCATCATTCTTCTTATATTATAGCAAACTCTTTTCTATGCGAACGAGGATCTATGAAATTAGCGATGCAACAAAGGGTAACATCTTTATTTATCAATGTTTCTACTTGTTGCGCTGCCTTTCTATCTTGGAAGCTTTCCGTGCTGGTCACAAAAAGAAAGGACCAGTAGAGTGAAGTATGTTTGATCAAATTTGACGGAGAAAGGAGAAACGATCGAATGAAGACAAAACAACCTATGGTTCCAATTGGCTACATCCAATTCATCGCTTCCTTATTGGTGATTCTCGTTCATTGTGGCCGACTGGCAGAAAACAACGGGCTTCATTTTTTGTTAAAGAGTCTCTTATGTCGTTTGGCGGTTCCTTTTTTTCTGCTGCTGAATGGCTATTTTTTTCAAAAGAGTACCTGTTCATGGCAGCAATGGTGCAAACGACAACTCAAGCTTTATTTGCGTTGGTCGATCGTGTATCTTCCCTTAGGCTGGTTTTACTTAGGGCAGCAAAATCTTGCTGATTCATTACGGGTCATCGGTTTGGCTACTGGCTTTTTTACAGTAGGGGTCTGGTACCATCTTTGGTATTTTCCAGCGTTGATCTTTGGCATGTGGTTAGTACGAAAAACTCGCTTTCTTGGCTATCGGCGGCAGTTTTTACTGGCGATCAGTTTGTATGTGATTGGCTGTCTTGAAACGTACAGCAGTTATTTAAGTGGACCTTTATTGGTATGCTATCAAAGCTATCGGACACTATTTTTTACAACGAGAAACGGACTCTTTTATGGGTTTTTATTTTTACTGTGTGGGGTTTGTTTAAGAGAACACCAAAAACACCCTTTTTTTACGAAGCATCTTGGTAGAAAACTCGCGGTCTCTCTTTGCTTATTAGGCATTGAAGGTCGACTGGTGTATCTCAATCAGGGGGACGATAAGAATTTCATGCTGTTTTTTGTGCCGACGACTCTTTTTTTCCTTGCTTGGCTGATCAAGCAGCAACCCCCAAAGCGGACTTGGCAAGCAAAACAAGTAGCTGAGGCTAGTCGATTGATCTTTCTGAGTCACCCGCTGTTTCTAGAAACAGGGAAGGTCTTTTTTTCACTCGCAGGGTTTCCGTTGTTCTTTTATACGATAGCTTTAACGGGAGCCTTTCTTGGTTTGAGGAAAGTGGGCAGCCGTTTGAAATCCTATACTGTTGGTTTTGCAAAAAAAACAGTTGATGAAAAGAAAAGCGTCTAAAGTATTGCTGTACCAAGGATAATACCAAATTACGCCTTTTTTAAATAGCACCAGAGTTCTAAATTTTTCTTCATTTCAGACCCTAGACGTAGGCTTTGCAAGAAAATCTATAGTACAATTACAGCAGTAAGAGGGAAAAAATCCCTGAAAAAGAGATCAACACTTGGAGGATATAGTGATGAAAAAACAGACTCGAAAACCAGCGATGATTTTAGCGACTCTCTTGGTATCTAGCCAAGTTTTATTAGCAGCACCACAAGTTTTTGCTGACGAAACCAATTCAACGACCAGCAGTTCCACTGCAGCAAGCAGTTCTACCGCAACGACAGCCACTACCGACAGTCAAACAAGTACTTCTGACAGCAGTTCAGATCGTTTGCAAGTCAATGCCGTGGCGATCGGAAATGCCTTGACGAAAGCACAAGAAGACTACACACTGGAGCGCTTAGGCATCCAAGGCGAAACACCGATTTATACGACAAACGGTAATGACTTGATGAAATACATTCCCGATGGCGGCTTTACTGCAGATTGGGCGGTCTATAGCTCGGTCAGAATGCAGACTTTAGAAAGCGGGGCAGGAATCACTGTCGATATCGCGACACCAGATAACATTACCCGCATCACTGCAGCCCAGTACCAAAATGCAGCGCTGACGGCAGGGATCACTGATGCGAAGCTAACGGTCGCTTCTGCCGTACCGATCGACGGTTCCGGAGCTTTAGCTGGGGTATACAAAATCGTTGAAGAATCAGGCGGTGTCATCAATCAGAATCGAGTAGCTGTAGCCCAAGATGAAATGGATGTGCTGTCTACGATCACCGAAGAGAATAAAGACAAAGAAGGCTATTCCGATGAAGCTTTGAATGCAGCGCAAGAACAAGCGAAAACCGATTTGGCTGCTCAAACCGCAGATGGTACGGAATTAACCCAAGCCGATATTCAAGAGACAGTAGAAAAAGCCTTGAAAGACAACGGACTGGAAGGAATCGTTACGGAAAATCAAATTTCTGAATTGACCTCTTTGATGAGCGACATGCGAGACAACAATATCTTCGATGACTTCATCAAAGAATTGGATCTGTCAGAAGCCCGCAAGCAAATCGAAGAAACCTCTAAGGGACTTTGGGAAAATATCAAGAGCTTCTTTAGCGGCATCTGGTCTTCGATCACCGGTGTCTTCGGCAATGACTCAAATGAGTCTAACAATAGCAGCGAATCAACCGTTGATTCTGGGCAATAAGCATTTTACAAAATAACACATTTCGCTGGTATTAAGAAAAAAGAGAAGCGGAGCATCAGACGATAGCGCACGTCTGAGTGCTAACGATGTCCTCTGCTTTCTTTGCTAAAACAGGAGCAGTCTTTATTAAAAAAAGAAGGAGGGCAATCAGATGAATTTTTTAGGCAACGTGATTTGGTTTGTCTTTGGCGGCTTGATCGGTGCGATCTCATGGTTTTTGGCTGGGTGTTTATGGTGTATCACCATCATCGGCATTCCCATTGGTCTGCAATGTTTTAAGTTTGCGACGTTGTCACTCGCACCATTTGGGAAAGACATCGTTTACCGTGGCGGTGGCGTGTCCTTGATTCTAAATATTTTATGGTTGATTTTTTCTGGTATACCACTGGCTTTAGGCCATTTAGCTAGCGCAGTCATTCTAGTCATCACGATCATCGGCATTCCATTTGCGGCGCAATCATTGAAAATGGCGCGCTTAGCGTTGATGCCCTTTGGAGCAGAGATTGTGTCTAGTCGTTATTGATTTACCTAAAAAAAGATAGTCTTAAAAAACCACATTACAGAGCGGATAGCTTTGTGATGTGGTTTTTTTGCGAGAGTAAGGGACAAGATTTTTGGCAGACTCAGCGCATTTGAGATTCAGAACTGAAAAAGTTGATAAGAAACCAAAGAAGAGTACAGAAAAAAGCACAAGTTTTTTTGCATATCAACTGTGATTCACAAAAGAATTAGCGAAACGCAGAAAAATCTAAGTTTTTTCTTCCCTTCTCAGGGTTCTTTGATTTTTGAAATGGAGCGCCGAATTTTGGCAATCGATTGTTGTGCTTTGTCTCGATTAATAAACATTAAGATGACATAGAGGGAATCCATGATGCTCAGTTGAGCGATTCTGGATGCCAATGCCTCTGAGCGAAACTCAGTTTCTTCGGAAATAGAGATGAAAACCACGTCGCCGAGTTTGGCTAAAGGGGAAGCAGCATGGCTAGTAATGACGATAATTTTGGCACCATTGTTTTTGGCAACTTGAGCTAGTTCAATGGTTTCTCTTGATTTTCCAGTATGAGAGATAAAAATGCCGCAATCATCTGGCGTCAACAATGAAGCCTCCATCAGTTGGATGTGATAATCACTGCTGTGAAAAACAGTGATCGGCGAGCGCAAAAATTTGTGATAGGCATCGGTTGCCACGATCTCTGAACCACCAACGCCGAAGAAAAAAAGTCGTTTAGATTGATTGATCATTGCAGCAGCAAGCTTTAAATCTTCTTCTTTCAAAAGATTTTTGGTATCAGTCAATGTGGTCATATTGGAATCAAATACTTTTTGAGCCATAGTCAATTCATTATCAGACTTCTGGATATTTTCATGGATCGAAATGGCAGAAAAATCATTTTCCTGCATCAGCATTGCCATTTTGAAGTCTTTAAATCCGTTGTAACCGAGTTTTTTTGTGAATTGAAAAAAGGTCGAATCAGCGATGCCTAATTCATTGGATAAATCACTGATTGAACTGTGGCTGACTTTACTAGGATTTTCCAAAATGTAGTCGGCAATCGCTTGTTCTTTGAGACTTAAGTCTTTATAAAGCGTTTTTATTTGCAGGCGAATCGAAACAGTCAAAGACGGTTACCTCCTTTATATGAACATTATTATCTTTGTATTGTTACGTTACCTCTTTTAAAGAAAAAAAGCAAATAAAAATTATTTTTATTTTTTATGTTTACAAAAAAATATTTTTTTGTATAATGAAAGTATGAAATGGAGGCGCTGTCATGGAGATAGGAATTATCGGACTTGGAAAAATGGGATTGAACTTGGCCCTCAATTTAAAAGATCAAGGTTATCAAGTAAAAGGGCTGGATCTTTCGATACATGCGCAGAAAACAGCGCAAGAAGCTGGAATTACACTCTATCAAACGCTAGCTGATTTGACGAATTCTTTTAGCGGCCGACGGGTTTTATGGTTGATGCTTCCTGCGGGAACTGTGACTGAGGGGATTCTTGAAGAACTATGGCCCCTTGTATCAGCGAAAGACATCGTGATTGAAGGCGGAAATTCTAATTACAAAGATTCGATTCGCCGAGCAGCCTGGTTTAAAGAAAAAGAGGTGCATTACTTTGATTGTGGGACTTCTGGTGGGGTTTCCGGAGCTAGAAAAGATGCATGTTTGATGATTGGCGGGAATGAAATCGCTTTTTCAGAGGTGGAATCTTTGTTTGCAGATGTGGCTGTTTTAGGAGGCTACCTTTATGCAGGGGAATCAGGAAGCGGTCATTTTCTAAAGATGGTCCACAACGGTATCGAATACGGAATGATGCAAGCCATCGGTGAAGGCTTTCAATTGATTGAACAAAGTGCCTATGACTTTGATTTGGCTTCCGTCGCAGAGGTATGGAATCATGGATCGGTTATTCGCAGCTGGCTGATGGAAATCGCAGCGGCCCAATTTAATGAGAGCCCTAAGTTGGAGGAATATCGCGGGGTTGTTGCAGCTTCTGGTGAAGCTAGGTGGACAGTGGAAACGGCTTTGGAGATGAATGTTGCTGTACCGACGATCGCTATGAGTTTGTTTATGAGAAATTTGTCCCAAGAAGAAGACAGTTTCTCAGCAAAAGTCGTCTCTGCGCTAAGGAATGGTTTTGGTGGTCACGAGATTGTTGCAAAAGAGTAAGGAGGAAGAATATGGAACAGTTTAAGATCGCTATAGTGAATTCCAGCAGCTTTGGAAAAATCTTTCCGCAACATATCGAGCGGTTGAAAGCAATCGGAACTGTCAGTCATTTCACGTTCGATAGCGAAATCAATGGGAAAGAATTAGCAGAAAAGCTTAAGGGATACAACATCATTATAGCAAGTGTTACCCCATTTTTTACCAAAGAGTTTTTTGAGTACAAAGATGAATTGCTACTGATCACACGCCACGGGATCGGCTATAACAATATTGATTTAGAAGCAGCGAAGGACCACCAAACGATTGTTTCGATCATTCCAGCTTTGGTCGAGCGAGATGCAGTAGCAGAAAATAATGTGACCAATCTATTGGCGCTTCTGCGCTGTACAGTTGAATCGAATACAAAGGTCCGCGAAGATCAATGGGAAAAACGAGCGAACTTTGTCGGACGCGCATTATTTAACAAGACGGTAGGGGTGATCGGTGTCGGCAATACTGGAAGTTGTGTAGTAGAAATATTGAGAAATGGTTTCCGCTGCGAGGTTTTGGCATACGATCCATATAAGTCCGCTTTGCATATTCAAAGATATGGCGGAAAAAAAGTCGAGCTAGACGAGCTGCTAGCAAAATCAGATATTATTTGTCTATGTGCTAACTTGACGGAGGAAAATTATCATATGATTTCCTTTGAAGAAATTTCAAAAATGAAAGATCAAGTATATCTCTCCAATAGTGCCCGTGGCGCACTTTTGAATGAAGAGGCAATTGTAAGCGGATTAAAAAGTGGGAAAATCGCTGGTCTTGCCACCGATGTCTTAGAGGAAGAGCCTGGTCATAAAGATCATCCGTATTTAGCTTTTGAAAATGTAGTTATGACACCGCATACATCGGCTTATACTATGGAATGCTTAGAAGAGATGGGAAACAAATGTGTAACGGATATTGAACGAATCGTTAAGGGGCTGCTGCCAGACCGTGCTGTTCAAGCGGAAAGTCGGTTTTTGGCTGTATAAAGGAGAGTGAAACTCGTGCTAACGGATTTAAAAGTAAAGGTTGGACCGCAAGTTTATCGTTACCATGAAGGCGCGATCGACTATGTGCCGGAAGTATTAAAAGAGTACAAAGTAAAACGACTGCTGCTCGTACATGGAACGGTTTCATGGGAAAAAGCAAAACCAAAATTACTCTTTTTAGAAGATGCGCATTTGGAAATTTTTTATCATCGCTACACGGGAGAATGCAGCTATTATGGCGCTGGGCTGATTGCTGATCTTGTTGAAGAACTGGCGATCGATTTTATTCTGGGGGTTGGCGGCGGGAAGTTAGCCGACTTAGTGGGATATGCAGCACATGTAGTCAATCGACCCTTTGGACTGATCCCAACATTGGCCAGTAATTGTGCACCATGGACACCCTTGTCTGTCATGTATAAAGAGTCGGGAGAATCTGAAGGAAAGTCGGAACACTATTTAAGACAGGCTGCTTTTTTGATTACCGATCCGACGTTAGTGATCGATGCACCAGTCTCCTACTTCATCGCCGGTTTAGCAGATACGTTGGCAAAGTGGATTGAATCGGAAGCAATCTTAGCCCAACCACATTTGAAAAATGAGCCCTTCTTGCAAATGGCAGGCTATACAGCAAAATTATGCGAAACAGCTATTTTGACACAATCGAAACAAGCGATTGAAGATATGAAGCGGCAGGAAGTGACAGACGCCTTTTGTCACTTGTCGGAGATCGTTATTGCAGTTGCTGGAATGGTAGGCGGGCTAGGCGATAAATATGCCCGCAATGCAGCGGCGCATGCGATGCATGATGCCATCAGTAAATATCTGCCTGAAAGTCATCGTTTTCTTCACGGGGAAAAGGTTGCCTATGGGATGTTTTATCAATTAGCCCTTGAAGAAAAATGGACGGTCATCGATCAGTTGATCCCCTTTTATCAAGAATTGCACTTACCAATGAGTTTACATCAAATGGGTATTTTTCCTGAAGATGCACAAGTCATCGATCAGTTGGTGCAGTTCATAGATTCGAAAGAAAAAGTACACTTGATTCCAGTCTTAATCACCAAAGAACGCTTGAAAGAAGCTGTTCTTGATTTAGAAAACTATTTGAAAGAAGTTTAGGAGGAGGAAAAATGGATACATTAAGTGTTACACAAAGTTTACTGATTGCGCTATGGGTTGCAGCAGTCATGTCTCGTTGGCTCGGCGGAGGCGCCACACTGACTTTACGTTTTTCACCATTGATGACGGGATTAGTTGTCGGACTGGTGATGGGAAATGTGGCTCAAGCCATGATCGTTACTGCCGCTTTACAAATGATTTACATGGGGGTATTTTCTCCTGGCGGATCCATGCCGGCGGAACCTTCGATTGCTGCGGCGATTGCCGTACCGGTAGCTTTGCTAGGAAATCTGCAACCAGAAGCAGCGATTGCTGTTGCCGTTCCTGTTGGGTTGCTAGGGAGTTATTTGTATCAGTTCCGTTTCTTTATCAATACCTTCTTAGGAAAGTATACGGATAAAGCAGTAGAAGATCTTAATGCCAAGGCAATGACGCGTTCAATTATTTTATACCCAACGCTGGCTTCATTTATTTTATTTGTTCCGCTGGTATTTATTGCACTTTATTTAGGCGCTCCGCTGATTGCTGATGTCATCAATGCTCTTGAGGGGACAGTCGTTATTCATATTTTAGAAGTAGTCGGCGGAGGATTGGCAGCGATCGGGATTGCAACTACCGTCTATGTGATCGGTCGAAAAGATTATATGGTCTTTTTCTTCTTGGCCTATTTCATGAGTGTAGTTTTCAGTTCGCTGGAAATTACCATGGTCACCTATGCGATTTTTGGCATTTTGATCGCGTTGATTTTTGTTCAGTCACAAAAAGGAAAATTGGTCCCAGCCCCAGAAACGAATACAGCATCACCATCCTTTGATGATGACGATGACTATGATGATGGGTTCTAATCGATAAGGAGGAGCAGTAATGACCGAAACAATTCAAAAAGCGCAAGGCGCACCAGAAGAAATCACGAAGAAAGATGTCACAAAAGCATACCTAAGATGGCATTTCGCCAATGAGATCCCGCATTCATTTGAACGGTATTTATCACCCTCGCTTTTATACGCCATGATGCCGATTTTGCGCAAACTTTACAAAGACGATGAGGCACTGAAAGCTGCCTACAAACGCCAACTGCTGTTTTTCAATACCCAGCTGAGTTGGGGGGGCGGAGTCATCACTGGGCTGATGTCATCAATGGAACAACAGCGGGCCGAGGAAGAGCATGAGAAAAAAGAGATTTTGATGCAAGATGATCTAATGTACAACACGAAAGCTGGTTTGATGGGTGCTTTAGCAGGAATCGGAGATGCCATCGACTCAGGAACCGTTCAATATATCTTTATTGCGATTGCTGTTCCTTGGGCACAGCAAGGAAGTCCACTAGGTGCGTTGTTCCCATTCATTTGCTTTGCACTGTATCAAGTTTCTATAGGAATGTTTTTCGCCCGTCAAGCATTTTCGATGGGGCGCAATGCAACTGGTTTAATGCAGAGTACAGGCGTCCAAACCGCAATTGAAACACTGTCGGTTCTCGGTTTGTTTATGATGGGGGTTCTGGCTGGCAACTATGTCAAAGTCAGTTCTTCGCTGCAGTTTGATATTTCTGGACGAGAATTTATTATCCAAGATATCCTTGATCAGATTGTACCAGGGATTTTGCCGTTAGCAGTTGTAATGGGCGTCTACTGGTTCTATACAAAGAAAGGATTAAAAGTCACGCAAGCATTACTATGGCTGACCTTGATTCTGATTATTTTAGCCGGTGTCGGTATTTTATAAGAAAAGGAAGTGGAAAAAATGGGTGTAGTAAATTTAGCACGAGTAGATGAACGGTTGATCCATGGGCAGGTCATGATGACCTTGTCACAAAAAAGCGGAGTTAACTCGATTTTTGTAGTGGATGAGGTAGTAGCTAAGGATAAGTTCATGCGGGAATTATACAAAAATGCCGGTAGCCGCACAGGGCAAAAAACGATCGTCGTTACACCAGAAAAAGCCAAATTTTACTGGGATGAATACAACTTCAAAGATTACAACTGTATTTTGATCGCTAAAACCGTCAGTGTGATGTACGACTTAGTCAAACACGGCGTGCCAATGAAAGAATTGAACATAGGCGGTATCGCCCAAAAAGATCCCGAGAAAGATCTCTTGGTAACAAAATCTGTTTATTTAAATCAAGCTGATGCGCAAAAACTCAAAGAAATGAACGAAGCGTACGGTGTGGAATCAATCTATTTTCAAGCAACACCTTCTGCACCGAAATCAACCCTTAAAGATGTGTTGAAGCAGTTCAATTTGTAATCATTGAGCGCGTTCGTCATCTGTTGAAGAGGAAGGCGGAGGATCTTATAAAAATAGAGTTCCTCCTTCCTTGTCAGTAATTTGTGAATAGGAGAATTCGCCATGAATCAAACAGAAACATTTCGTGATTGGCTTTTCCGTTATCGGTATGTCTACCGATCGCGTTCCACGGATAAAAGCAAACAAAGATTTTTGAAGGCACTCATCGCAGATATCATTCCGTTTCGCAAAGATCTTCAGGTGATCGAGTATGATCACACGAAAAAAAACGCCTCACGCAATTTGTATGTTGGCGATCTGACCAAAGCAAAACGGATCATCTGCACATATTATGATACACCGCCACAGCATTTTGGCGATTACCATTTTTTTGATCGGCAGGAGCAAGGGCGTAAAACAAATCAATTTATTCTGACTGCTTCAGCAGTGATGATTCTTTTTGGGTTGTTGGGTACCTGGCTTTATATCCACTTTGCATCAGGGAGATTTCCCTTGTTGTCATGGCAAACAGCGCTTTTTGCTTTAGGAGTCGGTATTTATTTTCTGCTATTAAATCGCGTAAGCCGCGGGGCAGGATTTGAGCAAAATCTGACCCGCAATACCTCCTCTATCTTAGCGCTGCTGTCACTGATCAGTCAAAACAGTCAAACAGCGACTGCTTTTGCGTTTCTTGATGAAGGAAGTTTTGGAGAACGCGGGTTGGAAGTGTTACGTGATTCAGTAGGGCCGAATGCGAAGATTTATTATTTAGATTCTATCGGCGCCGATGCTCCGATTCGAGCTATCGGCAAGCAATTCAATGAAGGGCAACTGCAGCAGCTGGCGATCGAACACAGTAGTGAAGCGATGGGCAGCATCAACTATCTATTTTGTGCAGAAAAGCAGCAGGATCAGACGTATGTGTTGCCTAGAAAACAATTAAAGCAAAAAGAGCTGAATAGTAGGAATATGCAAAAAGTCCTTGCGTTATTTGGTTAGGAAGCGAAAAAGGAGGAACAACATTTGTTAGGAATCGTATTGGCAACTCACGGACAGCTGAGTACTGGTTTTAAAGATGCTGCAGAGGTGATCATGGGCAGTGTCGAAAATATTGCGGTCGTTAATTTGAACCACGGAGAGGATATTCAACTTCTGGGAAACAAAATCCATGAAGCGATCCACGAAACGGATCAAGGGGACGGTGTAGTGGTGTTTGCTGATCTATTGAGTGCGAGTCCCTACAATCAGTCGGTTGTAACGATCAATCAATTAGAAGAACCTCTTCAGGAAAAGACGTATGTCATCGGCGGAGTGAATCTGCCGATGGTATTAGAAGCGATCAATCACCAATTTTTGGCAACACCGATTGAACAGGCGGTGGCAGCAGTGATCCAGCAAGGAGAAAATAGTGTAGCGCTTTGGCACAATTCTTCAGCAGGTGATAGTAGCGAAGAAACTGATGAGGACGATGATTTTTAAAAACGAAAGGATGACAGCAAATGCAATGGGGGTTTCGATGGTACGGGGAAGGGGATACGATCCCGTTAACGAATATTCGACAAATTCCAGGAATGCACGGCATTGTAGGAACACTTCTGAATAAAATGCCCGGAGATGTCTGGGAGATTTCCGAAATCAACGCACTAAAAGCATCAATTGAAAAAGAGCATCTTTCGCTATTAGGGATTGAGAGTGTGGCGATCCACGATGCGATCAAAGCTGGAACAGAGGAACGGGATCACTACATCGATCAATATATTCAAACGATTCGGAATTTAGCAGCTTGTGATGTACATATGATCTGCTATAGCTTCAAACCAATCTTCGGCTGGGCCAAAACAAATCTATTTTATCAAAACGAGGATGGCAGCTTCTCCTTGCTCTATGATCAAGCCGTTGTGGATGATATGGAACCTAGTGAGATGTATACGCTGATCCATAGCCAATCAAAAGGCTTTAAATTGCCAGGTTGGGAAGAAGAACGACTGAAAAAGTTCCAGCGTTTGATGGCAACTTATGAAGGGGTCACTCAAGAAATCCTCTTTGATAACTTAAGCTATTTCTTAAAGCGGATCATTCCTGTGTGTGAAGAAGTAGATGTGAAAATGGCGATCCATCCCGACGATCCACCTTGGGAGATTTTTGGCTTGCCACGAATCACCAAAAATTTAGAGGACTTAAAAAAAATCATGGCTATCGTGGATTCGCCTTATAATGGGGTGACGTTGTGCACCGGTTCGTTAGGTGCCGATCCAGAAAACGACATGGTGGAGATCGTTCATGCCTTAAAGGGACGCATCAACTTTGTTCATTTCCGCAATGTGTTGTTTATGGGGGAACGTAAATTTAAAGAATCCGCCCATCTGTCCACCGAAGGATCATTAGATATGTATGCCATCATGAAAGCCTTGGTTGAGGTCGGGTTTGATGGCGTCATCCGTCCAGATCACGGGCGGACGATCTGGGGGGAAGTGGCGATGCCAGGCTATGGTCTGTATGATCGCGCGATTGGGATCAGTTATCTTCAAGGGCTTCATGAAGCCGTCTTGAAAGAACAAATGCAATCGAAGGAAACGAAGGGAGGAAAGAGTGTATGACACTCGATGAACAATTGGCAAAAACAAGGGTATTGCCTCTTTACACTGCAACAGATCTTACCTATTTGCCAGTAGTAGAATCACTGTTGATCGAACATGAACTACCCTTTATTGAAGTGACCTTCCGCAGTGACCTTGCTTTAGCAGCGATTGAAAAACTCTCTCAATCAGGCAAATTGATCGTCGGCGCAGGCACGGTGCGCACCTTAGAACAAGCGAAAGCAGCAGTTGAGAAAGGGGCGCGCTTTATTGTTTCCCCTGCTCTTGTACCTGATGTGGTGGAATTTTGTCTTGCCGAAAACATTCCAGTGTTTCCAGGAACAGCTACCCCAAATGACATTCAACGAGCAGCGACTTATGGCTTATCAGTTGTGAAATTTTTCCCCGCGGATATCTACGGGGGCTTGCCGGCAATCAAAGCCCTCAGCGGTCCATTTTATGATATTCGATTTGTCCCAACTGGCGGAATCAACCTCGAAAATATGCAAGACTATTTATCTGATCCGCAGGTGCTAGCAGTTGGCGGCTCCTTCATTCTTTCAGAGTCATTAATAAAAGAAGGTCGGGAAAAGGCTGACAGCCATTTGGCGCATGTAAAATCATTGCTAAGTTGAGCAGTCAGCTGTAAATAAACAAGGTGAAGCAATGGGTGCCAAAGGATTTTGGTACCATTGCTTTTTTATTATTGACTTTAGTCAGTTTCGTTCGCGTAGCGTACGA
>NZ_JAUKPK010000022.1:0-74757 GCF_030499455.1 Enterococcus sp. B2E4
CTAGGGCTGTTAAAAAGCCACCCGTTTCACGGGTGGATATTTACTTAGAGCATCAAGAAGATGCTATTAGCTGGTGCTTCATTTGGTAATGAAAAACAACTACAAAAACAGCCGATAACAATTATTCACCTGTTATCGGCTGTTTTTTATCAATAATCATCTTTTTCATGAAGCGGCAAAGTCACCGTAAAGGTAGAACCAATTTTGGGGAAACTGTCAACCTTGATGCTGCCGCCTAATAATTTGGTATAGTCTTTGACGATAGCCAGCCCAAGTCCAGTGCCGCCAGAATTGCGAGCGCGGGCTTTGTCCACCCGATAAAACCGCTCAAAAATCCGTTCCTGATCTTCTTCATCGATGCCGATGCCTTGATCCTGCACTTGAAATAACAGCTGGTCGTCTTGCTCTGAATAGGATAATGTGATGACACCACCAGGTTTTGAATAGGTGACAGCATTTTCTACCAGATTTTTTACGATGGGCTGCAGCAGCTCTTTTTTGGTAGATAAAATGAAGGGTTCGGGTCCTTCAAATTGAAAGGTCAATTGCTTCTTACCAGCTGCGGGACCATAGGTTTGAACGACTTGTTGCAGCAGCTCAGAAAAGTTGATCGGTTGGTCGACATACTGGAAAGAATCACTGTCTTGAGACAGTTGGATGATATCTTGTATTAGATTTTTCAAGCGATAAGCATCTTTTTGAATGATCTCTAAAAAGGTCTGCAATGTTTCTGGGTCTTCTTTGGCGCCGTCCAGCAGTGTTTCGGTAAACCCAATCAAGGAAGTTACCGGCGTTTTTAATTCATGGGAAACATTGCCGACAAAATCTTTTTGCATTTTTTCTAATTGTCGGATGCGCGTCAAGTCATAAGAAATACCAATCAACTGGTTTTCTTGGAAGCTTCGCAAGGTAACATCCAAGACTTTTGAACGTTCTCCGCTAAGGGTGGTTTCCGCATGGAAAATAGGGGTCTCGTCGTTAAATTGATAGATCAATTGGATCAGTTGTGTGTCATGAATCACTTCAGTGAAGGGCTGCGGCAAGGTTGGCGCAGTTTCCATCCCCAACTGTTCTTGCATCGTCGGATTCAACAGCAGCAGTTGATTTTCTTCATTAATGATAAAGACACCGATCATCAGTTCACTGAGCAAGCCGTACAGCTGTTGTTCAGATGCCGCATAGGCACGATAGGTCTGGCTCATTTGTTCGCTCAGCTGATTGATCAGTTGATACAACTCGTCATGTTCAGGGGTTTCTTGCATAATGATTGCTTGTTGATCGGGCGAGGTGATCATTTTTTTTACGACGGGCAGAATCGTTTGGATTGGACGATTCCGCTGACGCAGCGTGTGAAAAATCAGCAGGCTGATCAAGAAACAAAAGACAAGATAGACAATCAAGATCGATTGCTTGATTCCTTGGTTTTTCGCAAAAAAAGCAGCAGTCGGTTCTGCGATCCGCAAGATTTGAGTTAAGTTTCCATCTTCTTTGACAGGAATCGCCACGTAAAGCAATTCTTCATGCAAGGTGTCGCTTTCCCGCAACGATTGTCCAACGGCGCTTCCGCGCAAAACGGCTTGAACTTCTGGACGATCGGAGCGATTTTCATGGAGAGTATGATCATAAGTATCGAAAATGATTTGGCCTTGATCATCTAACAAAGTGATGCGGCTATTGCTGTCTTGAACATAGGCATCGGCAAATTGTTCGAGCGCTGCGGTTTGGTTATCTGAGAGATTCGAAAACACAGCGGCTTTCTCTTGCAGAAAATCCACTTGCTGGGCGATGACTTGCTGACGGTAAAAACTGCTTAGAACTTGCCAACACAGGAAAAAAATCAGCAATAGACCGATTGACCATAAACCATAGCCATAGCGTTTTTTCATTGGGTCGGCTCCTGAAATTTATACCCAAATCCTCGAACGGTCACCAAGTATTCTGGACGCTTTGGATCAGCTTCCAATTTTTCTCTTAAATGACTGATGTGAACATCCACGATGCGACTTTGTCCATCAAAGTCGAAATTCCAAATACGATTGAGTAAGGTATCGCGATCGATCACGCGGCCTTTACGTTTCATAAAGTAAACCAGCAGCTCGAACTCTTTCGGTGTCAGGAAGATTTTCTCACCATCCACACTGACCTGGAAATTGGTCAGATCGGCTTGGATTCCGCCAATTTGCAAGATTTCTGCAGGTTGATCTTCTTCTCGTGCTTGTTGACGAGGTTCTAAGCGACGGAAGATGGCCTTCATTCGAGCCAATACTTCTCGAGGGCTGAAGGGTTTCGTCAAGTAGTCGTCAGCCCCGATCTCTAAGCCCAAGATCCGGTCGATCGGATCATCTTTTGCGGTCAAGACGAGGATCGGTGTCTCGATTTTTTCTTGACGTAATTTCTTTGTGATTTCGATGCCGTCCAAATTCGGCAGCATGACATCCAAGATGATAAAGTCAAAAGGTTTTGACAACGCCAAGTCGAAGGCTTTTTGACCATCTGAGGCGGAAACGACTTGGTAGCCCTCTTTTTCTAAATTAAAGGTTAAAAGTGTGACGATTGAAGGTTCATCATCGACAACGAGTATTTTTTTCATGATAGACTCCTTTCGTTTCTTTTTTTCAAGAAACGATTAAATTTCAACGAACAAGTCCTATTTTAGCATGAATAGACAATTGGTACTATTGCAACCACTAAATAAATGCTATAATAAAGGACGATTTCATAGGAAAGCTGAGGGTGCTAAATGATTGGAATCAGTGCGTGTCTAGGCGGTGCCCTTTGCCGCTACGATGGAAAACATCAATCAGTACCACAATTGATCGAACTTGTTCGTGCGGGTCAAGCCATGATGGTCTGTCCAGAAGTTCTTGGCGGCTTGCCGATTCCACGTGAACCGGCCGAAATCGTCGGTGGCGATGGGGTGGATGTTTGGGCGCAACGAGCGAAGGTCGTCACCATTTCAGGAGAAGACGTGACGGAACAATTTACTAAAGGCGCGAAAATTGCTTATCAAAAATTACAAGAGCAAGGCATCACCCAACTGATCTTAAAAGAGAAAAGTCCCTCTTGTGGCAGTCAGACGATTTATGATGGCAATTTTTCTGGAATCAAAAAAACAGGGGTCGGTGTCGCTTGTGCCTATTTTCGACAACAAGGCATGACTGTTTTGTCCGATGTCGAATGGCTTGCAAAACAGGAGGAAGCAAATGGAAATTGAAAAGACCAATCGCATGAATGCGTTGTTTGAGTTTTATTCCACGTTATTGACGGAAAAACAGATGAATTACATGGAATTGTATTACGCAGATGATTTTTCTCTAGGAGAAATCGCTGAAGAGTATCAAGTTAGCCGTCAAGCAGTCTATGACAACATCAAACGCACCGAACGTATTTTAGAAGACTATGAAAAAAAACTACATATGTTTTCGGATTATATCATGCGGGAAGACTTGCTGGATCAGCTAAGCGAGTATACGAAAACCCACTATCCAAAAGACGAAACCTTACAGGGGTTTATTCAACAGCTCCAAGAAATTGAAGAATAAAGGAATGAAAAAAAATGGCATTTGAAAGTTTAACTGAACGCCTCCAGCAGGCAATGAGCAAACTGCGCAGAAAAGGAAAAGTATCTGAAGCAGATGTAAAAGAAATGATGCGTGAGATTCGTCTAGCTTTATTAGAAGCCGACGTCAATCTGCAAGTTGTAAAAGAGTTTACCAAAAATGTCCGTGAACGGGCAGTGGGGGTAGAAGTATTAGAAAGCCTATCTCCAGCGCAACAAATCGTTAAGATCGTTGATGAAGAATTAACCAAAACATTAGGATCAGAAACAGTTGGGATCGAAAAATCACCGAAGATCCCAACGATCATCATGATGGCTGGTTTGCAAGGGGCAGGGAAAACCACCTTTGCTGGGAAATTAGCCAACCATTTGATCAAAACCGAAAACGCACGTCCATTAATGATCGCTGGTGACGTGTACCGTCCAGCTGCGATCGACCAGTTGAAAGTATTAGGGCAGCAATTGGATGTACCTGTTTTTGATATGGGAACTGATGTCAGCCCAGTTGAAATCGTCCGCCAAGGATTGGCTTTGGCTCGGGAAAAGAAAAATGACTACGTTTTGATCGATACGGCGGGTCGTTTGCATATCGACGAAAACTTGATGGAAGAGCTAAAACAAATCAAGGACTTGGCACAGCCAAATGAAATTTTACTGGTAGTAGATGCGATGACAGGACAAGATGCTGTCAACGTGGCGGAAAGCTTCAATCAACAACTGGGGATCACAGGGGTAGTCATCACCAAGCTAGATGGCGATACTCGTGGCGGGGCGGCATTGTCGATTCGTCAAGTTACGGGCGCTCCAATCAAGTTCACTGGTACCGGTGAAAAATTGACCGACCTTGAAGTATTCCATCCAGATCGGATGTCTAGTCGGATTCTCGGTATGGGTGATATGCTGACTTTGATCGAAAAAGCACAGCAAGATTACGACGAGAAAAAAGCAGAAGAACTTGCTCAAAAAATGAAGGAAAACTCCTTCGACTTCAATGACTTTGTCGAACAGATCGATCAAGTTATGGGCATGGGCCCAATTGAAGATCTCTTAAAAATGATTCCGGGAATGAGTCAAATGCCTGGTATCGAAAATGTCAAAGTTGATCCGAAACAAATTGCTCGACAAAAAGCCATGGTTTATTCTATGACACCAGCTGAACGGGAAAATCCTGATTTGTTGAATCCAAGCCGTCGCCGCCGTATTGCTGCTGGTTCTGGAAACAGTGTCGTCGAAGTCAACCGTATGATCAAACAATTCAAAGAATCTCGCAAAATGATGCAGCAAATGAGTAAAGGGAATATGAATATTCCTGGCATGGATCAAATGTTTGGCGGCGGGGTCAAAGGGAAACTTGGAAAAATGGCCATGAACCGCATGGTCAAGAAACAAAAGAAGAAAAAGAAAAAACGCAAATAATCGTTTAACACTGATAGGAACTGAGAACTGAACCTTATCTTCGTGTAATTAAAAAACATGATCTGAAAAGGCACCAAATCGAGAAGCTGTACCTGCTAATTCTAGCAACTGCAGCGCCTCAGATTGCCTTCTTCAGGTCATGGTTTTTTATGCTCACAGCGTCCTCTTTAAATGAACTCCTTCAAAGAACATCAAATAGAACATCTAAAGAACATCCTTTTTTTATAGAGAAAGCCAGCTTTCTACCGAATATCTCAAATCGTCCAAGAGTCAAAAATAGCGATCAACTATCGTTGCGGACAACTCTAAGAATAGGATAGAAGCAGAACATTCGTGCTTTCTGTTAAATGGTGCTACTATTAATTTATAGCAAGTATGAAAGGAGTTTTTTACGATGACAAACAAAGATCGCATTGAAGGAAAAGTAACCGAAACAAAAGGGAAACTTACAGGAGATGACTCCGAAGAATTAAAAGGCAAAACCCAAAATAAATATGGGAAAGCCAAAGATAAGGTTGAAGATTTTGCGGATGATGTTTCTCGTAAAGTAAATGACTTCTTTGACAAAAAAGACGACGACAAACCTAGACATTAAACTTAAAAGCATCCCTGCAACATGTTCTTGTTGCAGGGATGCTTTTTTATATTCCACTGATTTGTTTGTTTTTTCGTTTGTACCACCAATTCATCAGCGCTTTAGGATAGACAAGCAGCAAACTGATGAATAAGCAGGCAACCAGTAATAAACCGAGCCGAAGGGCGATGTTCCAAAGACTGACATCATACCCCTCATAAAGATTACGGTAAAAAATTTCTAGTGGGTAATAAGAAATCATGGATAAATAGAACCAGGTTCCCAAAGAAAGCAGCCAATAAACTGGTGCGCGCAATTTAGGGATCGTTATATAATCACCGTCATTTTCTAAAGAGATTTTCGAGAACACTTTTTCGGCAGCAAGAATCAGTAAGCCGCTCAAGCCGAGGTAAAGGAGCAGCAGCCACCAAGGGTAGACATATCCTTGCGGCCAATCGATCCAGGTTTGAAAAGGAATCAGAAAATCCCCATGACCAAGAAACACAAAACTAAAAAACTCGCGGGTACATTGGAAAAAGCTATACCCCATTGATCCTAGCGAAATAGTGAAGAAGACCGAGAGCACGCCAGTAAACAGATTCCCCAGCAAAACGCCTAACAAGAGACCTGCAGCAAATACTAGCAGATTCGTTGCCAAGGTACTAAGGGCAGAAAGCAGCACGTCTTGAAGCGGCACAGCGAGATAGCGAGCTGGGATCATCGTGTATTCGATCAGGATATGACCTAACAGACCCAACACTAAACAAGCGGTCAAGGGTAAGCCGATAAAAAGCAGTTTCTTGTGAAAGACGTGCTTTCTGCTAAAGGGTAAAGCAAATAAAAAGCGATTGAAATTGGTGCGGCCATCGACAAAAAAGGACAAGAAGCCCCAAATAAACAGGAAGACAATCACAAATTGATTCATGGTGGTCATATAAGGGTGATTGTAATAAATCTCATCAGGGGACTCATTGCTGATCGTCAATACCGCATCGCGGTACTCTGTTGCCGAATCAAAGTAAACCGGGGTTTCACCCTTGTAGCTTTTGATATAGTACTCTCGATTTTCGTTGAAATCTTTGATAAATTCTTCAGATGTCAAATAGTGTTCTTGCTGATGCCAGGCTTTTTGTGATTGCCAGCCATCACCAAGATACATTAAGAGTAAGACAAAACAAAAGCCGATCAGCAGCTTGCCGTAGCGTTCTTTAAATATATTGCTTAACATCGTTTTCCACCTCTATCCTTCCACTAATGCCTCTTGTCGTAAATTTGCTTCAAACAGATCTTCCAAGGTCAAGGGCAATTCTTCGAAAACCAAAGGGTCAAGCTGCTGGATCTCAGCCGCCAGCTCTTTTGTGTAATTGTCAAACAAAGCGGTCAAGACTCGACCTTGTTTTTGAATCAGCTTGGAGCGCTGCTTGATAAGGGGAGGAATCTGCTTGCTGCGAAAGACGAGTTGAAGTTTGCGAGATTGTTCGCGAATCGTTTCCAAACGGTAGTTTCCTTCAATCGTTTTCCCTTTGATCAACAAGGCACGATCAATAATATGCTCTAATTCATTTAGATTATGGGAAGCGATCAATGCGGTACGATTCGACTCACTGAGGCTTTCCAGCAATAGTCCGATCACTTTTTTACGGACGATCACATCAAGCCCATCAAAAGGTTCGTCTAACAGTAAGAACGTCGCATTTGAAGCGATCGCTAGAATCATCTTATAAAGACCTTGCATTCCTTTTGACATTCGCCGGTAAGAAAGCGTTAGCGGCAGACCATGGCTTTGCATCAATTCTAAATAAAGATTTTGATCAAAATTCGGATAAGCAAGCCGATAAAATTGATTGATTTTTTTTTAACGAGTAGGCAGCCAGAAAGTTTTCTTTTTCATCGATATAAAAAAGCTGTTCTTTTAATTCCGGGTGCTGATCCAGGCGTTGGTTATCGATTGAAATCTCGCCATCATCTAGTAAATAATGTCCAGCGACCGTCCGAAACAACGTGGTTTTCCCAGAACCATTGCGGCCGATCAATCCTACGAGTTCTCCTTTTTCCAAAGAGAAGTTCACGTTTTCTAAGATAATTGTTTGTTCCATTTTCTTGGTCACATGTTCGATCTTCACTGCGGATCGCCTCCTAACTCTTGTTCAAAGCCATTCATCCAATCGCTCAGCTCACGCATGCTGATCTGTAGATGGCGTGCTTCGATCACCAATTCTTTCAAACGTTCTTTCACTTGTAAGATCCGAATCTCATCGCGTGGCAGATCCTCAGTAACTTTCACAAAGGTGCCTTTTCCTTTGATGGTGACAAGCACTTGCTCATTTTCCAATACTTTGTAGGCTTTGCTGACGGTATTTGGATTCATCAACAGGTGCTTGGCCATTTCACGAACCGAAGGCACTTGGTCTCCAGCGGTTAGAACACCGTTCAGAATATCTTCTTTGATACTTAAAACCAATTGCTCATAGTAAGGTTTGCTGCTGGCTTTGTTAATGCGAACCACAAAATCAGCTCCTTTCATTTATGTGTACTAGTATACGTAGTACACTAGTGGAAGTAAAGTCTTTTATGATAAAATAAACAAAAAGGAGCTGATGAGGACAATGGAACGATGTGAGTGGGCCAACAGTACACCAGCGATGCAGGAGTATCATGATACAATCTGGGGGAAACCTGAGTATGAGGATCAGCAGTTGTTTCGAAAATTGGTGTTAGATATGAATCAAGCAGGGTTGAGCTGGCAAACGATTTTAAATAAAATGGCGAATTTTGATGCGGCGTATGATCAGTTTGAAATCACCAAAGTAGCGAACTATACGGAAGAAAAAGTGGAAGAACTGATGATGAATCCAGGAATCATCCGCAATCGGCGAAAGATTGAAGCGGCGATCAGCAATGCCCAAGAAGTTTTAAAAATCCAGCAAGAATATGGTAGTTTCTCCGCATTCTTGTGGCGATATGTCGATCATCAGCCGATCATTAATGAATTTGAGCAGCAATCCGATGTACCGACCCATTCGGAAATCTCTGATCAGCTAGCGAAAGATTTGAAAAAGCGAGGGTTTAAATTTGTCGGAACGACCATTATTTACGCCTTTATGGAAGCTGTCGGCATGGTCAACGACCATTTAGTCACTTGTGTTTGTCGAACATCAGCAGCAAACAAAGAATAAAGGAGCGAGCATAATGGGAAAAGTGATATTCTATGGTGCGATCAGCCTCGATGGCTATTTAGCAGGTCTGAAGGATCAACTGGACTGGCTGTTTCAAACCGATACCGGTGTCGCCACGACTTATGAAGCATTTTTTGCAACCATCGATGCGACAGTGATGGGGAGAAAGACCTATCAAGAAGCAAAAAAACTTATGGATGGTGGACTGTTGTATCCCGAAACGACAAACTATGTTTTTTCCCGAACACAAAAAGAACCGTTGCCAGATGCAACGCTAGTGTCAACGGATCCAGTGGCATTTGTTTCAGCATTAAAACAAGAGGAAAACGTATGGGTAGTAGGGGGAGGTTCCTTACTAAAACCATTGCTGGAAGCTGATTTGATCGATGAATGGTTTATTCAAATCGCGCCGGTGTTTTTAGGAGAAGGCAAGCGACTGTTTGAACCGGGGGATTACTCGAGACGCTTGACGTTTGTTGAAACAAAACAGATGGGGGAACTGACAGAACTCCATTTTGTCCGAAAGTCTGTGTCAGGCAGCGAGTAAAAAGCGCAAACGATTATTCTTCACAGTAAAAAAGACCAAGAAACTCAGTGCCGAGTTTCTTGGTCTTTTTGTATGGATTCTTCATTAGTTGAATCGTTGAAAGAATTCAATATATTTTGCAAGGATCGTTTCGAAGAAGCTTACTGTATCTGGGTTGATTTCATTGTTTTCATCGATCAAGTTTGTGATACCGCCAATGTAGGCTTCTGGTTGTTGCAGAGTAGGCATATCCAAAAAGACTAATGATTGACGCAAATGATGGTTCGCACCAAATCCAGCGATCGCTCCTGGAGAAACGCTGACGACTAAGGCTGGTTTGCCACCCCAACTGCTCGCACCGTAAGGACGAGAACCAACATCTAAAGCATTTTTCAAGGCTGCAGGAACAGAGCGGTTGTATTCTGGTGTAAAGAAGAAGACACCATCAACGGCGCTTAATGCTTCACGAAATGCTGTCCATTCAGCAGGAACTTTTCCTTCAACTTCCAAATCTTCATTGTAAAAAGGCAAGTTGCCGATCTCGATGAAAGATGCTTCAAAACCTTCTGGTAATAGTGATGCGAATTTTTTTGCTACGAGTTTATTGTAAGAACCTTCCCGCAAGCTGCCGACGATAAAACCGATTTTTTTTGTCATGTAAAATTCCTCCTTGTTGTTTTCTACTCATTCAGCTTACCAAAAGTAAGTGAATGGTGCAAATAAAACGATTTGGCCTTAAAAAGGTTTCTCTAGTATTCATGATACGCGTCCAGATTCATTCTGGCAAAAGATAACCATGCCGAAAAAACAGGAAAGAAAAACTTTTTTCAGCTGTAAAGAAAAAACTCTTTACACCATCAGAAAAACCTGTTAAACTAGCTCTTGTGATTAAATCAATGGAGGTGTAAATAATGGCAGTAAAAATTCGTTTAAAACGCATGGGTTCTAAAAAGAAACCTTTTTACCGTATCGTCGTAGCAGATTCACGTTCTCCTCGTGATGGACGTTTCATCGAAACAGTTGGTACTTACAATCCTTTACTAGACCCAGCTGAAGTAACAATCAAAGAAGATCTAGTTCTTGATTGGTTATCTAAAGGTGCGCAACCTTCAGATACAGTTCGTAACATCCTTTCTAAAGAAGGCGTTATGAAAAAACACCACGAAGCAAAATTCACTAAGAAATAAGGTGACTTTGGATGAAAGATTTGCAAGAATTAGTCTTAACGATCGTTTCACCACTTGTTACCAAACCTGAGGATATCAAGCTTGAGCTGGTAGAGTCAGATGATTTCTTGGAATATAATCTTACTGTGGCACCAGAAGATATTGGTCGTATCATCGGTAAACAAGGTCGGGTTGCCAAAGCAATTCGAACGATCGTTTACAGTGTACGGACAAATGGACCGAAAAAAGTTCGTTTGAATATCATTGATGGTAAATAAGCAAGAGTGTAAAGCATTTCTCAAAGAGAAATGCTTTTTTTTGTAAAATTCATGCTTAAGATGGAGGACAAAAAAGGACGGTTTTGAGATAATCAAAAATGAGGAGGTGCTTGTATGTCTCAACTAATCGCATGGATCGTCGTTCTTTTGATTCTCGTCTTTATTTATAAAATCGGTTCTTTTCTTTGGCGAACGCTAGGGATCTTGTTGTTGCTCTTTTTAATTTGGGTCTATCGTGAGGAGATCATGACCCAATTGAACCAATGGACACAAAACTTTCGTTGGGGCGACCTATCGACGATCGCCAATCAAGTTTGGCAATGGATCAAGGACGGCTTCCAATCACTGCAAAATTGGGTCACCAATCTTTAAAAAATCGACAAAAAAATGACAGACAATCTGACTTGTTTGTCATTTTTTTTATTGAGGGGTATCCTTTGTATAAGGAGGGGAACATCATGAAAAAAGAACTAGGATTATTTGTTACGCTGCTAACGATCGGAACCTTGGCTGGCTGTAATAATCAAAAAGACCAAGAAACCAGTCAAGCCAGTACAGCTGAAACAACAGCAACGACTATGGTGGAAAGTACCCAAACACAAAAAAGTAGTCAATCAGAAACCAGTCAATCAACTGCATCGACTAGTCAGGCGGTTTCTGAGGATTCTTCAAATACGAGTAGCACCACAGACATCTATAGCCAAATACAAGCGGTATTCCCTGATCTTGTCTTGCCAAAGGACGTTCCGCTTGCTTCGGGTAAAGTGTTGAATGCGGCCACAGCTGGCAGTCAATCCGATGCCTCGATTCTTTATTATGGACTTGATCAGCAATTGTCTCTCAATGACAAGGCTTTGAACGAGGAAACACCGCTTGCTGCTTTTCAATCAAAAGAGTATCAATCAGCGGATGAAGCGGCTGCAGCGGTCAATGTAACAGCGGATGATGGCGGACAAGCCGTTGATCTCGGATATGGCATTACTGGGCATATGCAAGGAGCTGCTGGCTCCAGTTATTTAAGTTGGCAAGAAGGAAATTGGTCATTGACTGTTCGAGCAGTCAACCAAGAGGAACAAGATCCTGTGCCGGTTGCCAAAGAAGTGGTAGCGTATCTAGAAGAAGCCATGCTTCCAGCACCTGAGGTCGGTCAAATCACTATCGATATGGGAAAAAATGACCATACAGCAACTACCGTGGTCTGGCAACAAGAAAAGATGCTTCGAACGGTGCAACATCAAGATGCACGTTCCGCATTGGAAATGGCCGTTTCAATGAATCAATAAGTTTCAGATTAGGACATTGCCCCTTTGATCAAGCGTCGAAGGGGTGTTTTTCGCGCGATGATTTTGAGGAAAACAGGGGGCGCTAGGAAACGGCTAGAATTCGCTACTTTGCTATGCTAAAATAGAACAGAAGTTAGAAGAAATGGGGAACGAACGTGACAGAATATTTAAACGTAGGGAAAATCGTCAATACACATGGGATCCGTGGAGAAGTACGAGTGATATCACAAACGGATTTTCCAGAAGAACGCTACCGTAAAGGGGCTGAATTGACACTTTTTCGTGAAAATAAAGAGCCATTACCATTGATTGTTTCAGGTCATCGCAAACATAAAAATTTTGATTTGTTAACGTTTGAGGGCTATCCCAACATCAACGACGTTGAACCGTTTCGTAACGGCATTTTAAAAGTTACCAAGGATGATTTGGTGGATCTAGCAGAAAATGAGTTTTACTACCATGAAATTATTGGTCTGGAAGTCGTCGAAGAGGATGGCACAGTCATTGGTAAAGTCAAAGAGATCCTTTCACCAGGCGCCAATGATGTTTGGGTGGTACAGCGAAAAGGGAAGAAGGATGCCTTGATTCCTTATATCGAGTCGGTTGTCCACACGATCGATCTTGAAAATGGTCAGGTCACTGTGGAAATCCCAGAAGGGTTGTTAGACGATGAGAATTGATGTGCTGACACTATTTCCACGAATGTTTGAAGGGCCTCTAGGAGAGTCGATCATCGGCAAAGCACGGGAAAAGGAACTGTTAGAAATCAACGTCTCTAATTTCCGTGATTATTCTGACAACAAACATCAAACAGTGGATGACTATCCTTATGGTGGCGGAGCAGGAATGTTATTAAAAGTCCAACCTGTCTATGACAATATCAAAGCGATCGAAGAAGCAACACCAGAAACGAAAAAGCGGGTGATCCTATTAGACCCAGCGGGAAAACCCTTTGATCAAAAGATGGCGGAAGAATTCTCTACCGAAGAGCACCTTGTTTTTATTTGCGGTCACTATGAAGGCTATGATGAACGAATCCGTTCATTGGTCACTGATGAAGTGTCACTGGGGGATTACGTCTTGACTGGCGGCGAATTGGGGGCAATGGTCATGATCGATGCGACGGTCAGGCTATTACCAGAAGTTTTGGGCAATCAAATCTCCGCACAAACTGATTCTCATTCCACTGGTTTATTAGAGCATCCGCAATATACACGCCCGGCAGAGTTCAAAGGCATGAAAGTGCCGGAAGTTTTGATGAATGGCAATCATAAACTGATCGAGCAGTGGCAATTAAAAGAATCCTTGCGCCGAACGTATCAGCGACGTCCAGATATGCTGGAAACTTATCCGCTGACCGCTGAAATGCAGAAGCTTTTAAAAGAAATTGAAGACGAAGCGAAGACTGGCAACTAAAATAGTGCCAGTTTTTTTTGATATTCTGCGCCATGACAAGAAAATTCTCTTTACAGCCTATGGTCGACTGTGGTAAGATATTTCAGTGAGTGTAAACTCAACTATTACGATGTTCCGCTGGAGCTTTCATGCTTTAAGAATGTTTGGGAATAAGGAGAATGATAAACATGAATCCATTGATTCAAGAACTAACTCAAGAACAATTACGTACTGACATCCCAGCTTTCCGTCCTGGGGACACTGTTCGCGTTCACGCGAAAGTTGTCGAAGGAACTCGCGAACGTATCCAGTTATTTGAAGGTGTTGTCATCAAACGCCGCGGTGCTGGTATCAGCGAAACTTATACAGTCCGTAAAGTATCAAACGGTGTAGGTGTTGAACGTACCTTCCCATTGCACACACCACGTGTTGCACAAATCGAAGTTGTTCGTTACGGTAAAGTACGTCGTGCAAAATTGTACTACTTGCGTGCATTACACGGAAAAGCAGCTCGTATCAAAGAAATTCGTCGTTAATCATTTATTATCAGATGAAGCAAAAGCCCTTGATTTCAAGGGCTTTTTTCTTTTGTCTGAGATGAAAAAAACTTTATATTCGTTGTGATAAAATGAAGAAACGACTATACAAATAGGAGGGGTTTTATTGAATGAAAGAAGTAACAATCTTGGACGAGAAGAAATAATCATCGAAAAGGAGTTCGTCAGACGGCCAAAGGTTCCATGGTCGAAGGACGTTCAACGCTTTTTACGTTTTTTGCAAGATCAGCAGATAAATTATGTACCGAAACCATTAGGGTTTGATCAGGAAGAACATGAGTTAGTTTCTTTTGTTCCAGGGGAGGTATATGATCAGCCATTGCCGGATGAGCTTTATACTGATGAGGTTCTTTGTTTGGTAGCTGAACGATTAAGAGATTTTCATGATCGAAGTGTTGGTTTTCTGGAAAGGTTAACTGGTGAGGAACAGTGGATGCTGGAATACTCTGGTCCGACAGAGGTGATGTGCCACAATGATTTTGCTCCGTATAATATGACGATCGTGGATGGGGAGCCTTTTGGGCTTTTTGATTTTGACACAGTAAGGCCAGGAAGCAGGTTATGGGATGTTTCTTATGCTGCGTACCGCTGGGTACCCTTGTATTTTGATGGGAACAGTCGTCTGAGTGAAACACAATGCCATCGATTGAAACTTTTTGTG
Source organism: Enterococcus sp. B2E4 (assembly GCF_030499455.1). Lineage (NCBI taxonomy): Bacteria > Bacillati > Bacillota > Bacilli > Lactobacillales > Enterococcaceae > Enterococcus > Enterococcus sp. B2E4. The sequence continues at coordinate 14,592 of NZ_JAUKPK010000022.1, forward strand.
GATACTTATCGGCTGTCCAATAATGACAGGGTACAGATTGTCGATTGTTTGATCGATCGCCTTTGTGCACTAGTTGCTTTTATGAGTAGAAAAGGAGAAGAAGGGAATGAAAATTTTCAGAAAAACATTGACGAGGGACATCTTGCTAAATACCAATATGACATTCAGCGCCTGAAAGAAAATAAATCGCAAGTCATCGAAGGGATAAAAATAGAAGAACAGTGAGTACAAATCATCCTACAGTCTTCTATTAGATCGTCTTGGTGTTTTTTATTGAAACGATTGTTATTTATAGAGATGAATTATCTCTATCTTTTTAATTTTTAATTTTATGTAATCTGGAAATAAAGAAAAAATTTTGAATGATTTCATTATTGTTTTCTCATAAATGATTACAGAAAAAAAGCAATAAATTCCCCTTTTTTTGATGATTTCTATGGTAATCTTCTCGATAGAGAACTTTCTTTTATCTAGCTATTGCTGACCTCTATGCGTTAGTTAATTACTTCACAAATAAAAGGAAGTTCTTTATTTAATCGAATTGAAAGAGGTGTCTTTGTGAAAGCAGCTGTAGTATCTAAAGATAAGGTTGTAAAAATCGAGGAAAAAGAATTAAGAGCGCTTCGTCCGAATGAAGCATTATTGAAAATGGAGTGTTGCGGTGTCTGCCATACTGACTTGCATGTAAAAGATGGCGACTTTGGAGATGCATCTGGGATCGTACTCGGACACGAGGGAATCGGTAAAGTGGTTGCAATCGGTGATGATGTTACTTCTCTAGCAATCGGTGACCGTGCAAGTGTCGCTTGGTTGTATGAAAGCTGTGGGTCATGCGAATACTGTGTGAACGGGAATGAATCATTATGCCGTTCGGTTAGAAATGCCGGCTATTCTGTAGATGGTGGTATGGCTGAAGAATGTATCGTTGTAGCTGACTATGCAGTGAAAGTTCCAGAGGACTTAGGTTCTGCTGAAGCCAGCAGCATTACTTGTGCAGGTGTAACCACATATAAAGCGGTAAAAGTTTCTGACATTAAACCAGGTCAATGGATCGCCATCTATGGTTTAGGGGGATTAGGAAACCTAGCTTTACAATATGCAAAAAATGTCTTTAATGCAAAAGTGATTGGAATCGATATCAACGACAAACAGTTGGACTTCGCAAAAGATCATGGCGCTGATCTTGTAATCAATCCTGCGAAAGAAGATGCGGCAAAAATCATTCAAGAAGCAACCGGCGGCGCACATGCAGCTGTAGTAACAGCTGTTTCAAAAGCAGCCTTCAATTCTGCTGTTGATGCTGTTCGTGCGGGCGGTACGATTGTAGCGGTCGGTCTCCCACCAGAAAGCATGGACTTGAACATTCCTCGACTTGTATTGGATGGGATTAAGATTGTCGGTTCCCTTGTTGGAACACGAACTGATTTAGCAGAAGCTTTCCAATTTGCAGCGGAAGGGAAAGTCGTTCCTAAAGTAGTCATGCGTCAGTTAGAAGAGATCAACGATATTTTTGATGAAATGCTTTCAGGAAAAATCAAAGGACGGATGGTCATTGATTTTCAAGAAAAATAAACGAAAATAGAGAAACCGACTATGAATTTTTAGCGAAGGAGAAAATTTCGTGTGTAATTTATTGATCATTGACAGCGAAGAGCGAAGAGCAGTTAGCGAGATGGTTCGTTTGATTGATCGTCATTTCCCAAATGTCATCTTGCTTCCAATGGTTGATTCGAAAAAAGCACTTCAGCGTACCTGTCTTGAGCAGATGGTTGAGATTGCAGTGATCAATGCGGATGGCGAAGAGGACTGTTTTGAATTATACAAAGAGTTGCTTTCTTTTTATCCGAATGCAAAAGCAATTTTGTATTCTGCAGTAGAAAGTTTTGCTATCGCTCAAAAAGCGTTGCGTTACGACTTGATCGATTATTTGGTCGAACCGATCACCAATGATTTTGTTTATGCATTGGACCGAGGGATTCAATCCATCAATCAGATTTCCTTGCTGCACGTCGAGAAAAACAATGAAGCTTCTCCTTCGCTTTCTTTAAGACATAAGATATTGCGCTATATTCATGAAAATTATAGAGAACATATTACGTTAGACACTTTAGCAGATCACCTGCATTTAAGTCGGTATCACACCAGCCGTTTGATCAAGAATACATTAGGAATGACCTTTTCATTGTACTTGATGATTTATCGTATTGAAGTTGCCAAAAAAGAACTCTCAACAAGTGATCGATCAATCAGTGAAATTTCTGTTAGAGTAGGATTCAATGATCCAAATTATTTTAGTAAGAAATTTAAAAAAGCAACTTCTTATACGCCCAAAGAGTATCGAAAAATTTATCGTGGGAAAGTAACCGTGATCGACTCAAGACTTGAGCTTTGAGTATTAAATAAAGTAGTTTGGGCTGATTGTATTAGCGAAAACATGATTCTTTGCTAATGCTTATCAAGTTACTTTTTCATAGATGAGAAAAGCTAAAAGGCCTATGCGTGCAAGGCCTTTTTTACTTGAAAAAATTTTTTGGATCAGGTTATTCAGACTAGCAGTAGATGACAAAGACTGATGTTTTTGTGAATGTACCGATAGGTGCTATAATGAGAACGGATTCAGCAGTGCAGCTTACCAAAGAAAGGGAGCAAGAAAATGGCGAACAAAATGGTGTTTATTAACTTGCCTGTCACTGATATCAAACGTGCAACATCCTTTTATGAAGCGTTGGGGTTTGTAAAAAATGAAGAGTTCTCAAACGAGACCAGCAGTGGAATGGTTTGGAGTGAATCGATTTGGTTAATGCTGTTAGAACATGCGTTTTACCAACAATTTCTAAATGGTAGAAGTATTGCAGATACAAAGAAGACGAGTGGCGCATTGATCGCGTTTAGTTTTGACACACCAGAAGAAGCAAAGAATTTTGCAAAAATCGCTGAAGAAAATGGTGGACAGTCGTTCCAAGTTGATATGGGGATTCCAGAGGACATGATGGTCGGCTATGAAATCGTTGATCCTGACGGCAATCAGATTGAGTCTGCTTGGATGAAGGGCTATTAGCAAAGTGCTCGTTTAAATAAAAAGGAAAAAAATGGTTCAGTAGGCAGTTCCCTCAAGAAGTTAGGCTTTTGTGCTAACTTTTTGAGGGCTGCTTTTTCTTGATGGGATCCTCGAGTTTTGTAAGATTGGTCAGTACCCTTTGTCTAAATCTGAAAAAAGAGGTATGATACAAGAAAAAGGAGTGGAGACGAAGTGAAATATTCAACGAAATACAGCGACGCCATTCACATCCTCGCTTACATCCACCTCTTTAAAGGAACTGATCTATCAAGTGATCGGATCGCCCAGAGTGTTGAAACGAATCCTGCCTATGTTCGCCGGATTATGAGTGATTTGCGTATTGCAGGATTGATCGAAAGTCAAAGAGGAAAACCAAACCCTAAACTAACGAAGGAACCATATGAGATTTCTTTGTTGGACATCTATGCGAGTGTTGAAAAAGATCAGCATCTTTTGCATGCGGACAAAAAGACCAATCCCAATTGCTTGATTGGGGGGAATATCCAAACGGTATTAGAGGAAACTTACGATGTGCTGCAAAAGAAAATTGAGCAAGAGATGAGCGCTATCTCGCTACAATCCATCATTGACGGCATTCAAGTAGAAGCCAATCATTAAAAGTGTCACATGGAAGGCTGTAAAAAAAGAACTTTCACCTGCTAGGCAAATTCTTGACAGGGAAGAAAGTTTCTTTTATACTCTAGTTGTAACTTAATTAGTAACAACTGATTTTGAAAAAAAACAAAAGTAGGAAGGATGATCATTATGAAAATCGGTATTATTGGCGCAACAGGGAATGCAGGTTCAGCAATTTATCAAGAAGCAGTACAGAGAGGACACGAAGTGACTGCTATCGTGAGAAATGAAGCGAAGGCCAAAGAACAACTTGGTGAGACGGTCAAAACACTTACAAAGGATGCTTTTTCTCTCACAGAAGAAGAGCTCAGTGACTTTGATGTGCTTGTTGACGCGTTTGCGACAAGTCCTGACAAAGCTTACTTGCATGTGGATCTGGCAGCAAAATTAGTGCACCTGTTTCGAGAAAAAAACACTCGTTTGTTCTTCATCTTAGGAGCCGGCAGTTTATTCAATGAAGCGGGGGAACGTAATCTCTCTGAGTTGAAAAAAGCACCAGGAAGCGAAAGTTGGATTGCGATTCCAGAAAATCAGCTAGACGAATATCTCTTTTTAGAAACAGTCAAAAATGTCCCTTGGGTGGGGATTTCTCCTGGGAATGTCTTTCAAGAAGGACCAGCTAAACCAGCGATTTTAGGGAAAGATCACTTACTATTCAACGAACAAAAGCAATCGGTGACATCTAGCGGTACGTTAGCTAAGGCAATTATCGATGAGATCGAAACAGTACAACATGAAAACACCCGCTTTACTGTGATTGATGCCTAGTAAGTTTTCAAAGACGACTGAGAAGGAAATGCCATGAGTAGCGTTGACTATTGGTACGAGTGGATGGATAGGCTATTTTAGGCAACAGTTCTTTTTTCACACTATTGTTTCCCATACTCAGTAATTTAGACAAGACAAATCCTCTGTCTTTGCTTATAATCAAGGACAGAGGTGAGAAAATGAATAAAAAAATCGAAGCGTATGAATTGATGCTTCTGCAATTAAAAGGATTACTAGAAGCAGAGAGTAATTGGATCGCTAATCTAGCAAACTCTTCTGCTTTATTAAATGAAACATTGGAAGATACGGTGTTTGCCGGCTACTATTTGTTTGAAGAAGGCGAACTGATCTTAGGCCCGTTCCAAGGAAGAGTATCTTGCACTAGAATCACTATGGGCAAAGGAGTTTGTGGAGAGTCAGCGGCAAAACAAACGACATTGATCGTCCCGAATGTCAAAGAACATGAGAACTATATCTCTTGTGACTCGGCAGCTATGTCTGAAATCGTTGTTCCTATGATAGCTGATGATCAATTGATTGGTGTTTTGGATATCGATAGTGGCAAAACGAACAGCTATGATGAGATCGATCAGAAATATCTTGAAGAATTTGCGGCGATCCTAGTAGCGAGTCGTAAATAAATCGTCATTTCTTAATAATTAGCAAAAAACAATATAACGTTTACAAAGCAAGTGTTCATTGAATAATGGGCACTTTTTTCATTTTTGTTTTAAATAGACATGCATATCGCTTTATTTTATTAGAATTAGATGATAAGATGATAATACAATTAGAGAAACGAGTAGTAAGGAGCGCATTATGGAAGCAGAAACAATTGTATTAGGTAAAGCATATGAATGTAAACCAGTCGGCTTAGAAAGCCGCGTTATCGGAGAAGTGGTCAGAAAAATGGAACGTTGTGCCGTTTTGCATGTGATCCGTTATGAAGAGACTGATCATGACGAGCTTGAAGAACGTTGTGGACGAGTTGTGGCAAAATACAACGAGATCTATCAACCAGCATTGGTTGAATGCTTTTCTAGCTAAGGGTTAATCCCAATCAAACGAAGCCATGCACGTAAACCAATTTCCTTAACAAAGGGGCTGTTTCTTGGAAGCAGCCTCTTTTTTTGATTCTTGGACACCGCTGCGTAGAAAAATACATGCTATAATGGGCGAGAAACTAGCAGAAAGCAGGGAGCGAAATGGAATTAGAAAAAACGGTCATTGATGACAAACAGATGCTTTTTGAATTGCCGAAGGAAGCAGGGCAACTGCAAATTGTTAAAGGAAAACTTATTGAAACAAAAGACAATACCGTCCTCTTAGCCATAAAAGAAGGCCAATTACTATCAGTAGCAGATGAGAAAACATTTGATGACAAGCAAGAATATGATCGCTTAATGATCCTTACACCACCTTGGGAGATCATGGCGCCATACTTAGCAGCCTATTATCAAGAGAAATATCATTTGTCCAATGCTTCCAACGCACCTATCGTGATTCCACAGGAACTGCAACAAGGGGTCGCTGTTTGTGCGGAACCATTTGATTGCTTGATCGATTTTCTGGGTTATGTATCCATCAGCAAAAAGGAAACGAAAGCGGTGAAAAAAGGGGGCAAGCCTCGTCATAAATGGTCAAAAGAATTACAAGATGAACCCTTTATGGTGGATTATCAAGGAAGTACAGCAACGGTTTATTGGCAGAAACGCAACGAGGTTCGAATTGAAAAAGGCGCTACCTTGCGTCAAGAGGTTCCTTTGAACAAAGACGGCTCGGTGGGCTTTTCAGCTCGATTAGCAGAAAAGATACGGCAAGAGAAGCAATCAGCGATCAAAGAGGGACGAACGATTGAAGACGTCGTATTAAAAAGTGTCAATGAGGTCGGCATGTTTCTTTACTATGGGGGGACCAATGGCTGGCTTCAATTAAAAGATCAGCAAGGAAGAACCTTGAACGAGCGAACGGTGGAATAGAAAAGAGAGATACTGAACAAGAAAGCGATCCACCAAAGCGAACGGAATCAGCTTTGGTGGATCGCTCGTATCGTTTAACTAGGAGTAGGCTCTTCATCGATCAAGACAAATTCTTGACCTGTTTTGGACAAAACAAGGCTCGGTTTTGCAGTTCCTTCCTTTTCAGCTCGATACGCCTCTCGGTGCTTTTGCAGATGTTCGGGGCGTTTTAACCAAGCTTGAAATGCTTTTTTCTCAGTCCATTTTGACACCAACTGGAAAACGAGGCGGTCTTTTGATTCTGAAAACCAAGCTTCAGCAGAGTGACAGCCAGCAAATGTTTTCATTGAGGCGGTATCTTTTTTCATTTTAGCTAGAAAGATGTCTTTGCCTTCTGGAATGACTTCAAATGCGACGGTACGGATATACATGAAATTCCTCCTTGCTGCGAGTGATTTCATTTAGTATAGCGCTAATTGAGAATCATTGTCAATTAGCGTAAGGGATTTGTACGTTTTTATCGATTTTCACTTTTTGATTAAATCTTTCAAAAGCCTTGAACAAATGAAAAAAGTACGTATAATTAATATACGTACTGAAGAGTCCGAAGAGTATTGGAGAAAATGGATACTTGGGGAAGTCTTTCTTTTCTCACGTGCAATACTCTTCGTTTGTTTAGTGTACCACTCCCATTTTAAAATAGATACGTTTTTTTTACTTTCTGAGGAGATTTCTTTTATTCCTTGAGTTGAAAGGCAAAAAAGTGGGAAGGTTCTGAGAAAGCGCTATGAAGACGAAATTTATGTCTTCTTTTTTTGTGTGAAAGGAAAGGAAAAGTAAGAAAGTTTTTTTATCCATTTTACCTGCGAAATGATGTATAAGAAAGTATCATAAGTTCTGATCCCTAGAAGATCAGGACTTTTTTGTATGCTTTCTTGGCATGACTCCTTTCAACGATATTCAGCATAAAGTCGCTCTTTTCTACTTTTTACATTCAGAAGAGCGTTTCTGACACAACCATGTAACCTCTTACATTTTTTGGTCGTGTTAAATTGACAGGCTGCATAAACATGCGGTAAACTCGGTACAACAAACAGAATTTTTTGAATTATCTGAATGTTAGAAGGGGATGAGTAGAAATGGGGAAACGTAGCAAATATGCAGTATCGCTTGTGTTACTAGGCAGCTTATTTTTAGCAGCTTGTCAAAATGGCAATCAAGATAACGAGACGGATTCATCAGCAGCTTCTTCTGCAGAGCAAGTGATCAATGTGCAATTTTCGGCAGAGATGGGCAGTGCAGATATTTCTTTAGCAACCGACTCTTACAGCTTTATCACGTTAAACAACGCCTATGAAGGTCTTTATCGCTTAGATGAAAACAATGTTCCTGTGATCGCTGGTGCAAGCGAAGACGCTGAAGTTAGTGAAGATGGGCTTTCTTACACCATTTCACTGCGGGAAGAGGCAAAATGGTCCAATGGCGATCCAGTTACTGCAGCTGATTATGTTTTTAGCTGGCAGCGAACCGTTGATCCAGCCACTGCTTCCAATTATGCTTATATGCTGGCACCCGTTAAAAACGCTGCCGCTATTTCAGATGGGACGCTAGATAAAAGCGAGTTAGGGATCGAAGCAGTCAATGATCATGAATTGAAAATCACGTTAGAAAAACCGACGCCTTACTTTTTATCTTTACTGGCTTTTCCAACTTTCTTCCCGCAAAACGAGCGTGTCGTGGAAGAGTTCGGTGACCAATATGCCTTAACCAGTGAAAACGCGGCGTACAATGGACCATTCCTATTGACCAATTATGCTGGACCAGGCACCGACATCCAATGGACATTGGCGAAAAATCCCGATTATTGGGATGCCGATTCGGTCAAACTTGAAACAATTAACTTTGATGTCGTGAAAGACTCATCGACCGCTTATAACTTGTACGAAAGCGGACAAGCCGATGACATTATTTTAAGCGGTGAATTGGCGATGCAGAATGTGAATCATCCTGATTACATTGTTCAGCCTAGTGCAACCACTCAGTATTTAGAAATGAATCAAGCACCAGAAGATTCGCCTTTTCGAAATGCAAATCTGCGCCAAGCCATTTCGTATAGTATGAATCGACAACAAATCGTTGACAATATTTTAGGCAACGGCTCCTTACCGGCGGTCGGTTTTGTTCCTTCTGACCTAGCGTTTAATCCAGAGACAAAGGCTGATTTTGTCGAGGATGCGGCAACCACGTTAGCCTTTGACGAAGAAAAAGCTCAAGAATATTGGGAAAAGGCAAAAGCTGAACTGGGTATCGATACATTGTCTTTTGAACTGTTGACATCAGATACCGATCAATCGAAAAAAATGGCAGAATACATTCAAGGTACCTTGCAGCAAACACTGGATGGGCTGACTGTCGAAGTCACAAACGTTCCATTTTCTGTGCGCTTGGATCGTTCAAATAGCGGCGATTTTGAGATGGTCATGAATAACTGGATCGGGGATTATGCAGATCCAATCAACTTTTTGGAATTGTTCAAAAAAGACAGTTCCTATAATCGTGGAAAATGGCTAAATGATGACTACAATCAATTGATCGAACAAGCCTCCAATGAAAATGCTAACGATCCAGAAGCCCGTTGGGAAAATATGGTAGCAGCAGAAAAAATCTTAAACGACGACTTAGGCGTTATTCCACTCTTCCAAAGTGCTGAAGCACATCTACGGTCGCCAAAAATCAAAGGCCTCATCGTTCATAGTGTTGGCGCGGCCTATGATTATAAAAATGTCTTTGTCGAAGATTAAGGAGAAAAAAGCTCCTTTTGTCTATTCATTGTCTGACTTCGCCAAAGAGGGCAGCAGACGAGAAAAACGTTACTAGAATGTTTAGCAACTTGATAACAAGGAATAAAGCAGTTCTTTTTCTAGCAGCGAACAATGACGTATTCATTTTAGCTAGATAAGAACTGCTTTTCTTTTTGGGAGGAACACCAATGAAAATCACAGCAGTTGAAACCAAACGAATTCCGATCCAGCTGAATGCACCCTTTAAAACGGCGCTCAGAGAAGTGCACGCCGTCGAAGTGATTCGAGTGCTGCTTTTTTTTGATAATGGGATCGTTGGCATCGGAGAAGCAGCCCCTACCGAAGTGATCACCGGTGATACAAAAGAAAGTATTTTAAAAGATATCGAAACGGTCTTTGCCCCGTTCCTGTTAGGCAGAAAGGTAGATGCCCAATTGCTAGTAATGGATGAGCTTCATGCGTTGATCCAGCATCATACGAGCCCTAAAGCGGCGATTGATATCGCGTTGCATGATGCACTGGCAAAAGCGGCCAACTTGCCTCTTTACCGCTATTTAGGTGGTTCTGCCAATACACTGACAACCGACTATACGATCAGTGTTGGTTCACAGGAGCAGATGCTGCATGATGCCCAAGCGAAAGTCCAGGCGGGATTTCGCTCCTTGAAAATCAAACTAGGGGCAGGAACGATCGAAGAGGAAGTTGCGAAAATTCGCCGCATTAATGAACGCTTGGCAGGAAAGATTCCCTTTCGAATTGATGCGAATCAAGGCTGGACCAAAGAAGAAGCGGTGCAGATTTTAGACCAATGGCAAGACATTCCGATCGAGTTTGTTGAACAGCCAGTAAAAGCCCATGATTTTGCTGGACTCAGCTACGTGACTGCTCGTACGACGATTCCGATCATGGCCGATGAAAGTCTTTTTTCCTATGAGGATGCCAAGCATTTGATTGCTGAAAACTGCTGCAATTATTTGAACATTAAATTGATGAAAAGCGGCGGGATCAAAGAGGGACAAAAAATTTATCACTTGGCAAAAGAGCATCAAATGCCAGTGATGGTCGGTTCGATGATTGAAGGGTATGGGGGAATGGCGGCAGCCGCCCATTTTGCCTTGGGGATGGCCGACGTCCAATTTTATGATCTGGACGTTCCTTTTATGTGGGAGACCCAAACGACTTCCCCTGAAATGCAAGGGATTCTTCAGCGTCCAGGAAGCTTGAGCGTCACCGAACGCATCGGTCTAGGAATCAACGAATAGATAGTTATGAGAGGAGCAAAGATGAAACAAATTGTTCAGGCTGGCTCTTCCTTCTTATGGAAGGAACCCAAAGAAAACAAAGTACTAGCAAAAATCAAAGCATTTCCTTTAGAAGCGCTACACACTTTTTTGACTGATGAAGATACGATGCGGCTTTATCAGGAAAGCTTAGTGGACTCCGAAGTATTATATGGGACGATAGTAGAAGTCATCACCCAAACGGATGGTTGGTCCCATGTGATCGTCTTGGATCAAAAAAGCAATAAACACCCACTCGGGTATCCCGGTTATCTGCCGAACGAGGTATTGAAGCCATTGCCACCAGATTATGCAACAGCTAAAAGAAGGATTGGGGTGATTGCAAAAGAAGCCGTGCTTGTTTTTGACTCGACCACACGACTTGTTTCTTTTGGAACAGTTTTACCACTTGTTGGGGAAACCGCAGATTCCTATCAAGTGGCTACGCCTAATGGACCAGCAACGATCGCTAAAGCTTTTGCTCACGTCCTATCGGACACATGGGCAAAGCTCCCAGAAAAAATAATAGCCTTGGCAGAACAATTTATAAACCAGCCCTATGTCTGGGCAGGCATTAGCGGCAGTGGCTTTGATTGTTCTGGATTCATGTATTCGCTGCATCGACTTCATGGTATTTTAATCCCCCGAGATACGATCGAGCAAGCACAACAAGCAAACATCGTACCTTACAGTCAGGCACAACCAGGGGATCTGCTGTTGTTTGCTTATGAAGAAGGAAAAGGCGAAGTCCATCATGTCGGTCTATATTTGGGGGATGACGAAATGATTCATTCAAGAACACCTGGGTCACGGGTCATGAAAACCAAAATCACTGGCTCTAATTATGAACCAGAACTCGCAGTTGTGGCGCGTTATTGGCAAAACCAGCCGAATGCATCACAGGAATGATCATGAACATTCTTTTCATGATCGTAAGGAAAGGGGCATTTGATGGGAAAAGATGACTTGCGTGTAGCAATTAAGCCTATTCTAAAAAACTATCAGACAACCTTGGAAATGGGTTTATGGATCGGTACGCCAACGGACTGTCTCATTGACTATCAGAGTCAAAAGTCGTTTTCGGCAGCGAGTATCAGTAAGCTTGTTTTGTATGCCTATTATCTTGAACAGATTATCGAAGAAAAAATCAATCCGCAACAGCTGATCGGTGTGAACCCCGTTGATCTGACAGGGGGTGCTGGGGTGATCCGTCTTTTTCCTCAGAAGAAAGGTTGGACCATCAGTGAACTTCTCACGGCGATGATCGCCATATCTGACAATACTGCGACCAATGTACTATTGGACTTAGTAGGGTTGCCCACGCTTCAGGCCTGGATTCAGGAGCCAGAGATTCAATTTGAACGGTATATGATGCGACCGATCAAAGACAAAGAGAACCGCTTGACCCCCTCGGCGGCTGCCAAACTACTACTAAGGTGTGTTAAAAGAGAAGAAGCTGCACTAGGGTTTTCACCCTTAAATCAGCAGCAATTTCAAGAAGGATTAGCGGGAAATTTTGCGGAAACTGCGCAGCCTGCTTGCCGCATTTTTAATAAGACAGGCCGTCTTGACCGCATCGAACACGATGTAGCGTATTTACAAGCCAATGAAACGACGGTCATCATTGCGGCGTTTTCCTATGATAAAACCGGTAGTGGTCAAGGGATCAGTTGGCTAAGAGAAATTGGTCAAACAGTCTATCAGCAATATTTTTAAGTAAAATGCGCTGCGTATCGCTCCTCACTCAGAGGCACTCGATCCGCAGCGTATTAATTATTTACAACAATAAAATCCCCCATATCATAGCGGTGCCGTGATTGGGAAAATTCAAAAGGCGTCCCATCGCCGAGGTAAACCGTTTGCTCAACTTCTAAAACGGGATCGGTGGCAGCACAAGCTAAGTATTGCTGGTCATAGGTGTCTGCACGATCCGCTTTGATACGACGGACAGATGTTCCAATCGAGGAGTGGAGTTGGTTGGTGATATAACCGTAGACCGATGAGTTTAAGACTTCCTCGGTAATCCCAGGAATGACATGAAGCGGCATGATGGTATACTCTAAAACAACAGGTACATCGTCAAATAGACGCAGACGAACGATATCATAAATTTGCTGGTCACTGCGAATTTTTAGTTTTTCTTGTTCTTTCTCATCGGGAAAAAGAATGGCAAAAGAAATGATCTTGCTGGTGATTTTTCCTGTCTCTCCAAGGCGCTTCGTCAGCCCGCGATTGATCTTGGCGTTGTAATCGAAGGTTGAATAGGAATCACTGATAAACGTACCCGTGCCTTTTTTACCGTAAATAATGCCTTCCATTTGTAAAATATTCAATGCTTTTTGAATCGTCACACGGCTCGTTTGATAATCCGCAGCCAGTTCGGATTGCTTCGGCAATTTTTTCTCTTCTTCGTAAAACCCGTGATTGATTTTGCTCCGTAAATCGGCAGCGATGTCATGGTAGTTCGCCATTTGCTTCACCTCAAAATAATAATAAGTGATAAAACGAAGTATGTAAACTTGGAGCTTTACATACCCTGTTTTGAAGGCTTTTCCTGCGTTTACATTCTTCAGGAAATGAATTACATTTGTAATGTAATCGTTTTCTAACAATTGAAGAATAGGGGTATAGGAGGGAGTTTTATGCAAGGATTTATGGATCGACTCGCTGACGTTTTAGGAAAGTTTGCCAATAGGATCAACAATTTACGCTACATCATGGTCATTAAAAATGCCTTTGCTGCTTTGATTCCAGTAATCATTACAGGGGCGTTTGGTACATTGTTTTCAGCAATGGTTTTTGATGCTGAAAATGGATTGGCACAAATCGAGGCACTGCGCTTTTTAGAAAGTTTAAAACCGATCTCATCTGCGGTCAGTTATGTGACGTTGAGTTTCTTAACGATCTATGCAGTGTTTCTGATTGGGATTGAGCTAGCAAAATTAAATAAGATTTCTGGGGTCTTTCCAGGAATCATCGCAGTGATGTCTTATCTTTCTGTTAATCCAATGATCTTTGAATTTTTGCACGAAGATGCGACGGTGGTTGCCGAAAACGTGCTGGCTAAGCAATATACTGACACGAAAGGCCTATTTTTAGGCATGTTCGTTGCGATCGTTTCCATCGAGCTTTATGCGTGGTTAGGAAGACAAAAACGGCTGCAGATCACGATGCCTGATAGTGTTCCTGGGAATGTTTCGGCAAGTTTTTCGGCATTGTTTCCAACGATTTTCACCGTGACCATCATCGCCACCGCTGGTTTTGCTATCAAAGCACTCACAGGGATGTATGCTTACGATATCATCTACAATGTCGTCCAACGACCACTGGAAGGGATCGTCCAAGGATTGCCAGGTATCTTGTTGTTGATGTTTATCGCACAAGTTTTTTGGGTCATCGGGATTCATGGGAACCAGATGGTCAAACCCATTCGCGAACCATTGTTGCTGGCAGCGATCGCTGTCAATACGGAAGCTTTTGAAGCTGGAAAAGAAGTACCCAATATTATTACGATGCCGTTTTGGGATATGTATATGAGTATGGGCGGCTCTGGGGTTACGATTGGGTTGCTGATTGCGATTTTGATCGTCGGCAAGCGGGAGGACATGCGCCAAATCACTAAATTGTCATTAGCACCTGGGATTTTCAATATCAATGAGCCAGTGATCTTCGGAATGCCAATTATGCTGAATCCCATTTTGGCGATTCCCTTTATCCTGACACCGTTAGTAACAGGAACGATTGGGTACGTGGCGACTAGTCTAGGCTTTGCCGCTAAAGCCGTGGTAATGGTCCCATGGCCGATGCCACCGATCGTCAATGCTTATCTAGCTACTGCTGGGGATATCGGGGCTGTGATCACGCAAGTTATCTGTATTGTCGTGGCAATTTTGATCTATCTACCTTTTGTTTTGGTAATGAATCGTACGACCAATGAAGTTGCATAAAGGAGTTTTAAAAAAATGGTAAAAATACCTGAAACATTTATTTTAGGGGCTGCTTCGTCTGCTTGGCAGACAGAAGGCTGGCAAGGAAAGAAAGAAGGGCAAGATTCGTATCTCGACCGCTGGTACAAAGAAGAACGCTTTGTCTGGCATAATGGCTACGGGCCGGCTGTTGCGACGAATTTTATGGAAAAGTTTTCAGAGGATGTTGAACTGATGCAGGAGGTTCATTTGACCCATTACCGAACATCGATCAACTGGGCGCGCTTCTTTACCGACCATGAACAGCTGATCGTTGACGAAGATTATGCTGCTCATATTGATCAGCTTATCGACCAATTGCTTGCGGCTGGGGTCGAACCGATGCTTTGTTTGGAACATTATGAACTGCCAGCTAGTTTGATGGATACCTATGATGGCTGGAGCTCGCGGAAAGTGGTCGATCTATATACCCGTTATGCCGAAATCGTCTTCGAGCGTTACGGTGATCGAGTCAAACAGTGGTTTACCTTCAATGAGCCGATCGTTATTCAGACTCGTTGCTATCTCGATGCGATCCGCTGGCCCCATGAGCAAAACACAAAAAAATGGATGCTTTGGAATTATCACAAAGTATTGGCATCCGCCCAAGCGGTGGCTGTCTATCATGAAAAAGGCTATGAGGGGCGCATCGGTTGTGTGCTAAATCCAGAAATGGTTTACGCACGCTCTTCCTCACCAGAGGATCAAAACGCGCAAAAAATGTACGATCTTTTTTTTAACCGAATCTTTTTTGATCCAATGGTTAAGGGGCATTATCCAGATGAACTTATCACACTTTGCCAAACCTATGACATCTACTTTGATCCGACAGAAGAAGATTTGGAAACGATCCGCACCCATACGGTGGATTTCTTAGGTGTCAATCAGTACTACCCGAAACGCGTGCGGGCACCACGATATCAATGGCATTCGGATACACCATTTCATCCAGAAATGTTTTATGAGACCTTTGATTTGCCAGGAAAACAAATGAATAACTCCCGTGGCTGGGAAATCTATCCGAAGGTCATGTACGATATGGCCAATTATCTTAAGGAGAATTATGGCAATATTCCATGGCTGATCACTGAAAATGGTATGGGGCGGGAAAATGAAGAACAGTATATGGATGCCACAGGTCAAGTCCAAGATGACTATCGGATTCAGTTTATTACCGAACATCTTTACTGGCTGCTAAAAGCCGTCGAGGAAGGCGCCAACTGCGAAGGCTATATGCTTTGGGCATTTACCGATTGTGTTTCACCTATGAATGCGTTCAAAAACCGCTATGGTCTTGTACGAGTCGAGCTAAATGAAGAACGGACTCGGTCATTAAAAAAATCAGCCGCTTGGTATCGTTCCCTGATTGATGAACGGTGGCTTCCATTTGAAGAAAAACCATTGATTCTGTAATAAAAACCCACGTTGATTTCCTCATCCTAAAGGAAATCAGCGTGGGTTTTCAGTTAAAAGGGTTGTTTATGAGGAGCAAGTTTCTCCCAGTCAAAGGTGACGCCAATCCCTGGTTCTTCTGGGGCAATCGCACAGCCATCGGATGGATCGATCACTAACGGTCTCGTGGTGTATTGATCGATTGGGAAACTGTGTATTTCGAGATACCCAGCATTAGGCATCGCTGCTAGTAGACTAACGTGCAATTCTTGCATGCCATGTGTAGAAACAGATAAGTTACTTGTTTGTGTTAAGGCAGCAATTTTCAACCAGCCGGTGATCCCACCGCAATTGGAAGCGTCGGGTTGCGGAAAATCGACATTGCCATATTTGATCATATGAGCAAATTCGATAGGGGTGCGCAAGTTTTCTCCGCCTGCCACCGCAATTTGCCCTTCTTTAGCGATACGAGCGTAGCCTTCGTAATCTTCGGGGATCGTTGGTTCTTCAAGGAACAAAATGTCATAAGGCGCCATCAGTTTGGCGGCTTTGATCGCTTTTTCAACAGACCAGCTCATGTTGGCATCCACCATAAAGACAACATCGGGACCAATCAATTCTCTGACCGCTTTTATTCGAGCAATATCTTCGGCAAGTGTTTTTTGTCCCAATTTGATTTTGACCGCTTTTAATCCCATGCCTAAATATTTTTGATTATTGGCTAAGAGTTTTTCAAGAGGAAAGTTTAGATCAATCGCACCACCATAGCATTTTACTTTGTTGCTTGCGCCACCTAAAAGTTTGTAGAGGGGTTCTTGTGCTTTTTTCGCACGTAAGTCCCACAAGGCGATATCACAAGCCGCAATGGCGAAACTTGCTAAACCGCCTCTGGCAACATAGTGGATTCCCCAGTTCATCTGATCCCACAAGGCTTCCACACATGCTGGATCTTTCCCTAAAAGGATCGCTTTTAGTTCTTTATCGATCAGTTTGGCGATCGATTCGCCACCGAAGCCACCAGTATACGTATAGCCGACCCCTTCACGTCCATCATCAGTAACGATCTTGACGATAGGCACTTCAAAGTGGGTGTGTAAGCCGTGCTTCGCATCTTCCATGATTTCTGGAAGAGGTATCCGATAATACGCTGTTTGTACATCTGTAATTTTTGCCATTAAAAATCCTCCTCAAATTAATGTTCACGTGTGCATTTTAATGTTAACGTTTGCATAACCATGGTAGCATGAGAAGGCGAGATTGACAAGGCTGAATTTTCTCAAATTCAAAACTTTAAAAGAAGGAGGATCGCTATCGAAGGGATCGCATCTCATCAACTGATGCTTCATGGAACGATTTAGAATATAAACAGATATAGGGAATATTAGCTAGAAATGAAGTGAAACCCCTATAAATTGTCACAAAATAGCATTTTGTTTATTTTTAAAGCATAGTTATTGAATAAAAATCATTTTTGTATTATGATTATCTTAACAACGAGCAATGAAGAGTACTGGGGCAAATGAAAGCTTGGGGAAGTCTTTTATTTGGGATACCTAGTACTCTTATCTTTGTTAAACGACAAGTGAAATACAAAAGAGCGACTGAACTTCTTTGGTTCAGTCGCTCTTTTGTATTTCAAAAAGCGAGCGAGAGTAACTTGTCGTAAGGAAGAAAAAGTTTTTTCTCAATTGACAAAGGAATAATCATTGGCGGTTAAAACAGTACGAGCTTGTTCTACCTGATGCTCCTTGATTAAAATATAATCAGTGTTGAAGGTAGAAACAGCAAAAATACTGATTGACTCCTCGGCTAGAAGGGAAGAGATTTTTGCAATAATGCCAATTAAGCTAAAATCCAGCACACCAATTATTTTCATCGCTTTCCATCCATCTTCTCTGTTTAGTGTTTCAGATGGAACGTTTGCCGTTGGTAACACTAAAGAAAGTTCTTCTGACGTATGGGCAAAAAATAGAGGAACGATCTTCAGTATCGAAGGATCGATACGTTCTACTTGGATGACAGAAAAAGAGGGTGCCAATAAGGTCAGTTTCATCTAATCACGTCCTTCGTTTGATGCAAACATCATATCAAAGGATAAGAAAGAAGGGAAGGCGATTATCATTTGATCACGTACGATTCTAAGCGTTGTGTCGTAACAGACGGGTAGATTCTATACAGAAGAAAATAAGCGGTTAAAACTGATGGGTATACCTCTGTTTCTGGAGAAGAAGAAATATCAATTGGATCCGCAATCTATGCTGAATCAGATTTGAAATCAATCGAGTTAATAGAAGATAAATAGCACTCAATCATAAATCAATGGTTGAGTACTATTATTGTACATAAAATTATGGTGGACAGAGGAATGGAATATAAATCACTAAATGTTTAATTGGAAGAAAAATTGATACTGAGGATCATAAAGAGAAGAAGGAACATGCTAAATTTTACGAAGACCTTACAAGATTCAAGGAGAAGGTAAAGAACGCTTTGTAATATTTTGATAAACTTTAGTCAAGGAGGTGTGATGAATGGATAAATTTTTCAACTTTATTGAAAAAGGACTTTCCGAAGAAATTAATTTTTTTATGTTTTCCATAGATTTGGAACATTATTTAGTCGATCACTATGAGGAAATGTATACCGAAAACAAGGAAGCTACATTGTACCTGAATGATTTACTTCCTGATGAGGCTGAGAAAATGGAACCTGGAATGAATCCAGATAGTTTTTGTGAACGAGTAAAGGAAATTGTAGAGAAATCGAAAACATTTTAATTAGCACTTTTTTTACTGAGGCAGAGTCAGATCAAGCCAGCAACGAACTATCATAGATTGTTGATGATCAAGCAGATTATGAAACTTACATCAAGCTTTGATGAAAAGAAACATCTTCAAAAAATTTCATGCGATGAGGCAGGGAAAATAACTATTGTAGAAGCAAAGAAAGCCGTTGAGAACGCAAAACAGGAGTGAAAAAAAGTGTATCTAAAGATACTAAGGAGTAAAAAGCCTTAAATCAAAAATAGAGTAAAAAAATCAGCCCAAGAAAAACTCGCAAAAAAGAGACTCGTATACAATTTGGTGAAAAGGTACGCCATTGAAGAGCATTGATTGCTTAAAAAAAAGCATCTGACTTCACTTGAACAATTAATGTAGGTTCAATCGGTATAAGAAATACAATCTAAGAAAAGCGAGGAATAGCACATCGGTTTAAAGCTGATAATTAACCACCATTTGACTAACAAACAAGAAAACTACGAAAACATTGTGCAACTGAAAATACAAAAAAAGTGTTCAAAACCTCTTTAAATCAAGGTTTTGAACACTTAGGAAAAACTACGAAAATCTAATCGATTTAAGCTTATGGAGATGGCGGGAGTCGAACCCGCGTCCAAACATATTGCTACCTAAAAATCTACGCTCATAGTCAACTCATTTGAAGGTTCGCTTTACAGCTTGCCGAGTGACAGGCAGTCTGTATCGCTAGTCTGATGCTCTCTTTTTTATCTTACAGACGGAAAGATAAAACGTATCCCACTTAGAATAGGACCCTTACTCGAGCACATGGGCGATGCCGAGAGGATCTACGCTAACTGTTTTTAGGCAGCTAAAGCGTAAGAGTTTTCGTTTTTAGCAGTTATATTTAACTGTAACGTTTTAACGTAGACGTAACCTACGAAGCGCAATTCAGGCTCAACTATGCCTGTCGAATCCGTAACATCCCCTTGATAAAAGGGGTATCGCTACCATTCATTAGTATACCATAGTTTTGCCTGTATGCAAAGAATCAGATTAAGTCAAAGTGTTTCAGGGCGTGCACGATCCCGCCTTCGGTATTTTTCAGGGTCACGAAGTCTGCCAACTCTTTCAACTCTTGAATTCCATTTCCCATTGCAATTTTGTGGTCGCAGGCTTCTAAAAGAGCGAAGTCGTTGCTGCCGTCACCAAAGCCGAAGGTAGGTACATCTTCTAGACCCAACAATTCTACCAAGGTTTTTACGCCAGTCCCTTTAGAGGTACCAGATTTTACGACATCGATGGAAAAGGGGGTATTACGATAAAAAGTTAATTCTGGAAAACGCTCATGATAATAAGCATCGTTGCCGACACCTAAAACCAACAACATGTTGGTCCGATCTGTTTCATAATGCAGAGGATCGATTTCTGGTAAAGGGCTGCGGACATAGTTGTACGCACCAATCATTTCCTCGGTATGTCCAGTCGCCCAATAGCCTTTCTCATTGTAATAGCACAGTTCATCGCCATTGTCTTTGACTGCTTGGAACATCCGTGCGCAAAGTTCAGGTTCAAGGGTATCGGAAAAAACTTCTTTGCCGTCAATACGGATAAAGGCGCCGTTCATGACGATGTTCGAGGTGATCCCAGCTGCTTCACGAATGGCGGTAACTTCAGGTTCGGTTCTTCCTGTTGCAATGATCGGCAGTACTTGGTTTTTTCGCAACATCGCCATCGCTTCAGCGATTTCGGATGTGATTTGCGAGTGTTCATCTAAAAGCGTACCGTCAAGATCAAAAAAAGTTAATGCTTTATAGGTCATGTATCTTACTCCTAAGGTTTATAGTCATAGTCCACTCACAATCTTATCAAAGATTGAAAAAAAGGCAAACCTTTATGAATAATCGGTGAAGTTGTTGGTAGAAGAAAGAAATTCGAGTATACTATAGGAAGAATGGAGTGAAACGATGATTTTTTTAGTAATTGGCATCATTTTTTTCTTGATTGGTCTCACTTTTTTTCTTTTTCCATCAAAAAAAATGAACCTTATTTATGGCTACCGTTCCTATTTAGCAAAACAAAATGAACGCAACTGGCGGCATGCTCAGAAACTATGCGCCCGTTATTTTCTGCTTTTTGGCGGAATCATGGCGGTCATTGGGTTTGTCTTGAAATGGCAAGAATGGACCAATTTTTTCCTAGTTGAAATGATCGCGATCCCTTGGTTCATCGTGCCGATCTTTGGCCTGATCGAAGAGAATCTGCAACGATTTGATAAAGAATATAGAGGTGAAGAAAATGAATATATTAATGATTGAAGACAACGAATCTGTTTCTGAAATGATGCAAATGTTTTTCTTGAATGAAGGATGGGAAGCGGCTTTTAAGTACGACGGCAAAGAAGGACTGGAAGCCTTTGCTGCTGAACCAGACAAATGGGACATGATCACCCTTGACTTGAACCTTCCTTCCATGGATGGCATGATGGTGGCGCGAGAAATTCGCAAAATCTCCAGTACAGTACCTATTATTATGTTGACGGCCCGTGATTCAGAAAGCGATCAAGTCATCGGGTTGGAGATGGGGGCAGATGACTATGTGACGAAACCTTTTAGTCCACTGACCTTGATCGCGCGGATCAAAGCCTTACACCGCCGCAGTGAGTTGGTTGAAAAAACAACGCCTGAAGCTTCCGATGCAACTTTTGATGTTGTGACCGATCATTTCAAAATGAACACAAAAACACGGGAAGCCTATTTAAATGGCAAACCCATCGATGGGTTGACGCCGAAGGAATTTGATTTGCTTTATACGTTAGCGAAAAAACCGCGGCAAGTCTTTTCACGAGAGCAATTGTTAGAACTAGTTTGGGATTACCAATATTTTGGTGATGAACGGACGGTTGATGCGCACATCAAAAAACTAAGACAAAAAATAGAAAAAGTGGGACCTCAGATCATTCAAACCGTCTGGGGTGTGGGGTATAAATTTGACGATGCAGGTGCTGCTTAATGCGCTACTTGTATCAACAGCTGATTGCGTTTTTTGTTGTGATCTTCGTAATTTTGATGACGATTGGTATTGCGTTTACACAAATGACGCGCCAAACATTACAAGAACGAAATTATGAGCAGTTAATGGGGTATGCTTCGTCGGTCGCGACGATTTCGCAAATCAGCGATTCAGAATATTTGCAGCAAAATATGACGCGAGATGGCTATCTGCAATATTCTCTGCATTTGGCTGAAAATATTTTGAGCAACCAAGACATTTCTTTTGCTTTCTTTAAAAGCCCCGATGACATCATTTATCCATTAGATACGACTCGTGCGGTAGATTTTCCAATTTCTGAAAAAGACTGGCAATCCTTAGAAAACGGGGCGCGTCTGCAACTGACATCACCCACGAATCTATATGGGGAAAAAGAACTGACTTCCTATGTTTTGATTCCTTTTTCTGTCAATCGAACGGATTTTTACGGGGTGATGGTGGTTTCGCAATCGGCAAGCAGCATCTTGAATCTTGTCAGTGCTTTTAACCAAAACTTGTTTAAAGTATGTTTGATCTCGATCGTCGTTTCTTTATTGATCAGTTACCTATTTGCTACGTTCCAAGTAAGGCGGATCAATCGCATGAAACGAGCAACCAAGGAGATCACCAATGGCAATTTTGATATCTTCTTGCCAGTGCATAACCGGGATGAATTTGATGAGTTAGCCGAAGATTTTAATTTAATGACGAAATCCTTAAAAGAGTCGCAAGAGGAAATTGAACGACAAGAAGAACGTCGTCGACAATTTATGGCAGACGCTTCGCATGAGATGCGCACGCCTTTGACGACCATCAATGGCTTATTGGAAGGGTTAGAGTACAACGCGATTCCTGAAAATCAAAAGGACAATGCGATCCGTTTGATGAAAAATGAAACCAATCGCTTGATTCGATTAGTCAACGAAAACCTTGACTACGAAAAAATCCGAACCAATCAAATCTCGATGGTCATCAAAAAATTCGATGCAACGCAAACCATCAAAAATCTGCTGACGCAACTTGAGAGCAAGGCAGAAATCGCCAAAGATGTGTTGATTTTAGAAACAACAGAGCCAATTGACGTCTATGCCGACTACGATCGTTTCGTCCAAATCATGGTCAATATTTTACAAAATGCGATCCAGTTTACGGAAGATGGAGAAATTCGGGTTCGAATCGAAAAAGGCTACTTGGAAACGATCATCGAGATCAGTGATACGGGAATCGGCATGTCTGAAGAACAAGTCAAGAATATTTGGGATCGTTATTACAAAGTCGATCCTTCCCGTAAAAACCGTCAATTTGGTGAATCAGGTTTGGGTCTATCGATCGTTGAACAGCTCGTACGCCTACACAAAGGAAAAATCAGTGTAGAAAGTGAACTTGGCAAAGGCACGACGTTTAAAATTTCTTTTCCTGATATCGACTTAAATGAAGAATAGCAATCGACCGGCAGCAATTCGCTTAGCCGGTCGATTTTTTTTGCGGTTCAGTGGCAGCAGTCTAAACAAAAAGACCTGCTTTTGCAAGCAAGCCTTCTTGTTTGGGGGCTATGTAAACTATAGATAAGTAGTATAAGGGGTATGGGCAAAGCATTCGTCTTCATGAATCAAATAGATGGCAACAGCAAATTGTTCGGCGATTTCTTGACACAAGGGCAACAGGGTTTGAACCTCGTTCGTTGTTAATGTGCTCAAGACATTTTCGATTAAAAGGGTTTCTCTTTCTGAAAGTAAAGCTAAGAGCAGTTGAATTTTGAGCTCCTCAAAGGGTGTTAACTCTGTTCGATCTTTTTTCAAAGCCGATAAGGGAAGCTGTACATAAGGCAGCACTTCCTCTAAATCGCCCCCTTTTTTATTTGCAAGAGATACATTGTCCATGACCGATAAAAAGGGGACGGAGGGCCACTGTGCGCGAATCAAGATTGCTTTTTTTTGTGAAAGCAGCAAGCTTAATTCAGATGTTTTTGTTTCATTGTCTTTCGCAACATAAAAGAAACCAATTGATTTCGTTAGCTGAGTTG
Organism: Enterococcus sp. B2E4; assembly: GCF_030499455.1. NCBI lineage: Bacteria > Bacillati > Bacillota > Bacilli > Lactobacillales > Enterococcaceae > Enterococcus > Enterococcus sp. B2E4. Next base: position 38,241 of record NZ_JAUKPK010000022.1, read on the forward strand.
GTTTTTCCATTGTTTTTTCCTCCAATACAGACTATGTCCGCTAGCAATCAGACCAGTAAAGCTGGTAACAGCGGCAAGCAATACGATAAGTGTGTGGCGCGTACTTTCAAATAAAATAGCCAGCCAAGTGGTGCTGTTCAAGTCAACATTTTGGACAAGAATTTGACTGTTTTGCGGGATCGTAATGGCGAATTCTTGACCGGGAAGACTTTGAACAGCCTCCCAAAAGTGATCCGAAGCACGCTCACGATCAAGAGCGATGATATGCCCGCTAAGCAATTCTCGCTGGAAATAAGGCTGGAAGAGCAGCAATAACACAAAGGCGATCACGGCAGCTGCTAAAAGCGGCAAGAGCATTTCAAGCAACTGCATCGCCACCCATTGTCTGGTGGTGGCACCACTTGCTAACCAGGCAGTGTACTCTGAGCGTTTTGATAATTGGTAATAAACTTGAAAGCCGATAAAGACCAGTGTAAAGGCACTAAAAATCAAATAGAACAGTTGATGATAGATCGTCGTGACTGGTTGGATCTCTTCTGCTACTTTCGTTTGCAAATCTTCTGTTGTTAAGAGATCTCTGGTTTGAGCGATCACTTGATCCATTGAGTAGATCAAGGCGAAGGTCACGATCAAGCCAATCACGGCAAAGAAGGATACAAGCGTATAAAGCACCATGGCTTTTTTATGATAAAATATGCTGGCAATCGCAAAATGTATAGTTTTCATCTAGTTCACCTCATCCTATTTCATAGTATAAAAGGGGAGTTTGAATAAAGTATGAAGTTCTTGTAGTAAAATATCGAAGCTAAAAAAGCAATAGAAAAAATCGGGTTTTTACGAACAAAACAGCCGAAAAAAATCCAGCAAAGCATCCGCCTTGCTGGATCGATCTTGTAGTACTTATAGGTTATTCTCCGCTATCTTGTTCCGTCATCTGCTGGTATTCTTGGAAGGTTTTTGTTTGGTACAGATCGACGGTCGATTGATTGCCGTTTTGAGAAAAGGCGCTGGTTGAATCACTGCCTAGATTCTTTTCGATAGCCATCATTTGCTGAAGGGCGTCTTTGTAATTATAGGTCGAAGGATCGACTTCTTCTAAACCGCTCTTCGCGTAGAAACGTAAGAGATCACCATTGTTGATCTGATCAGAGACTGACAGCTGTTTGTCAACTTTGGCTTTCCACTCATCGACTTTCGCTTGCAGTTCATCGGATGGATCGTTGATCGGCATGCCGGTACGATTGTCATACAATGTACTGCTATAGTAAGTGTAGTCTGGTGTCACAAAGTCGCCATCGCGGAAGGCAACCAGTTGTTCATTTTGATCAGAGAATAAATCTTGTCCCAATTGAATATAGTTCGATGTATCGACACCGAGTAAGTGCAAGAGGGTTGGCAACGCATCAACTTGGCCACCATACGTATGATTGATGCCGCCGTTTGATTGTCCTGGAATATGGATCATATAAGGGACACGTTGCAATGAAGCATTGTCAAAGTTTGTCCAAGTCGAACTTGTTTTTCCAAGCAATTCTGCTAAGTTGCGGTTCCGAGAATTGGAAATTCCGTAATGGTCACCATATAAAACGATGACTGAGTTTTCGTACAAGCCGCTTTCTTTTAAGTAATTAAAGAACTCTTCTACGGCTTTATCTAAATAATTCGCGGTTGCGAAATACCCATTGATCGTTTGATCAGAAGTGTTCGCTAGCGGGAAGCCGCCTTCTTCATTGGTAAATTCAGAATATGGGTAGTGGTTAGAAACTGCAATGAATTTTGAATAGAACGGTTGTTGCAGACGTTCTAAGTATTGTACCGATTGTTCAAAGAACGGTTTGTCATGTAGACCGTATTGGAATGAATTTTCATCATTGACATCATAATACGATGCGTCGAAGAAATAATCATAGCCAAACCGTTTGTAGGTTTCATTTCGGTTCCAGAAGGTACCCGTATTTCCGTGGAAAACCGCACTGGTATAGCCTTGGGTTTGACCTAAAATATCTGGCGCTGCCTCAAAGGTATTTTTCCCACCCAGTTGAGTGAATAATGCCCCTTGATTCAATCCGAACAAGGAATTTTCGAATAACGTTTCCGCATCACTGGTCTTCCCAGCTTTTACTTGATGGAAGAAGTTATCGAAACTAAAGGTGCTATCGCTATGATACAAACTATTGATAAATGGCATAACTTCATGTTCAACACCATCTTCATCTTTTAATTTATAATCGATCAAGAATTGCTGAACACTTTCTAAGTGAATATAAATGACGTTCTTGCCTTTTGCGATACCGAACAGATCGTCATTCGGTTCCGCGTAATGTTCTTTGACATAGCTTTCTACTTCGTTCATGTCGTTGGGACTTGCTTCGGCACGTACTTGCGAAGCTTGATAGGTTTGCACGCCATCATAAACCGTAAAGGCGTTGATCCCAAGGTATTTCACTAAATAGTCACGAGAAAACGTTCGAGTAAGCAGTTCAGGACGATCCGCTTCTGCTAAGAAAAGATTGGCAGAAAAGACCATGACAGCTAAGGTTGAGATCGCAAAAGCCATCCGTGCCCGCACAGGACGAGTGTCCATTTTGATTTTTTTCATTGAAAAGGCTGCAATCAGCACGATAAAGTCAATGAAGTACAACACATCGTAGGGACGGAACAAGCGAATTGCGCTTTCTCCTAGACCACTTGCCACTTTTCCTACACCAAGCATCGTGTTGATGGTGATAAAGTCAGTGAATTCTCGATAGTACGAAACATTGGAGAACAACAGCAGAGTCATCAAGAAATAGATCACAAGCATCGTGATATAAGCTGCTTTGGTTCTTCTTACGTACAATGCGATCGACAGCAGCAACAAAGTCGTTGCGATCGGATTGATGAATAAGATGAAGTACTGAATGCTGCTTTCAATACCTAGGTGGAAGTCCACCATATAGGCAAAGATATTTTTTAGCCAAAATAATAGGGCTAATAGGAAAAAAAAGCCCATTCTTGTATTCACAAAGGTGGATACTTTATTTTTTTTCAAAGGAATCGTCCTCTCTTTTTCCAGTATAACCGGTAAATTACGATTTTACATCACAGTACATTTTACTAGGCTGTGAAAGACGTGTCAAATGAATTCCTTGTCATGACGCGGAATTAAGTATTTCTTTACTTTCAAGGATACAGACAATACAGTCGCTTTTTGCTATACTAAAAAGGAGAATGAATGGAGCAGATGAACATGAAAATAAAACTAACGAAGCAAGGATCAGCGAAGCTTCGCAAAAAGAATCCGTTGATCCAACGAGAAGATCTTCAACAAGCAATCGAGACGAAGGAGTGGGTCACCTTTATTGATCAGGCCAACCATTTCTTAGGTGTCGGCTATCTTGGGGAACAAAATAAAGGGATCGGCTGGGTCGTATCCTTTGAAGAAACAGTGATCGACCAAGCATTCTTTGCGCAACGCTTTGCGAAAGCAAAAGGCAAACGCATTGCTTACTATCAAGATGACCTGACAGATGCCTTTCGTCTGTTTAATGGCGAGGGGGATCAATTGGGGGGACTTACCGTAGATTTGTATGGCGAGTATGTCGTTTTTTCTTGGTACAATGCCACCCTTTATCAACATAAAAAAGCGATCGTGGCGGCTTTTCGTCAAATATTTCCCGAGATCAAAGGGGCTTATGAAAAAATCCGCTTTACGTCTGAACTGCCTGAATCAGCATGGGTCTATGGAAAAACGGCACCTGAACCCTTACTGGTGAAGGAAAATGGCGTCACGTATGCGACGTATTTGAACGAAGGACTAATGACGGGCATCTTTTTGGATCAAAAAGAAGTTCGTGGGCAACTTGTTGATGGCTTGGCAGCTGGCAAGACGGTTTTAAATATGTTCAGTTATACGGGGGCGTTTTCTGTCGCTGCTGCTGTCGGTGGCGCTGTTCAAACAACGAGCGTCGATTTGGCAAAACGCAGTCTAGAAAAGACCCGCGAGCAATTTGCAGTCAACGGCATTGATCCAGATACCCAGCGTATCCATGTCATGGATGTTTTCAATTACTTCAATTATGCCAGCAAAAAAGATTTGCGCTTTGATGTGATCGTTTTAGATCCGCCGAGTTTTGCCCGCAACAAGAAAAAGGTCTTCTCGGTTGCGAAAAATTATGGCGACTTAGTCACTGATAGTTTGGCGATTTTAGCGCCTGATGGCTTATTGATCGCCTCAACGAATGCGGCCAATCTTTCTCCGAGGAAGTTTCAAGAAATGATCGAAGCATCCTTAGAGAAAGCACACGTTGCTTATGAATGTATTCAAAGTTATCGTCTACCAGCTGATTTTGCGGTAGATAAGCATTTTTCCGAAGGGAACTATCTGAAAGTATTCTTTTATCAAATGAAAAAGGAGTGAAGTAGATGAGCCGATCAAAACCAGTAACGTTAGACGGGAAAACACCGTTGATTTGTGTGCCATTGATTGGGAAAACCAATGAAGAGATCTTGAAACAAGCCATTGCTGCTGAGGAATCAGAGGCACAGATCGTCGAATGGCGTGTTGATCATTACAAACATGTCGAAGACCAGCAAGCGGTCTTAGATGCGTTATCACATATTCGCACGACATTAAAGCACAAAGAGCTGCTCTTCACTTTTCGAACCTTGGAAGAAGGGGGCGAGCGGGCGTTCACATTGACCCAGTACAAAGAATTGTGTTTAGCTGCTGCTGATTCAGGTTTGATCGATTGGATCGATGTCGAATTAGAGAAAGCTGAATTTTTAGGTCGAGCCTTTATTCAAGAAATCAAAAAGGCACAGGTAAAGCTGATATTGAGCAATCATGATTTTGAGAAAACGCCAGAAGATGCTGTGTTGATTTTAAAGATCGGCGTAATGAATCAATTTGGTGCCGATGTTGGTAAGTTAGCGATGATGCCTAAGCAAGTCCAAGATGTTTTACGTTTGATGGGGATCATTACTAAAGCGCGTGGCTTCAACCAACTGCCGTTGGCGATCATGTCGATGGGGGAGCTGGGGAAAATCAGCCGGGTTAGTGGGGCATTGACTGGTTCGGTCTTTACTTTTGCTTCGTTGCAAGGTGCTTCAGCACCTGGACAAATACCGATCGAACGAATGACCAACTACTTACAAGAATTTTCACTCAATGAGTAAGACCAGCCAAGGCCTTCTCTTAGAAGAAACCAAAACAAAAGAGGGATAAAATGGCGAAGAAGAAACAAAAAACCAATGCGATCCGTCAAGTAGAACAACAGAAAATTGCTTATAACGAATACACCTATGAGTGGTCGGAAGATCATCTCGATGCGCAATCCGTCGCTGCACAACTAGCACGCCCGCAAGCCATCTACAAAACGCTGGTGGCAGTGGGCAACAAAACAGGTCCGCTGGTGGCTGTGATTCCTGGAAACAGAGAAGTGGATCTGAAAAAGTTAGCCAAAGTCAGTGGAAACAAAAAAGTAGAGATGCTGCATCTGAGAGATTTAGAAGAAACGACTGGCTATATTCGCGGCGGCTGTTCGCCGATCGGGATGAAAAAGCTCTTTCCTACTTATATTGATCATAAGGCAGAGACACTGGAAGAAATCGTGGTTTCTGCAGGAAAGCGCGGGTTGCAGATGGGGCTTGCCCCACAAGCGTTGCAACAATTGACTAGGGCGGTCTTTGCCGATTTGTTGGCACCTGAACACGAATAAAAAATCCCCGTGAACCATCTTGAAATGCCGTTCACGGGGATTATTTTGTACTATTTTATTCCATTACTTCAATATCGAAAACCTCAATATTTTCTAAACCGCCATAAAAGTCAAACCACGGAGTGGCATATTGTTTTAAAATGGCGTTTAATTCTTCAACATTTTCTTTCCCTTGGGTGTCCAGCCATTCCAGTAATGCTTTGGCGCCTTGCTTCCCATAGATTTCCACACTATCGCGCCAAGTTGCTCGTCCTCCTAAGATCCCTGAGAATTTAGCACCGTGTTGACCAGCAAAGGTCAATTCATCGCGAAAGACATTCGCTGGGACCCCCGCACTCAAATAGATAAATGGTCGCGTCGCAGCGTCACTAGCTTCTTTGAAGTAATTGGCGGCTTCTTCTTGCGTATAGACGGCCTCTAAGCCTTCTTTTTGGAAACCTTCAACTAAGTCGAACTGAACCGGTACTTCGACTTTCAAAATATCGATATGGTAGTGATCTTTCGTCAGTTCCTGAATGGTTCGGATGACCTTGCTCGGTTTGATCTTGGCAAAAGCAGGTGATTTGTCATCTGTGATCTCATCGTCGTAAACGATTGGCTCTACAAATAACGGAATATCGGCCGCTTGTGCCTCCGTACCTAAACGTTCTAAAAACGCATGTTTGGTATCTAAAATCTCTTGCGGTTCATCTGGATTATAATAAACCAAGACTTTTGCAGCATCTGCCCCTTTTTTCACTAAGCGCTGCAGCGATTCATTGGGTAAAATTTCTGGCAAACGACCCGGCGTATTGACATCATACCCTGTTTTTTCATAGGAAAGGATCAAGCCAGCATTGGGATTCTTTGCTTCGATCCCTAAGAAGCCATATTCCTCATCTAACAAAATACTGCTGACATATTTGGTCAATTCTTGGGAAACCAACTGCTTGAATTCATAAATGTGTTCCATCGTAAAGTCATCCGGTCCAGTTGCCGCCTTCATCATTTTTTTCATGGAACCACGTTGGTCGATCGCTAGTGCGGCAATCACACCATCCTTATTTGAAAGTTTTTGCATTCGTTCAAATTTACCTCTTGAAATTCGTTTCATTAAAAAAACCTCCCTCGATCTTGCTATCTTTAGTCTACGCCTACTTTGAGAAAAACCCAACTAATAAGCAAAAAGAGAGGAGACCCAGGTGTTGGTAGCAACGGCAAGGATATTGCTGCCAACACCTGGGTCATCGATCAATAACTGAAATAACTAGCTGTTTCTGCTGCGTTTTTCCCTGAAACATGTCCAGTACAAAACGCTGCTGTAATGTTGAAACCACCTGTATACCCATTGATATCCAATAATTCACCAGCAAAATACAAGCCGTTGATTTTCTTGCTCTCCATGGTTTTTGGATTGATTTCTTTCAGATGGACCCCGCCACCAGTCACGAAAGACTTTTCTAACGGGAACGTGCGAACGATAGTGACTGAAAAGCCTTTGATCAAGGAAGCGAGCGCAGCCAACTGTTCTGGTGAGGCTTTTTCAGCAACCAGCTCATGCAGGTCTAGCTGCTGCAAAAAGAAGGTCATCAAGCGCTCAGGCAAAAAGCCAGCTAAAGCATTCGGCAATTGTTTCTTCGAAGCCGCAGACTGAATCAATTCCTGGGTCAAGGCTTCATGGGATTTTGCTGGCAGACAATCCAGAACAACCGTCACGGGTTGTTGCTTTTTCAATTCTTGGTTCACAAAAGAGGAACAGCGTAAAGCAGCTGGACCAGATAACCCAAAGTGGGTAAACAAAAGATCCATGGTATGGGCGACGATGGGCTTTCCTTTTTGATCCAAGACACTCAACGTGATGTCATGCAAGGAAATGCCTTGCAACGTCCGCTCTTGAATAAAGGAGTCTTCTGAAACAAGCGGCGATTCGGTTGGATAAAGTGGCGTAATGGTATGGCCGACTTTTTTTGCCATCTTATAGCCGTCCCCCGTTGCGCCCGTGGAAGGATAGGTGCGGCCACCTGTGGTCAAAATCACACTAGGGGCAGAGAACTCATCGGTTTCGGTTCGCACGCCGCGAATTTGACTGCCGTCATGGATCAGCTTTGTGACGACCGTGTTCGTCAATAGGGTGACGTGATGATCGTTGATTGCTTGAAGCAACGCTTCGACGATGGTTTTTGATTTGTTCGTCACAGGGAACATCCGTCCGTGGTCTTCTTCTTTTAAGACGACACCTAAGTCTGCGAAAAACGCCATTACATCATAATTATTGAATTGAGAAAACGTGCTATACAAAAACTTGCCGTTTCCTGGAATATGAGCAACTAAATCATCTACCGGCCGATTATTGGTTACATTGCAGCGTCCGCCGCCAGTCATCAATAATTTCTTGCCGATTTTTTTGTTTTTTTCGATTAATAACACCCGCGCACCTTGTTTGGCAGCAGTGATCGCAGCCATCATGCCGCTCGTACCTGCACCAACAACAATGACATCATAGGTTTTTTCCATTCTTTTCACCTCTTTGGGATTGTAACACATCGGCTACGAGTGCTGAAAGGATTGGTCGATTTTTTTCGAATAATAAAAAATTCTGACAATTCTAAAAAAAAGCGTGCAATTTCAGAAAATTTCTTTAAAATAGAAAATATCTTAAAGGAGGTAATGCACTATGACCAAAGCTTCAGCTTACGTGAAAGAAATTCAAGCGAAGATTCATGAGAAAGACCAACACCAACCGGAATTTCTTCAAGCAATTGACGAATTTTTGCCTACGATCGTTCCCTTTTTAGAGGAGCATCCAGAATATATTGAATCAAATATCCTTGCACTCTTAACTGAACCAGAACGTTTTATCCAATTCAGAGTCCCGTGGCAAGATGATCAAGGCAACTGGCAAGTAAACCGTGGCTATCGGATTCAATTCAACTCGGCAATGGGGCCTTACAAAGGCGGCTTGCGTTTTCACCCAAGTGTAAACTTGAGTATCTTGAAGTTTTTGGCGTTTGAGCAAATCTTCAAAAACAGCTTGACAGGTCTGCCGATCGGCGGCGGAAAAGGCGGAAGTGATTTTGATCCAAAAGGCAAATCCGATGCCGAAGTGATGCGTTTTTGCCAAAGCTTTATGACGGAGCTGTCAAAACATATCGGACCTGACTTAGATGTTCCAGCTGGCGACATTGGTGTCGGAGGCCGAGAAATCGGCTATTTGTTTGGTGCCTACAAACGATTGAAGCAATACGATGCTGGTATTTTAACTGGTAAGCCATTAGACTTCTGGGGCAGTAAAAACCGCACAGAAGCAACGGGTTATGGCGCCGTTTATTTCGTTAAGCATTTATTGACAGACCTAGGTGAAACCTTTGCAGGCAAAAAAGCGATCGTTTCTGGAAGCGGCAATGTTGCGATCTATGCAATTGAGAAATTGCAAGAATTAGGTGCGATCCCTGTCACGTGTTCTGATTCCTCTGGTTTTATCTATGACAAAGACGGCATTGATCTGGCCTTGTTAAAAGAGATCAAAGAAGTGAAGCGTGAACGGTTGACGGCTTACGCCAAGGAACGTCCATCAGCCGAATATCATGAAGGGGCGTCTGTCTGGGATTTTGATACACCAGCGGAATTAGCCTTTCCTTGCGCGACCCAAAACGAGATTGATCTCTCACAAGCCAAACGTGCAAAAGCCAATGGTGTCCGGGTCGTTTCTGAAGGCGCGAATATGCCTAGCTCATTGGAAGCAGCAGAATATTTTATTGAAGAAGGAATTTTCTACTGCCCAGGAAAAGCAGCCAATGCTGGCGGCGTAGCCGTTTCTGCGTTAGAAATGAGTCAAAACTCCCAACGACTGCAATGGGAAAAAGCTGAAGTCGATGCCAAATTGGACGATATCATGAAGTCGATCTATGAGGCATGCCGTGATACTGCTGAAACCTTCGAACAAAAAAATAATTTTATGTTAGGTGCGAACGTCGCAGGCTTTGAAAAAGTTGCTAAAGCAATGTTTGCTCAAGGACTTGTCTAAAATCACCCAACAGGCTACCTATCAGGAATTACTTGAAAAAAGTTGAAAAAAAACGTAAAGTAGGTAGTGTATGAAAAACTATTTTTTCAAGGAGGACAAATCATGTCACACATCAAGTTTGACTATTCGAAAGTAGCACCATTCGTGAACGAATACGAATTGAGCTACATGCAAAGTCAAGTTACAGCAGCAGACAAACAATTACGCGAAGGAACAGGTGCTGGTAGCGACTTTTTAGGTTGGATCGACCTTCCTAAAAACTATGACAAAGATGAATTTGCGCGCATCAAAAAAGCGGCTGAAAAAATTCAATCTGATTCTGAAGTATTAGTCGTGATCGGGATCGGCGGATCTTATTTAGGAGCGAAAGCAGCGATTGATTTCTTAAATCATTCTTTCTTTAACTTGCTACCAAATGAAGAACGCAAAGCACCACAAATCTTTTTTGCAGGTAATTCGATTTCTTCAACATACTTAGCAGATTTGATCGAAATCATCGGTGACCGTGACTTCTCTGTGAATGTGATCTCAAAATCAGGAACAACTACTGAGCCAGCGATCGCTTTTCGTGTTTTCAAAGAACGTTTGATTGAAAAATACGGCAAAGAAGAAGCCAACAAACGGATCTACGCAACAACGGATAAAGCGAAAGGTGCAGTAAAAGTTGAAGCAGATGCTGAAAACTGGGAAACCTTTGTGATTCCAGATGACGTCGGCGGCCGTTTCTCTGTATTGACTGCTGTTGGTTTATTACCAATCGCTGCCAGCGGAGCGGATATCGATGCCTTGATGCAAGGGGCAGCAGATGCTAGCGATGCTTACGCAAGTGACGACCTTGAAAAAAATGAAGCGTATCAATATGCAGCAATGCGTAACATCCTTTATCGTAAAGGCAAAGTAACCGAATTGCTGATCAACTACGAACCAGGCATGCAATACTTCTCAGAATGGTGGAAACAATTATTCGGCGAGTCTGAAGGAAAAGACCAAAAAGGGATCTATCCTTCAAGTGCAAACTTCTCGACAGACTTGCATTCTCTTGGTCAATACATCCAAGAAGGCCGTCGCAATATCTTTGAAACAGTTGTTAAAGTTGAAAAACCACGCAAATCAATTGCGATCCCTACACAAGAAGCAGATCTTGATGGTCTTGGCTACTTAGAAGGAAAAGAAGTTGATTTTGTTAATACGAAAGCCTTTGAAGGAACATTACTTGCACATACAGATGGGGATGTCCCAAATCTGTTAGTAAAAATCCCTACAATGGATGCGTACACGTTAGGTTATACCATGTACTTCTTTGAGATCGCTGTGGGTATCTCTGGCTACTTAAATGGCGTGAACCCATTTGACCAACCAGGGGTTGAAGCGTACAAGAAAAACATGTTCGCCTTACTTGGCAAACCAGGTTTTGAAGATCTTGCAAAAGAATTGAACGAACGTCTATAATTTGATAAAGAAACGCCTTGAGCCAGTCTGATTGGCTCAAGGCGTTGTTTTATTTTCGTATTTGTTGTGCTACTAGATCGTTGGGCCAATAAATCAGCGGTCTTCTTTTAATCCCCAAAGCAACGCAGCAGACAATAGTCCAAAGATACAGGTTTGAATAATTGGCATTTGGCTCATCTCCTTTTGATTTCCTTTAGTATAAAATGCTTTTTAAGAAGTGGCACGAACAAACCAGTGCGTTTCAACGAACGAAACTGTCATTTCTTGGTGACAAATGCGTGATAAATTGAAATAAAACGTTTTCAATTTGATGCTTTTTTGTTATTATATCTTTAAGAAAGAAAACGGTTGAGGTGAGGATATGGAGAATATTACGATCGGTGAAAAATATGTCTGCCAACCTGTCGGGGCGAGCAAGCCTGTGATTGGTGTGGTGGAAAAACTATACGTAAATACGGCGTTGATCGTCGTTTCAAGTTATGAAGAAGAAGATCAAGCACAAGTAGAAGCTTGTAATCGTCGGATGATCGTCAGTTTCAATAAAATTTGTACGCAAACGAACGTTGCCTAACCAACTAGCAAAAAATGCTGCTCAACGGAACACCGTGAGCAGCATTTTTCTTCGTGTGAGATCAGCCAACGCCGATCACAAAATTCAATAGTTTGTCTGAATAAGTCATATCTTCTTCCGTCACACTCAACTCTTCATTTAAGATCCCCATCTGGTCAGTAATGATCCCGTCCACGCCGTAAAAACGCATCCGGCTGATAGTATCCGCATCATTGGGGGTCCAAACGAACACTTCCTTGCCATCGGTTCGGGCAGAGGCGATGAAGTTGCGGTTGATCGTACTGTATTCCATCGTCAGAAAATCAGCACTGGTCAGTGGTGGCCCCACGACATTGAAGGGCATGATGTATCCTGAAATCAATTGAGGCGCCTGCGCCTTTAATTCCTCAACAACTGTATAGGAGAGACTTTGCATAATATGACCATTTGCAAGGAGGTCCTCTTGATATCTTGCTAAAAAGGCCTTTACAAGTTCCGTGGTATCTTTTCGCTGCGTTTTGATCTCCACCAGCAGTTTTTGGTCCAATTGGTTGGCAAGTGCCAAGTATTCATCAAAGGTTGGAATACGTGCTGTCTGGTTGTTTTCCGAAACTGTCAGTGATTCGGCGTAACTCAAAGGCAATTGCTCTGGTTTGCCCTGACCACCTGTCAACGGACGGTAAGAAAAATCATGATAGACAATAAAATGACCATCACTTGTTTGCTGGACGTCCATTTCAACGTAATCTGGTTGGTACTTTTCGCTAGTAAAGCGTAGTGCTTCAAGAGAATTTTGGACCCCTTGTCCGTCGCTGACCCCTCGATGGGAGATCGTTACCGGATGGATCGAAGCAGCTGAAGTCAGATAGTTCATATTATATAGACTAACACCGACACCGAAAAGCACCGTTACCAAGGTAAACAACGAACTTTTTAGACCTAAGAAATGACGCTGGTTCAATGGCTCTTGGTGGAACCATGAAGGAATCTCCGGTAAAAAGCCTTCATCATCCATGAAATCAACGATGATGTAAAAAATGGCTACCGTCGATAAAATGACGTTCAGTAACAAGATAAACTGCAAGAAAGTCATAATAAAAACAGCACTATACAACGCATAGTCCGGTGTAACAACTTCAATCACCGCCTGAATGGTAATCAGCAAAGTGAAGCCCAGTGTCGAAATCAACAAGATGCTGCCACCGATAAAGACAAATTGTCCAACGATGGCAAAAAAACGGCGTTTTGTTACTTGGAGGCTTTCTTTGATCGCTTTTCGAAAGGGCAGATCACGTAATATCATTTCTGGCAAGGCAAAGATCACGCGAATCCCCAAGTAAATCAACAAAACATAAACCAACAGCACTGCCCCGATGATCAAGACACGGTTGGCAAAAATGAAATCCATGATAAATGCGGGAATTTTGATTTTTGCGAGTAAATCAGAATTAAAACTCAACCCACCGATCGGTAAAATCAGTAAGAAGTAAAACAGGAAAAATAAAAAGGTCATCGGCCGTAATTTACGCAACTGCAAAACAGTCATCCGTAACAATTGCCGCAAGCTGATCGGCTGTTTCTTTTTAATAAAATAGACACTTAGCAGCAAAAAAGTAAACTCAAAAAAGACGGCTAATAAAATCAAAAGTAAAATCAGTGTTAATGAGAGCAGCACGACTGGGTGGTCGGTAAAGATACTGCCAATATTATCAAAAGAAAGGTAAGGCAAGCCCCCACGTTTTAAGACGAACTTGGTGGAAGCCGATAAGATTGGGATCACTAAGAACAACAAAGCACCGTGCATCAGTAACACATCACGGAAGTAGGCATTGCTGTCTTTCAAAAAATCCCAAGTGTTGACTAAGCTGTTTTTTAAATAATTCATGGTCGTCATCCTAATAAAGTAAGTATTTTGGTTCCTATTTATTCTAAAAAGGCGGAAAAAAAGAGTCGAACAGTTTCAGAAGCACATTCGCCACAGGTATAGATCCCTGTATAAAAAGCAGCTCCTTCATGTTCGGCTCAATGAATTGATCGTTTTTCTTACCTATTTTTCTTATCCGCCTAACAAACCAGTTAAGAATGTTCCACCATAAATCAAAGCCATGCTGTACAAGAAAATTGAAGCAGGTTTTGCCAACAAAATAATCAACGTAAATTTCTTCACTGTCATGTTGGTCAAGCCAGCCATTAGACAAAGGGCATCATCTGGGGCGACTGGTAGAAAGATTGCAAGGGCGAAAAGTTTTTCAAATCGGCTTTGGTTATCTAACCAGCCAATATATTTATCGTAAGTTTTGTCACTGATCATACTTAAAATGAATGGTTTACCGTATCGTCGGCCTAGCAGGAAAATAATGACAGAACCAATACTGATTCCTACATAGTTATAAACGAATCCTAGATAAGGACCAAAAATCAAGACACCTGCAGCGCTGGAGACACCACCGGGAATGATCGGGATCACTACTTGCAAGATCTGCAAAAGGATAAAGACGATTGGTCCTAAGATAACGGAATTTCCAACTAGACCTCGCAGTGCATTAATGTCTTTGAAAACACCTAGATTGATAAAATAGATCGTTAATGCGATAGATAAACCTAAGCCAATAATAGAAATCGTATTAATGATACGACGGGAAGTTGCTATGCTCACAGGACTTCATCTCCTTTATGTTTCATAATCCCACTATACGGGGTGAGACCAGAAAAATCCAGTAAAACAAATGACAAACGTCAAACAGTTTTGTAAGGTATGCCTTTATTATAAAAGAAGTCCGAAAAGAAAACATTGTACTAAAGTCTGAAATAAGAAAAATTTATAGTTTCTGCGCACCAATAGTTTCAGGAGATTTTTTTATCTGAGAGATGTTTTTTCGTTCGCTTCATTTGCCAACGATTAACGATTTTTTCAACCACACTCGTCATCATGAAGCCTCCAGCGATCGCCCCAGCGGTGATGACAACGATCATCAGATTTTCAAAGCCGACAAAGTTGTCGCCCAAAGCGAATTCTCGAACGGCTTTGTAGGCAGGACCACCCGGTACGAGAGGAACGAGGCTAGGAATGTTAAAAATGATCATGGGCATTTTTTTTCTGCGGGAAAAAAAGATGCTAACGCAACCGACGGCAAATGCGGCTAAGAAGTTGGCGCTGCCTAGACCGTAGCCAATCGTTTTCAATGACCAATAGATCATCCAGCCAACCGTTCCAGCAATGCCTGTTGCAACTAAGGCTCTTTTAGGAATATTGGTCAAGATACCAAAGGTCACGGTGCTTAAAAAGCTAAAGGAAAGGTGAATAAAAATCGTCATGAGATCCCTCCAAATAAGGTGAAGACCGTGGCGATGCCAACACCGATCGCGGCAGCTGTGAAAATAGCTTCAGTTCCCCGAGCAGTCCCACTGATGAGATGGCCTGCCAAAATATCCCGAAAGGAATTGGTGATCGCTACACCAGGAACTAAGGGCATGACGGCACCGATAATCAAATTATCGACGTTTTGTGCGACATGAAGAGAGACCGCTAGAAGAGACAAAGTACCGATCAGTAAAGAGGCGCAAAACATATCCAAAAAGCGGATATCGATGACTTTTTTGACCCAATAGGCGCATAAAAATCCCAGACAGCCAATGACAAACGTTGCTAGAAAATCAAACCAAGCACCGCCGAAAATAATCATTAAAGTACTGCTGACCACGCCCGCACTAAACACCTGCAGCCAATAAGGAAAACTTGGTGTCGTTGGATTGACCTTTTTTAATGCCTCGTGCAGTTCCACTAACGAGATTTTTTTCTCAGCATAGGCACGAGACAATCCGTTGACGGCAACGATTTTTTCGAGATTGATGACTCGATCATGAACATTTTCTACTTGTGCGTAGTGGCTACTGCGTAAGCCCATAAAAAGTCCAGTTGCTGTTACATAACTAATGCTGCCTTGCTCCCCGGCATTTGCTGCAATTCGATTCATTGTATCTTCCACTCGATAGACTTCCGAGCCGTTTTCCATCATGATTTTTCCTGCCAACAAACAGGCCTCCAATAATAGCTCTTTTGATTCCGCCATTTCCAAACTCCTTTTTCAATCGAATTTGCGCACTACATTCTTAGTGTACAATTTCAGCGAGTTTTCAACAAGGAAGAAAAGTAGATTTGAAAAATAACTAGCAGCCAATGCGTAGGATTTTTTGTGATAAATGGAAGGAGAAGCACTTCTCTTTATTAGTAAACATTCGTTTTTAATGAACAAAGTGAATAGAAATAAGATAACGGATGGAGTGTTTTATTTTAAAAAAATGAATATCTCGGTTACAATTAAATAAATATAAAAAGGGGGATTTATTGATGCGAAGGAAGGTCTATACAAGAGAACACATTTTGAAGGCCGCTTATGAACTGATCAATAGAGAAGGTTTTGGCAATTTTACGGCCCGGAATATCGCTAAGCACATGGGAATTTCTACTCAACCGATTTATCTTGAGTTCGAAAATATGCAGGACTTAAAAAATACCTTGGTGGAGGCTGTTTTCAAAGATTTATCGGAAAATGTTTTTCCAGTTGTTCGAACAGGAGACAAACTTGTTGATTTAGGCCTGAATTATATACGCTTCGCTCAAGAGCAGCACAATCTCTACATCGCCCTTTTTATCGACGACTATGGCGGTGGGAAATTGATGCATGATTTTTCATCGACCTATTTCAAATCCTTGATCAAATCAGAAGAAAAATATGCGGATCTTTCAGAAGATGCGGTAAATGCACTACATAATGGCGCATGGATCGTTGTGACTGGTTTGGCTTCCTTAATGTCGGCGGGTATCATCACACCCACCGATGACCAGATCATCAAAATCATCAACGAGACTATTGAAGGCGTAATCGAAAAGAAAGATAGCTACATCTTCGATTAAAGAACAAAAAATCTGCATCCCATTACTTATTGGGTGCAGATTTTTCTTGACATTTTTAATAAAACTAGCGAAAATAACTGTTATGGAGAGTTGGCAGAGTGGTAATGCAGCGGACTCGAAATCCGCCGACCCGGTTCATCCCGGCGCGCAGGTTCAAATCCTGTACTCTCCTTATATCAACGCTTTGGAGCGTTTAGCCTATCTTTCTAGATAGGCTTTTTTGCTTGTGGTCCTGCAACAAACGAAAAGAATCAATCGGGCAAACGCGCTAAGGCGTATTCAATTTGTTCAGAAGTAAAGCCTTCAAAGGAAAGTTGGCTCGCCACACGCTCATCTGATAAGGATAAATTTTGCGAGTAGCGAATTGCTTTTTTCAAAGCTTGCTCGTTCCAATCGGCATCCACAGTGGCTACGGCAAAGTCTGCTGCGCTCTCAGAAAAATCTTCATAGAGTAGTTGGCGTTTCAAGCTCGACTGAGAAAACGCATTGCTAGATAAGTATCTTTCTGCACGATTCAGTGCATTTCTTTCTTCACGAGAAAGTTGAGGTGTATGTTGCTCGTTGTTTGCGGGTTCTTCTTGTTGCGCGCTGCTTGCTTCGTTGTTGCCAGCTGTTTGTTCTCCTTGTGGTTGTTCCATGGAAGCAGCGGCATCGCCAAAGGACTCATTTTTCCCTGATTCGTTACGTAAAGAAAGGCTTAATTGGGCAGTGATGCTATCGAAAGACGTCACATCTTGGTAGAAGGACAAGCCACCATACGAAAACAAGACAATAAAGGCGGAAGCGACAATGAGAAAAACATTTCGATCTCGTTTGTTTTTTTGAGTTATCAACCCAATATAAAATAAGATAATGCCAAAAATGAAACCGATCAAACCGATAAAAAACAAACCAGCGAAAAATGTAGCCATAAGCATCCCTCCTAAGAAAACAGTTTCCTAAAGTTAATAGTACTATGTCTGGAATCAGAAAACAGATTTGTCTTTTCATGAATAGAGGAAAAGAATGATTTGACAAATGTAACGTGTATGCTATTAATGGATCATTCGTATGTATTAAAGAAGTGACGCTCAAGAATTACTGGTAAAATCGCTAGTAAACGAAATGAAAGTACAGTTGTATCAGTAGGAGGGAAGAAGATGGATTTTCAAGAAAAAGATTACTTTATGCGTTACACAAAAGTTGCGGCACAGGGATTGAGCAAATTTATTACGCAAGGATCTGTTGATGAAATCTTACAGCTAGATGAACAGCAAAGTGGACAGAAGCAAGAAGCGGATACTGCAAAAGACAAAAGCGAGCCAAAAAACAAGAAAGCACCTAGCTAATTTTTTCCTTAGCGAGGTGCTTTCAGTACGAATCGGTATCCTTCATTTGGATAAACTCCTTATGCAGTTTTTTTCAATTCTTGTACAGCTTGCTCGATCGTAATTCCAGTCGCAAAATGATTCGCATCTTTTTTATCGAAAACGATAAATAAATTCAATTTGGTATCCAGAGTTACACGATATTGTAGATCTGTGTTATAGAATGTCATAGTCATTCTCCTTTCTTAAAACTTGTCATTGAAAGGCAACGTTTAGTTGATAACGAAATTCCATAGTTAGAATAACACTTTTTTTCACATTCGTCCAATAAAACTATCAAACGAACGAATCTGACTGATCCTTTTCAAGAAATCAATGCCTGAGAATGGCAGCCAAAGAAGTTTCCTGGAGTCAGTAAATTCGGGAAAAGTATCTTTGTATATTTTCAGAAAAATAGAATTTATAAAAAATTTCTTAAGAATTTTGAGGATAGCTATTTTCTTAGATAACAAATTTGTAAGATTGAGAGTATGAGATGGTTGGAAACCTTGATATCATAAGGTTTGTCTCCAAATTATGTTTTGTTCAAAAATATATTGATTGTATTTTTTTGAAAAAGAGATCGTATCTCTTGAATTCTATGGTATGATTTACTTTAGAAAAATGAAAATGGATTATGAAAACGGATGTGAAAATATGTGCGGAATTGTCGGCTTTGTCAATTCAAAAGACCAAAAAGAAATCATTATTGAACGCATGATGGACCGGATCGTTCATCGCGGACCAAACAGTTCAGGAAAATTTACCGACGACCAAGTAGCGTTAGGGTTTCGTCGTTTATCGATCATCGACTTAGAAGGTGGCTCACAACCGATTTTTAACGAGGATCGAACAAAAGTCATTATTTTTAATGGGGAAATCTATAACTTTCAAGTGTTGCGGGAAGAATTGATCCAAGCGGGTCATGTTTTTTCTACCCATGCGGATACCGAAGTAGTCTTACATGGCTATGAGGAGTGGGGCATTGATGTTTTGCAGCGCCTGCGGGGAATGTTTGCTTTTGCCATCTGGGATACTCAAAAACAAGAGCTTTTCGGCGCACGGGATCACTTTGGGATCAAACCATATTACTATGCGCAAATGAATGGCAGTTTTATGTTTGGTTCTGAAATCAAGAGCTTTTTGCCTCATCCTGATTTCAAGAAAGAGTTGAACCAAGAGGCATTGAAACCTTATTTGACTTTTCAATACTCGCCTTTGAACGGAGAAACCTTCTTTAAAGGCGTTCATCGTTTGCAAGAAGGGCATTATTATTTGTTTAATGAACAGGGATTGACGATCAAGCAGTATTGGGATGCAGATTTTTCAGTGAAAGAAAATCATTCAAGAGAAGAATGGGTCGACAAAATCGATCAAGCAGTCCAGGAATCAATTGCCGCTCATCAAATCAGTGATGTTGAAGTCGGCTCATTTTTATCCAGTGGTGTCGATTCAAGTTACGTAGCTTCTGTCTTGCGACCAGATCGCTCGTTTTCAATCGGGTTCGATGACAAAACCTACAACGAAGCGATCGAGGCCCGCAAATTGACGGAAAAACTTGGTTTGAACAACACAGCAGCGGTCATCGATGGTGAAATGTCCTTTGAGGCATTCCCGTTGATTCAGTATCACTTGGACGAACCAGATTCTAACCCAAGCTGTGTCCCTTTGTACTTTTTAGCCAATCTGGCAGCACAGCAAGTGCGAGTCGTTCAATCTGGGGAAGGGGCAGATGAATTATTTGCCGGTTATGCTGCTTATGGCTTCCACACAAACTCTAAAGCGGTGCGCGTTTTTGCCCAAGGGTTGAAAAAATTGCCACAAAACATCCGCTTTCGTTTGGGACGTCAAATCGGCAAAATGAAAAACTTCCATGGTCGAATCCATCTTTATGAAGCAACGGCACCTGCCCAAGACTTCTTTATCGGGCAAGCACTCGTCTTTGAAGAAGAGGAAGCACTGCAGCTTTTAAAACCAACCTATCAAAAAGGACCCTCTGTTGCTGAAATCGTTGCGCCTCATTACGAGAAAGTCAATGGTCTCAAAGACGAGGTCAATAAGATGCAATATTTGGATCTTCATCAGTGGATGCCAAAGGATATCTTGTTAAAAGCAGACAAAATGTCCATGGCGAGTTCCTTGGAATTACGCGTTCCTTTATTGGATATTGAGATGCAAAAGCTGTCGCAAACAATCCCGACGAAATATTTGATCAATCAAAACAACACCAAAGATGTGTTTCGACAAGCGTCAAACCGTCATTTGCCAAAAGAGTGGGCAAACCGTGAAAAACTCGGTTTTCCTGTACCTATCAAGGCATGGCTGAAAGAAGGAACAGGATATGAAGCAGTCAAGAGCCTTTTTGAGTCAGACTTTGCGGCAACCTTCTTCGATCAAACAGCAATTTTACAAATGCTTGAAGACCATCGCCAAGGAAAACCGAATCTTCAGCGAAAAATCTGGACGATCTTTACGTTCTTGACCTGGTATAAAGTATTCTTTATTGATGAATCGATTCCAGAAGCCAAAGAAATCGTTTATGAAACACTTTGATTTGAATATGGCAGCAAAAAAAAAGCTGATGCGGACATCCCGCATCGGCTTTTTTTATAGACCTAAATATTTTTCCAAGTAATCGACCATGCCATCTTCCGCATTGGTTTTGTCGGTAACATCATTGGCGATCGATTTTAATTGTTGCGTGCCATTCGCCATGGCAACGCCCCAACCCGCATAATCCAGCATCTCCAAATCGTTGTGTTCATCACCAAAAGCGATGATATCTTGTCGATCCAAAGACAAAGAATCCGCGATCACCGAAAGACCAAGTGCTTTATGGACTCCTTTTGGTACGATCTCTAAGATAGCTTGAGGTCCGCCCCAGGTTCGAACATCGACCGCATCGTCGAATTGATCCTTGATACGTAAAGAAACAGATTCTGCTAATTCATTTTCGGTTTTCACCAGTAATGAAGTGGGGTCCGTTTTTAAATTTGCTAATAGATTTTTTTCGGAAGCATTGCCCGAAAAGAAAAAGTGTTGATCAAATCCACTTAGGTCATCAATGAAAAAGGTTTCGCGATTTTCTGCTGCCACAAACGTCAGCCCCAACTGCTCTTTTTGCGCCATGAGCTCAAACGCAATTTCTCGAGAGATCGAGTGCTCCATTTCATTTGCCCAGACTTGTCGAGGTTTATGGACTAACCCACCGTTAAAATTGACCATTGGTGTTGTGAGCGCCAATTCTTTATAGAATTGATCGCTCATACGAAAGGGTCTTCCTGTAGCGATGGTAACAAAGTGTCCCGCTTTGGTGGCGCGAACCAGTACCTCACGTGTGCGAGGGGAAAGTTGGGATTCAGTATTTAAGGTTGTGCCATCTAAATCAATGGCGATGATTTTTGGTTTCAAAAGACTCGCTCCATTCTCTTATGGTAGTGGCTTAAGTGTAACATATTTCTGTCATTTCACAATACAAGTAAGTTTTCGATAAGTTTTCATAATATTTACAAAGCAAAACACGAACATTAAACGTTTTTGGTTCGTTTTATTCGGAAAAAGGTTTGAAAAGCGAAAATTATTCCCTTATAATTTGTAATTGTTCGATGAAAAGCGCAATTATTCATTTTTTCTTTTCATAGAAACGATTAAAGTTCAGGAGTGAAACATAACATGGAAAAGTTTTTCAAATTAAAGGAGAATAAAACGACGGTTTCCACAGAAGTGATGGCTGGGGTCACCACCTTCTTCGCGATGAGTTATATTTTGTTTGTGAATCCGACGATTTTATCTGCTGCAGGCATGCCGTTTCAAGCTGTTTTCTTAGCAACGATCATCGCTTCAGTGATTGGTACCCTGATCATGGGCTTATTTGCAAATGTGCCTTATGCGCAAGCACCTGGAATGGGCCTTAATGCATTCTTCACCTTTACCGTCGTTTTTGGTTTGGGGTATACGTGGCAGCAAGCATTAGCGATGGTTTTCATCTGCGGCTTGATCAACATTTTTATCACGGTCACTCGTATCAGAAAAATGATCATCCATGCGATTCCAGAAAGCATGCAGCATGCAATTGGCGGCGGGATCGGGATCTTTGTGGCTTATGTAGGGATCAAAAATGCCAACTTGCTAAACTTCAGTGCAGACACTGCCGCAGTGACTGGTTCAGTTGTCGACGGTGAGACGATCGTGAGTGCCAATTTTAATGGGGGGATCGTCCCAGCTTTGGCGAATTTCAATAATGCACCTGTTTTGTTAGCAGTGATTGGTTTAGTAGTGACTACTTTATTAGTGGTGAAAAATGTTCGTGGGGCAATTATTTTTGGTATTTTAGGAACGACGATCATCGGTATTTTGGTGGGTGTGGTGGATTTAAGTGCCATTGATTGGCACGGGAATTCATTAGGAAGTTCCATCAGCGAACTAGGCATCACATTTGGCGCTGCGTTTGGCTCTGAAGGAATGGGCTCACTATTCAGTGATTCTGCCAAAATCCCTCAAGTAATTATGACGATTTTAGCGTTTAGCTTATCAGATGTCTTTGATACGATCGGTACCTTTATCGGGACTGGACGTCGTACAGGGATCTTTTCGAAAAAAGATGAAGAAGCGGTTGAAAACAGTAACGGGTTGAACACGAAGATGGATAAAGCCCTTTTTGCAGATGCCGTAGCCACTTCTGTAGGTGCCATCGTAGGGACCTCAAATACAACGACTTATGTGGAATCAGCAGCTGGTATCGGTGCTGGTGGACGCACGGGCTTGACTTCTGTTGTAGTGGCAGCACTCTTTGCAATCAGCAGTATCTTTTCTCCACTGATCTCAATCGTTCCCGCACAAGCGACAGCACCAGCGTTGATCTTAGTTGGGGTAATGATGATGGCTTCGTTTGCAGACATCAAGTGGACCGATCTAGAAGAAGCAGTTCCCGCTTTCTTCGCGTCTATTTTTATGGGCTTGTCTTACAGTATTTCCAATGGGATCGCTGTTGGTTTCATTTTCTACGCATTAGTGAAAGTAGTGAAAGGAAAAGCCAACGAAGTGTCACCGATCATCTGGGTCGTCAATGCGTTGTTTATCCTAAACTTTGTCATTTTGGCTTTGATCAGTTAAGTTTAATGAAGAAAATCTTTCTGTATGTTACCTGCAGAAAGATTTTTTTATTTGATTATTACTCACGATACGGTATAGTATTTGTGAAAGAAGGTTTGTAAATGAAGATTGATTGGAAACGAAATCTACTGATTTCATGGGTAGGTTGTTTTTTTACGGGTGCCAGTTTTAGTCTTGTCATGCCATTCATTCCCTTATATATAGAAGAGTTAGGCGCTCCAGAGAGTCAAATTGAGTTGTTTTCTGGATTAGCAATCTCAGTAACGGCGTTTGCGGCGGCTATCATTGCTCCAGTATGGGGAAATCTAGCAGATCAAAAAGGTCGTCGCTTAATGATGATTCGCGCGGCTGCGGGGATGACAGTGACGATGGGGTCTTTGGCTTTTGTACCGAATGTCTATTGGTTGTTGATCATGCGTTTCTTTACCGGAATTTTATCGGGGTATATTCCCAATGCGACTGCATTGATTGCTTCGCAGGCGCCTCGAGAAAAAAGCGGTTGGGCGCTTGGGACATTGGCTACAGGAGCCATCGCAGGGAATTTGATCGGTCCATCGATGGGTGGGGCGTTGGCGCAATGGTTCGGCATGAAAAATGTTTTTATCATTACTGGTGTTGTGCTGCTAATTACGCTCTTACTTACGATTTTTCTCGTTCAAGAAGATTTTGAGCCGGTTGAAAAGGGCGATTTGCTGTCCATCAAAGAAATTTTTGGTCAAATCAAAAATATGCAGTTGCTTGTCGGTTTGTTTATTACGTCACTGATTTTACAGCTAGGTGTAACGAGTATCAGCCCGATCCTTACATTGTATATTCGTGATCTAAGCGGGAACAGTGGCAATATTTTGTTTGTCAGCGGATTGATCGTCTCTGTTGCTGGTGTTTCGGCAATCATCTCTTCGCCATTTTTAGGCAAAATCGGTGATCGTTACGGCAATCACAAGGTATTGTTAGGCGGTTTATTGCTGTCATTTTTCTGTTTCATTCCGATGGGCTTTGTCTCCACACCGTTTCAGTTGGGCGTGCTGCGCTTCTTGCTTGGTTTTTCGACAGGTGCGTTGATGCCGTCCATCAACACACTGATCAGCAAGATCACCCCGATGGAAGGGGTCAGCCGTATCTACAGCTACAACCAAATGTTCTCTAACTTTGGACAAGTGTTAGGTCCGATGGTCGGCTCAACGGTGGCAGCTGGCTTTGGTTATCCCGCCGTCTTTTGGGTAACTAGCGGGTTTGTACTGATCAATATTTTTATCTCAGGATTTAATTTCCGTAAAAGCTTGCGTAAAACGGACATCAGTGAATAGTTGAAAAGAAAAAAAAACCAGTTACAATAAAGGTAACTGGTTTTTTTTTTAATGGCTTGTCTTTTCAGGCGCTGGTGCGATAATACCAACAAGAATGATCACCACACCTGTGACCAAAGAGATGATTGAAGTTAATTGAAAATCATAAGTTGCTCCAGCAAGTGAGCTGCCTAGATAGCCAACGACTTGACCTAATACAAAAGTCCAAAATAAAGTGACTAAGTAACGCATGACGACACCTCTTTTCTGCGTATCTTCCATTTCGACTTTAGTTTATCACAAAAATATTTATTGTAAAGATTTTCACTTTTTCATTTTGTTTTTCAAATCTAATTACTAGCAGAAAGAAAGAGAATTTTCATTTTTGGAGGGATTTCAATGTATTCACAGCTCACCACCTTAAGCGCCTATTCGTTGCTGCAAAGTACGATCAAAATTCCTCACTATATAGAGCAAGCCAAAAAGATGGGCTATCAGACGTTGGGTCTGACCGATCATAATGTTCTCTATGGCGCGGTCGAGTTTTATCAGCAATGCCTAGCACAGGGCATCAAGCCGATTTTTGGTGCTTTGTTCGACTGTACCTTCGGAGAGGGATCAATGTCCTTTCCGTTGTACGTATTTGCAAAAAACCTCAAGGGCTATCAAACCTTGATGCGTTTATCAAGTGAAAAAATGATCACCGAGCAGTTGAATTTAGCTGCTTGTGATTCTTTGCAGGACCTCTTTGGTTTGCTGCCTGAAGGCGAGGGGTTTCTGCCTTCTCAGCACGATGATCTAGAAGCCAATCAAGAAGCACTGCGAGCAATCAGCCATAAATTTGATTCTGAGAGCTTGTTTTTAGGTATTACTAGCAAAGGGCTAGATTCAGAAACGATCGCTTGGTTTAACGAGCAAAACATTGCACCATGTGCCTATCAACCAATCGCGGCTTTAGCACAAGAAGAAGCCTTTGCAGTCAAAGTGATGACGCATATCAAAGAGGGCTCGCAAATTGAAGACTTTCGTCAGGCTAAAGAGCAAGGGGCTGCGCAGCTTTTTCTACAACCAGCAGACCAACTGACCGCGGCATTTGAAGAATGGTCGCAGGCATTGATGAATAATCAGCGGATTGCAGCTGAATGCGCCGTCGAGCTGCCGCTGCATCAGCGGCTGTTGCCTCATTACCCGCTACCAGCCGAAGAAAGCGCTGCGGACTATTTGCGGAAAATTTGTTTTGAGCGTCTGCCTCAGCGTGTTGCCCACGTTACATCGGCGTACGAACAGCGTTTGGATTATGAGTTGTCCGTCATCCATAAGATGGGCTTTGATGACTATTTCTTGATTATTTGGGACGTCATGGACTTTGCCCACCAACAAGAGATCGTTACCGGCGCTGGACGGGGATCGGCTGCTGGCGCACTGGTGGCATATGTTTTATCGATCACCGACGTAGATCCAATCAAATACGATCTTTTGTTTGAACGATTCTTGAATCCAGAACGTTACACGATGCCTGATATTGATTTAGACATTCCTGACAATCGCAGAGACGAGATTTTACAGTATGTGCGCCAAAAATACGGGCAAGAATATATGGCACAGATTGCGACGTTTGGCACCATGGCGGCCAAAATGGTTCTGCGAGATGTTTCTCGTGTCTTTGGTCTTTCGCAAAGTGAAGCCAATCGCTGGTCAAAAGCCATCCCCAATGCCTTGAAAATGACCTTAGATCTTGCTTATGAACAATCCAATCAGCTGCGAGAATTGGTGTCGTTTAATGAGCGAAACCAAGTAATGTTTCAAGTCGCCAAAATTTTAGAAGGCTTGCCACGTCACGTATCGACTCATGCCGCTGGTGTGGTGATCAGTGACAAGAATTTGCTTGATCTGGTTCCCTTACAAGAAGGCAGCGATGGGATCTGGCTGACCCAATTTACCATGAATGACGTAGAAGCCATCGGCCTATTGAAGATGGACTTTTTAGGCTTGAGAAACTTATCGATCATTGATAATACCTTGAAAGGCATTAAACGAATCAGCCAACAAATCGTTACCCAAAAGGAGATTCCTCTTGATGATCCAGCAACATTGCGCTTGTTTCAAAAAGGCGAGACCGCAGGGATCTTCCAATTTGAATCAGCGGGGATACGCAATGTGCTGCGTAAGCTAGGACCAGAAAGCATCGAGGATATTACCGCAGTCAATGCCTTGTATCGTCCAGGACCGATGCAAAATATCGATACCTTTATTAAGCGGAAAAAAGGACAAGAGCGTGTCTCTTATCCAGATGACAGCTTGATTCCGATTTTGCAAAACACTTACGGAATCATTGTCTACCAAGAGCAGATCATGCAGGTAGCTTCCAAAATGGCTGGTTTCAGCTTAGGACAAGCAGATATTTTGCGTCGAGCAATCAGTAAAAAGAAAAAAGACGTCTTGGATGAGGAACGTCGTCATTTTGTGCAAGGCGCCTTAGCCAATCAGTACGATGAAAAGACCGCCAATTTGGTCTATGACTATATCGAGCGGTTCGCCAATTATGGGTTTAATCGATCCCATGCGTTTGCCTATTCCTTTATCGGCTTTCAAATGGCCTATCTGAAGGTACACTATCCCGCACCATTTTTTGCTTCGATCCTACACTCGGTACGCTACACCGCCAGCAAAATGAAAGAATATTTAAATGAAGCCGCACGTTATGGCGTAGAAGTACTGCCGCCTTCGATCAATGCCAGTGGGTTTAGTTTTCAACTGCAAAATGAAAAACAAATTCGTTTTGGTTTCAGCAGTATCAAAGGAATCCGACGCGACATGATCCAAGACATTTTGGCAGAAAGAAAAGAGCATGGTAATTTCACGTCTATGGATCAATTTTTGCTTCGCTTGAATCAGCGGAACAGCAAATGGTTAAAATTGGATTATTTATTGCCGCTTTTGAGCATCGGCGTATTCGATGGGATCGCCCCCAATCGAAAACAAGCACTGATCCAGCTAGAAGGAAAGATCCAAAACATTACTTATAGTGGCGGCAGTTTGGATCTCTTAGAAACTATGGCATTAAAAGAAGAAGCCGTTGCCGATTACAAACTAGAAGAAAAACTGGCTTTGGAAGAAGAATACTTAGGTGTTTATTTGTCTGGCCATCCCGTGGAACAGTTTCAAAAATTGCACCAACTAAAACAAATCACTGATATTGCCGACCTGGTTCCGAATGAACGGGTGCGTATCCTTTTATATGTGCGCAAGATTCGAGAGATTCGAACGAAAAAGGGCGAACAAATGGCGTTTGTCGAAGGAACGGATGCCAGCAAAGAAGTGTCAGTAACGATTTTTCCCATCGTTTATCGACAAGTACGTTCCTTGATTGAAGAAAATGCTGTTCTTTATATCGAAGGAAAGGTCGAGGTAAGTCGTTACAATGGTGAAATCCAACTCATTGCTGATAAAATAGACTTAGCAGAAAACGTTCAAAATAAAATTGCGTCACAAACTTGTTACTTAAAGATTTCTGCTGAAGCTGAAACGTCGCACCTGCAAGCATTGTCGAAGGAAATGAAGCAGCATCACGGAAATATTCCAGTGGTGATGTTCTATGAAAGCAGTGGCAAAAAAGTGTTATTAGCAGAAGAAAACTGGGTGACGGATGAGCCGAACTTTGTCAAACAACTGATCGCATTATTAGGAAATGGAAATGTAATTTTCAAGTAATTTTCCGAAAACGGTAATTCAACTTACACTTTTTTCAACTTTTTCCCACTATTTCAAGACATTTTCATGGAATAATGGTAGAATATGTCTCGTGGTTATTACTTGAAAACTAGCAAACAGGGGCTTCCCTAAACAAAATCTTTTGATGAGGTGAAAGAATAATGAAACGCATTGGAATTCTAACCAGTGGCGGCGATGCACCAGGAATGAACGCAGCGATTCGCGCAGTTGTCAGAAAGGGTATTTTTGACGGACTTGAAGTATACGGAATCAACTATGGCTATGCCGGACTAGTCGCAGGCGACATTCGTCGCTTAGATGTTGCTGATGTTGGTGACAAAATTCAACGTGGTGGAACATTCTTATATTCAGCACGTTATCCAGAATTTGCGACACAAGAAGGACAATTAAAAGGAATCGAACAATTAAAGAAATTTGGCATCGAAGGGCTAGTCGTGATTGGTGGAGATGGATCTTACCATGGTGCGATGGCACTTACTCGTCACGGTTTCCCAGCGATCGGGATTCCAGGAACGATCGATAATGACATTCCAGGAACAGATTTCACGATTGGTTTTGATACAGCGATCAATACTGTCTTGGAATCGATTGACCGTATCCGTGATACAGCGACATCACATGTCCGCACATTCGTGATCGAAGTAATGGGTCGTGGTGCTGGCGATATCGCTTTATGGTCAGGTGTGGCCGGTGGTGCGGATGAAATCATCATCCCAGAACATGATTTTGACATGCAAGTTGTTGCTGATCGTATCCGTGAAGGACGCGACCGCGGGAAAAAACATTGCTTGATCGTTTTAGCCGAAGGTGTGATGGGCGGAAATGATTTTGCTGACAAACTTTCTGAATACGGCGATTTCCATACCCGTGTATCAATTCTAGGACATGTTGTCCGTGGTGGTTCACCAAGCGCTCGTGACCGTGTGTTAGCAAGTAAATTTGGTTCATATGCCGTTGAATTATTGCAACAAGGCAAAGGCGGTCTATGTATCGGTATCGAAAACAATGAAATGATTGCTTCTGATATCATCGATACCCTTGAAAACAATCGTCACAAACCAGATCTTAGCTTGTATAACTTGAACAAAGAAATCTCATTCTAAAGAGATTTTTAAAGCAACGCAACAGTAATTTTGTAAAAAAAGCTTATTAGCTATTTTAAATAAATGAATAGGAGCGTTTAGTAATGAAAAAAACAAAGATCGTAAGTACATTAGGACCAGCAAGTAACAGTGTGGAAATTATTTCTCAACTGATTGAAGCCGGTGCGAATGTCTTCCGCTTTAACTTCTCTCATGGAGATCATGAAGAACAATTAGCGCGTATGACAATGGTTCGTGAAGCCGTAAAGAAAACTGGTAAAGATGTCGGTATCCTTTTAGATACAAAAGGTGCTGAAATCCGTACAACTGTACAAAATACGACAGAAGCAGACTTTGGTCGTGCTGGATACATCCAATTCAACGTTGGCGATGAAACACGTATTTCAATGGATCCAGAACACAAAGGAACAAAAGAAAAAATTGCTGTAACTTATCCTGGTTTATTTGAAGATGTTCATGTGGGCGGACACATCTTGTTTGATGATGGCTTGATCGACATGGAAATCAAAGAAAAAGACGAAGCAACCCGTGAATTAGTGGTTGTCGTTAAAAATGCTGGAATGTTAGGATCACGTAAAGGGGTCAATGCTCCTGGCGTATCAATCAGCTTACCTGGTATTACTGAAAAAGATGCAGAAGATATCCGTTTTGGTCTTGATAACGATATCGACTTCAT
The DNA here is from genome assembly GCF_030499455.1 of Enterococcus sp. B2E4. NCBI lineage: Bacteria > Bacillati > Bacillota > Bacilli > Lactobacillales > Enterococcaceae > Enterococcus > Enterococcus sp. B2E4. The sequence continues at coordinate 68,112 of NZ_JAUKPK010000022.1, forward strand.
TGCCGCTTCATTTGTACGTAAAGCGCAAGACGTTTTAGAAATTCGTGAAATTTTAGAAGAAAAAGACATGACTCATGTGCAAATCTTCTCTAAAATCGAATCACAAGAAGGTATCGATAATATCGATGAAATCATCAAAGTTTCTGATGGTATCATGGTTGCCCGTGGTGACATGGGTGTTGAGATCCCTGCTGAAGAAGTACCAATGGTTCAAAAGAGCATCATCAAAAAATGTAACGCTGCTGGTAAATCAGTTATCACAGCAACACAAATGTTAGAATCAATGCAACAAAACCCACGTCCAACTCGTGCAGAAGCTTCTGACGTTGCCAATGCTGTCTTTGACGGTACTGATGCAACAATGCTTTCTGGTGAGTCAGCAAACGGTGACTACCCTGTTGAAGCAGTAGCAACAATGGCACGTATCGACGTGGAAGCAGAAAAAGCTTTATCAGAAAACAGCACTTTCCAAATCAACCAATTTGATAAAACAGATGTAACGGAAACAATCGGTTTATCTGTTGCTCGTGCAGCGAAAAACTTAGGGGTTAAAACAATCGTTGCTGCCACTGAATCTGGCTACACTGCAAAAATGATCTCTAAATATCGTCCAGATGCTGACATTTTAGCTGTCACATTTGACGAACGCACAAAACGCGGCTTGATGCTTAACTGGGGTGTGTACCCAACCGTTGCTGAAAAACCATCAACAACTGATGAAATGTTTGAATTAGCAGCAAAACAAGCAGTTGATTTAGGCTTTGCTAAAGAAGGCGATCTAATCTTGATCACAGCCGGTGTTCCTGTTGGTGAACGCGGAACAACCAACGTAATGAAGATCCAATTGATCGGATCAAAATTGCTTGAAGCGCAAGGAATTGGTGAAAAATCAGTTGTTGCCAATGCCGTGATCGCTCACAGTGCCGAAGAAGCAATTGCGAAAGCAAAAGATGGCATGATTTTAGTTGTACCAACAACAGATAAAGAATATATGCCAGCAATCGAAAAAGCAGCAGCTTTAGTTGTTGAAGATGGCGGCTTGACTTCTCATGCAGCAGTTGTCGGAATCGCGAAAGATCTACCAGTGATCGTTGGTGCCAAAGACGCAACAACAACCATCAAAGATGGCGAATTGGTTACTCTTGATTCTCGTCGCGGTATCGTTTATCGTGGAGAAACAACAGCGATCTAATGATTTTTAACGATTGATCAAGCAACAGGCAAGTGCACGTTGTGCGCTTCCTGTTGTTTTTTTGAGAGTGTCGAAATCCCTTGAGAAAAGGCATTAAAATGACACGATCAAAAATGAAAAAGGTGTCAAGAAAATTTCATTGACAAAGCCTCAGAAGCCCTGTATAATTGCTTTTGTTGCTTAGGGGTGATAAAAATGAAATGGTCTTTATTGGAATTAAAAAAATACCAAGAGACACCGCTGATGTTTGAAGAAACACTTGACCTAAAAAGTCAACTGATAAAACGCGATGGACAGATCATTGATTTGTCTCCTGTAAAAGTAAAAGGGCTGATGAGTGTTGATAAGCAAGGATACTTGCTGCACTATCAAGTGGAAACGACGATGACATTGCCATCTACTCGTTCTTTGACACCTGTAGCGATTCCTTTTGATTTTTCAGTGGATGAACAATTCATGACACCAGAGCAATTTCAGCGTCGCGATGAAACGATCGTCGAAGAAGAAGTTTTGATCATTGAAGGTCAAACCATCAGCTTAGATGAATCGGTCGCTGATAACCTATTACTTGCGATTCCTTTGCAAGTCCTGACAGAAGAAGAAAAACAAGGTTCAGCAATGCCATCTGGCAACGATTGGGCTGTTTTGTCAGAAGAAGACTTTGCAAATCAAAAAGAAGCGCAAGCTCAACAAGTTGATCCTCGTCTTGCAAAATTATCCGAATTATTCAATGAATCAGATGACGATAACGCGTAGGATTGGAATAAATTGCAGCCTCAAGGTTGCGTTCATTAACAAGGAGGTGTAGCAAAATGGCAGTACCAGCAAGAAAAACTTCGAAAGCGAAGAAAGCAAAACGTCGTACACATTACAAATTGACAATCAACGGTTTGAACGAATGTGCAAACTGTGGTGAAATGAAAAAAAGCCACCATGTCTGCTCTAACTGTGGTCATTACGATGGCAAAGACGTAGCAACAAAAGAAGCATAATTCCTTTTTTTCAGAAAGAGGATTCTAAAACCTTAGGCTAACCATGGAGCCTGAGGTTTTTTTGTTTTTTTTGGAAAAGATGGAACTTTTCAGAAATATTTTTTGTCCATCGAAAGAGAATAGTTCAAAAGCAGGTACATTTGCGCTATAATGAAAAAGATAATTGAATCTTAGGAGGATGAAAGATGACAAAACAACAAATCGGCGTTGTCGGTATGGCTGTTATGGGCAAAAACTTAGCGTTGAACATCGAAAGCCGCGGTTATTCAGTTGCCTTATTTAACCGTACTGGTTCAAAGACAGAAGAAGTAGTAAAAGAACATCCAGATAAAAATTTTAAAGCAACTTATACGATAGAAGAATTTGTCCAATCAATTGAAAAACCACGTCGTATTTTATTAATGGTAAAAGCAGGATTTGCGACGGATGCTACGATCCAAGAACTATTGCCTCATCTAGACAAAGGCGATATTTTGATCGATGGCGGAAATACCTTCTTTAAAGATACCGTTCGTCGTAACGAAGAGTTGGCAAACTCAGGAATCAACTTTATCGGTACGGGTGTTTCTGGTGGGGAAGAAGGCGCCTTGAAAGGTCCTTCGATCATGCCTGGTGGACAAAAAGAAGCATATGAATTGGTTGCACCGATCTTGGAACAAATTTCAGCAAAAGCTGAAGATGGTACACCTTGTGTAACTTATATTGGACCAAATGGTGCAGGCCATTACGTAAAAATGGTTCATAATGGGATCGAGTATGGCGACATGCAGCTGATTGCGGAGTCTTATGACTTGATGCAAAACATTTTAGGTCTATCTGTTGATGAAATGGCTGATATCTTTGCCGAATGGAACAAAGGTGAATTGGATAGCTACCTAATTGAGATCACAGCGGATATCTTGACACGTAAAGATGATCAAGGAACAGGCAAACCGATCGTTGATGTGATCTTAGATGCTGCAGGCAATAAAGGAACTGGGAAATGGACGAGCCAAAGTGCCTTAGATCTAGGTGTTCCATTGCCATTGATCACTGAATCTGTTTTTGCTCGCTATATCTCAGCTTACAAAGAAGAACGGGTCAATGCCAGCAAAGTATTACCGAAACCAGAAGCGGTTGCTTTTGAAGGAAACAAAGAAGAATTTATCAATAAGATCCGTGAAGCCTTATACTTCAGTAAAATCATGAGCTATGCACAAGGCTTCGCGCAATTACGTACAGCATCAAAAGAGTACGATTGGGATCTTCCTTTTGGTGAGATTGCCAAAATTTGGCGTGCAGGCTGTATCATCCGTGCGCAATTTTTACAAAAAATCACGGATGCTTATGACAAGAACGCTGACATCGAAAACTTATTATTAGATGATTACTTCAAAGACATCACCAAACGCTATCAATCTTCTGTACGTGAAGTAGTTGCGCTAGCTGTCCAAGCGGGTGTCCCTGTGCCGACGTTCTCCTCTGCGATCGCGTACTTTGATTCGTATCGTTCTGATCGTTTGCCAGCGAACTTGATCCAAGCACAACGGGATTACTTCGGCGCGCATACGTATGAACGGACAGATAAAGAGGGAATTTTCCATTATTCATGGTATGACGAAGCGTAAGCTTTAAGAGAATCCAAAAGAGAAAGGCCGAAAGTGAGAACTTTCGGTCAATCTCTTTTTTATTTTTTAGATACATGATAAAATAAGACAGATAATGTCTATTTTAAAGGCAGAATAATCAATAAAGGGGCTATCAATAATGAGTAATATTCTAATCATTGAAGATGAAAAGAACTTAGCTCGATTTGTGGAATTAGAATTGAAGCATGAAGGGTATAATACCGAAGTTCATTACAACGGACGGACGGGACTGGATGCTGCGCTGAATAATGAATGGGATGCAATCTTATTGGATCTAATGCTTCCAGAGCTAAATGGGTTAGAAGTTTGCCGACGTGTGCGTCAATCGAAGAACACCCCGATCATCATGATGACCGCGAGAGATTCTGTGATTGATCGAGTATCAGGTTTGGATCATGGTGCTGATGATTATATTGTGAAGCCTTTTGCAATTGAAGAATTGCTGGCACGCTTACGTGCGTTGCTTCGCCGTATCGATATTGAAGGGGACAAAAACGTCGCAAAACAAACCACGATCACTTACCGCGATCTAACGATTGAAAAAGAAAACCGTGTCGTTCGACGTGGAACAGATGTCATTGAACTAACAAAACGCGAATATGAGCTATTGTTGACTTTAATGGAAAACGTCAATGTCGTTTTAGCCAGAGATGTTTTATTAAACAAAGTCTGGGGCTATGAGACAGAAGTTGAAACCAACGTTGTCGATGTTTACATCCGCTACTTACGAAATAAAATTGATGTGCCAGGGGAGGAAAGCTATATCCAAACCGTTCGTGGTACAGGTTATGTGATGCGGTCGTGAACCTTAAAAAAAGAATGAAAAAATTAAAAGAACTGAAGGGGCCTTCTTTAACTGTAAAGTGGGCCTTCGCAAGTTCTTTCTTTATATTCGTCGTATTTACGATCTTTGCTGTGATCACCTATAAAACATCGGTGAATTTGATCGTCGCTAAAGAAGAAAACAATGTGGAGCGGACGATGTCAGAGGTTGCTTCTCGTTTAGCCAATTCGGATCAAGAACTAACATTGGTTCGAACATATCGTAATTTAACCAAAAATGATGCGGGGACGACGAGCATTTATGATCGCACTTCAACGATCGATGGCAACTTAATGAAAATCGATTCCTTTATTTCGGAATTAGGCCAAGCGCCGTTGAGCTTGTTTGTTTATAATTTGAATGAGGATCTTGTGTTTAAAACCCATGAGAATGATTTAGCACTGATCGACACGCAGCGCAAAGCGCCAACCATCGTAACGCTGGATGGTATCACAGGCTTTCTCTCGATCCAACCCATCTATTCAAAAGGTACCAGAGAGCGGATTGGCTATGCACAAACATTTTATGAATTGACTTCTTTTTACGAAATACGCAGCAAACTGCTGCTGACTTTGATTATCTTAGAAGTCGTTTCTCTGATTCTTAGTAGTGTGCTTGGGTTCTTTTTATCAGCGTATTTCCTTCAGCCGTTAAAGGTCTTGAGAGATACGATGGAAACCGTTCGGAAAAACCCACAGTCAACGGTGCATATGCCAGAATTAAATACGAACGATGAACTGTCTGATTTAGCAGATATCTTTAACGAAATGCTGGATCGCATGCGCCTATACATTGAACAGCAAGAGCGATTCGTCGAAGATGTTTCTCATGAGTTGCGAACACCTGTGGCGATCATTGAAGGACATATGAATCTGTTGCAGCGTTGGGGAAAAGACGATCCAGAGATTTTGGATGAGTCTCTGGCAGCCAGTATGCAAGAGATCAGTCGGATGAAGACGCTAGTACAGGAAATGTTGGATCTCTCAAGAGCGGAACAAGTGGATGTTCATTATGCAAATGAAACAACCAATGCAAAAGAAGTTGTCTATCAAGTCTTCAATAACTTTAAAATACTGTATCCGGATTTTGTTTTTACATTGGATGATGACTTATACCATGAGTTGAAGCTGAAAATCTATCGCAATCATTTTGAACAGATCATTATTATTGTCTTGGATAACGCAGTGAAATATTCCACTGATCGAAAAGAAGTTCATCTATCCATTTCGTTGGATCGGCAATCCTTTGAAATTGCCATTCAAGACTTTGGTGAGGGAATCTCCAAAGAAGACCTCGACAAGATCTTTAATCGTTTCTATCGGGTAGATAAAGCCCGTGCTAGAACCAAAGGCGGAAACGGGCTAGGGCTATCTATTGCGAAACAGTTATTGGAAAGCTATAAAGGAAAAATTTCAGCAGAGAGTGTCATCGGTCAAGGAACGATCTTTCGAATCTATATACCGATCGTTCAATCAGAAGATCGGACGAAAAGAGAACGTTAGGCGAAAAGCTTAAGTTCTCTTTTTTTATCCATTAATGATAGATTTAGCCGCAAAATACTTCTTATAAACGAACGTTCGAATCGTTTGACAATGAATAATTCGCTTATAAAAATAGTTGCCAAAAAGCCTATTTTTTTAGTTGATTTTTCCTTTAAGAATTGCTATATTATTACTTGTCCTTGTTAAGACATTTGTAACAAACACTGATTGATCTTTTTTGAAATTAGTTGTTGACGAAACATTTTACAAGTGTTATTATAACAAAGTCGAAAAAATATCATCTCTGAAAAACCTAATAAATCAAAAAAACTTTTCAAAAAAGTGTTTGACATATAACGGTTGAGATGGTAAGATAAAAAAGTCGCTGAGGTTAAGAAAGAAGTTAAATAACAACTTCTTGAAAAAAACTTTTAAAAAAAAGAGTTGACAAACAAACGTCACTCTGATATGATATAAAAGTTGCCAACACAGCACGGTAGACCTTTGAAAACTGAACAAAGCAAGCAAAC
>NZ_JAUKPK010000023.1:0-1340 GCF_030499455.1 Enterococcus sp. B2E4
ACAAGGAAAGGTGCAGGTCAACCATAAGCGATTTATGGGCTACACCAAAGATGAAGATGGAAATTTAATCATTGTTCCCGAAGAAGCTGAGATTATCAAACGCATCTACCAAGAATACCTTGAAGGTCAGAGTCTAGTAGGCATTGGTCTAGCCCTTGAAAAGGATGGTATTTTAACAGCAGCGGGAAAACCAAGATGGCGACCAGAATCAGTTAAGAAGATACTTCAAAACGAAAAATACATCGGAGATGCCCTTCTGCAAAAGACTGTCACAGTAGATTTTCTGACCAAGAAACGAGTGAAAAATGAAGGGCATGTTCCCCAATATTATGTTGAAAATAGTCATGAGGCTATCATTCCCAAAGAATTATACTTGCAGGTGCAGGAGGAAATTCATCGAAGAAGCAATATCTACACAGGAGAAGGCAAGAACAAACGAATTTACAGTAGTAAGTACGCTTTAAGTGCCATCACCTTCTGTGGGGATTGTGGCGATATTTATAGGAGAACCTATTGGAATATTCACGGCAGAAAAGAATTTGTCTGGCGATGTGTGACTAGAATCGAGCAGGGTCCTGAAGTATGTAAGAACCGAACCGTAAAAGAAGATGAACTCTATGATGCTGTAATGACTGCAATTAATAAGCTACTTGCAGGTGGGAACAATATGATAAAGACACTGGAAGAGAATATTCATGCTGTGATTGGCGAAACCACAGAGTATCAAATTTCTGAGATAAATACCTTATTAGATAAAAAACAAAAAGAACTAATTAAACTGGCTAATAAGGGCCAAGATTATGAACATCTAGCAGATGAGATTGATGAGCTGAGAGACAAGCGACAGATCCTTTTAGTAGAAGATGCCTCCCTCAGTGGCGAGAACGAGCGAATCGATGAGCTGATTGAATTTATCCTCAAGAACAAATTCCGTACCTTAGATTACGATGATAAGCTTGTAAGGAAGATAATCCAGAGCGTTACAGTCTATGAAGAACACTTCGTCATAGCCTTTAAATCTGGCATCGAAATGGAAATATGAAAACCAGAAGTAAATAGCCCATGACTCTACAGTAGAGTTGTGGGTTTTCTTTTGCTTGCTGATTGTAATAATATTTTAATAACTATTGTATTTATCAACCAAACGGTTTATAATGTTCTTAGCGTAAACTTGGAGGTGCTGTATGACTACGGCAGAAATGATTAAAGAACTGTGTGAGCAAATGAATATAAGCGTTTCTGAACTTGCCAGACGTATCGGCCAGACTCCACAAAATTTCAATAAGAAATTACAACGTGAAACGGTAACCTTGGATGAGTTGAAAGCCATCGCAGATGTA
>NZ_JAUKPK010000024.1:0-67341 GCF_030499455.1 Enterococcus sp. B2E4
CGTTTCTGAACTTGCCAGACGTATCGGCCAGACTCCACAAAATTTCAATAAGAAATTACAACGTGAAACGGTAACCTTGGATGAGTTGAAAGCCATCGCAGATGTACTGGGTGTCAGGTTTGAGCAGGCATTTATTTTGCCCGATGGAGATGAAATAAAAATATCTAACAAATAAAGGAGGCGGTCTAATATGATGATTAGTCCGGAAAGTTACTATGAAGAGTATCTCAAAGGAAAAACAAAAGAAGAAATAATGACCGCCATCCGAGGACTTAAGCAAGAAATAGGTCGTCTAAAAAATTCTATGGAAAACCCGTATGATGGCATGAAAACTGTTATTCTTCCAAGTGAAGATACCCGCATTTATTGGAGCCGTGAATATTTGGATAAAGCCAAGCAAGCCTATGTTGAGGCTGGCGGAACTTATTCTTTATCAAAGTCTGAAGAAAAGGCAGCCGATTTTGATGCGAACATAAATGATATCCGCAAGATCACCTTCAACATTGGTGGTTACTTTGGCGGTTATAGCACCTATATTGTAGAGTTATCCGAAGAAATGAAAGCATATACGAAGTTATGGGAAGATGAAGAACCACTTTTTTTATTAGATGATAATGAGGAGCCATTTACAAAGAATAGCTACATTGCTGCACTTAAGGAACTTCACATCGGTGAGTGGCGAAGACGTTATACGACTAAACGTTTCGGATACATGGTACTTGATGGAACACAGTGGGAGTTGGAATTCGAATATAACAATGGCCATAAGCCAGTAAAATTTGATGGCGATAACTCTTACCCTTATAACTTTGATAAGTTCCAAATGTTATTTGGCATTGATGATCCTGAGGAGGATTAGGATGAGTAAATTCGATATTTTGACAAAATACATACCTATAATTCAGGCGGATAGCATTGGTGAATGGGTGATTGATAATGAAAACGATGGAACACTGGAACATCCGATACAGATGCCTTTTGTAGATTATTCCGAAATGGTAGATAACTTTATCGATGATGTTTATGCCTTTGAAGAAAGCAATAAAGATATGGAGCTTACCCGTTATGAAGATATTCTCAAAGATAACGGACTTGAATGGGATTCAGAATCTATGAAGAATGCTGATATTTCAAGTTTGAATGCACAGTGTGTGCTTGCGCTTATTATGGGTGCTGTTAGAGCAGAACGCTTTTGCGATGGTGCATTATTAGATTTCTTCAAAAGTGGCTGCATATTGAAGTGGCTTGATAGATTAAAGAATATTGAGTAAAGGGGGGATAAAATTGGATATAAACAAAATGAAAGCTTTACCTTATGATGAGCTGCGTGCATTGTACAGGAACTTCCTACATAGCCAGAACATTTCGCAATTAACAATTAATACTGCTTATACAGATACCTTCTACCTTTGGAGGAAAGGAAGCAAAGACCTATTCTGGAAAGCAGTGACTGATACTGATTTTGAGGATATAGCAAAAGACGAGTTAATAAAGGCTCTTTCTGAGAACTCGACCGGTAATGCTAAATCACTTGCTAATAGTTACTTGTCTCACCTTAGAAGGTTTCGAATATTTTTAGCTTCTGATGGAACTGCCGAGCCATCTGCGCCTACGCAGGAAAAGACTGCTTACCGTGCATATACTCGTAAAAATAAAATGGACATTGACGTTCCTAATCCTTCAATCGAGCAGGTTGAGATTTATCTTACAAAGTGGGACGGCCTTGAGAACTACCACCTGCAGGAGGATGCACTTAATAAACTGTTCTTTGAGCTATGCCCTGAGAATACAGACGTTATCGATATTCTATTAAAGGCATCAACGCTTAATGATTTTTATAGTACTAACATTTTCTCAATCTACCCGGTGGCTAAGCATATATGCGCTTTGGATATCGATTTGAGACTTAAAACTGGTGATGTTACCCTGGTTGGAGATATCCAATATGTAAATATCGGGGATACATTGAAGAATTTTTACTCCTTTGCTTCAAAGTATTGTAGCCATCACAATCCACTTGATTATCCGATTTATGATAGCTATGTAGATGAGGTGCTTCGGTATTTTAGAAATCGTGATAACTTCTCGGATTTTCAAGATTGCGAATTGAAGGACTATGTTAAATTCAAAGGTATACTGATAGATTTCCGTGCCTTCTATGGCTTAGATAAATATAACCTAAAGCAAATTGATCAGTATGTTTGGCTACTTGGGAAGGATTACTTTCCAAAAAATTATGGAAAGAAAAAGAGAGGAGACAAGCAGAAATGAAAATTCACTATTTTCAGAGATACCATGCGAAAGAAAATGTTGCTACAGCAAATACAATGTTGTTGTTATCTCGCCTATATCAATATTCCTCTGATAAGTTTTTTCGCTTTTTAAAGTCGGAATTTTTCTCTGATTCCTTTGAGCCAGAAATCGTATTTAACTTACAAGAGAAGAGTGTTGATAGTATTCCTGATGCGACCATAACACAGGAAAGCTTTAAGATTGTTGTTGAAACAAAAATGTCTGACTGGTTTTATTCTGAACAACTTATGAGACATTTGAATTCCTTTGGTGATGAGAAGTATAAGGTAATGATTACTCTAGCCCCTGAGTTAATGGCAGAAGATAAAAAGAAGATTTTTGAACAACAATTAAAGGAATATAACTCTGCACAAAGTAAACCAGTAATTCATATCAATACAACATTTGAAGGTATAGTAAATGCAATACAGGAAGTAATTGATGATAGGGATTACGAAATGCAGGAGGTTTTGGATGATTATCTGAATTACTGCTATAACGATGGCCTCATTGCTGTTTCAGATTCATGGAAATTTATGAGGATGCAATTGGCAGGAAAAACACTAGATTTTAATGTAAGTCAGGATATTTACTATGATAATGCTGAGCGTGGTTTTCGCGCACACGATTATTTGAGCTTGTATAAAAATAAAAGCGTACGTGCGGTTGGCAAGATTAGTGCTCGTATCACGGCTGTAGATACTGATAATGGTATGCAATATGAAGTAGAGTTTGGCGAATTGACCGACGAAAGAAAACAGAAAATTGCAGATGCAATTATTGATGGTGTTCAACATGGATATGATATAAAAAGTAGTAAGCACAGATACTTCTTTGTTGAAAAATTCTATGAGACTGATTTCAAGAAAATCACACCGAGGCCTCCTATGGGAACGAGGGTATTTGATTTAACACAAATCCTGGAGACGGAACATCTACCTGAAACTAAGGATATTGCAGAGCTATTAAAAACAAAAACATGGAGTTAATAGATTGGAGGATATAAGATGGCTAATTCAAAAGTTCCTGTTGCTACAGCGATTTCTCTATCTTCGATGGATGGAGAGGAGTTTTATGCAGTTATTACTCAGGAAGAAAGAAGTAAGAGAAAGTGGAATATAATGTGGCTGTTCCGAAAAGGATGTGGAGTGGCACATTTTTGCGTGGAGACAAGTGCGGATAATGATGATGGTACCATGACACCAGATGGAATTAAAGCATTGGACGCAATAGGGCGTTTTGATGAAAACAAAGAAATGCTTATCGAGGAAAACTAATGGCTAAAAGAAAACAATATGAAGTACTCGTTATACTTACAAATAATGCGGCTCTCATATGGAAAGAAGCTCGTGGGATTGCACCAGATTCGGCAGCAGATAAGTTGGACGATGCTATGCTCGAATGGCAAAGTGAATTAACAAAAACATTGAAAATTTGGATTGATAAAGGTCTCGCAATGACTACAGGTGAGCTGATTCTTGCTCGTGCAAATCTAGGCGCAGTCGTTGAATCATGGCTGAAATTCTTTTACTGTGTTTATTATGATGATTATTGCAAGAACCCCATTACAAATAATAAAGGCAAAATGATAGAACCAGAAAAAGCCTCGTTCAATGATCTTAAAGATTTTAGTTGTGGAAAGCTATGGGATGATAAAAATTCTCAGGAGTATGTTTGGGTTGATTCTGTACAGCATAAAAGGAATGCAATTCATTCGTTTAGATATAGAGATATTGGAACTACACTGGAATTTTTAGATGATATTAAGCATCTTTATAGTTTTGTAGATAATGTACTTTCACACTTTCCACCACTTGAGGACTGTATCGAGGTATATCCAGCAGGCTATGTGATGAATCCATATCTTGATTGATATGTTCCCTCATACAAAAGCCCTCAGTGGATATGTTCCCTCAAAGATAATTTAGCAGAAAAGTAAAATGAAAATTTTCCTTTGACAGCTATCCACTCATCTCAAAACATGTGGAGTGTGTCGTGTTGTTAGAACGTCGTTAAGAAAAACGAGTTCTTTTCAGTGATTTTGACCGTGAGTTCTTTTTATGGTAATTGTCATAAAGTCTTACGATAACAAAGTTACTAGAGAAGGCGAGTCAATTGAGAAATAAGCAACTATAACCCATCTGTCTATCTAATTACGTCGATTGTGATGTTTGGAATGGATGAAATATAAAACCAGAAACTGGAGCAGAAAGACATTCTTTTTTGTTCCAGTTTTTTTGTTCTTTCTCACTATTGATGAGCGGGGAGAAAATCAATGCAAAAAGCAGGGAAGCTACAAATATGCAGACAGCCAAATCCTTTAACAAAATGGTTTGTCGGCAATTTATAGTTAATGTGTATAAAAATATGGCGTGTGGTGATTAGAAAGTATTATAATAAACGTAGTGAATAGAAAATTTTTGTTAGGAGGGATTGCACATGGCAACGATTCGTGCATTTTCACACAAAGAGATTACACCGCAAAATACGCATTTGTCTAGTTTTAAAGTGTTGATAGAGTCAGCTTTTTATGGGAACAATGTCACTTGGATTCATGATCTAGCCACTGCCTATCACTTAGCAAAAGAATCTTCTGGCGCTATTCTTACGGATATGCCGGTAACACACACCAAGGAGTTAGGACTACCAGAGGATGCAAAAGTCATCGTGTTTAATGACGGAAAAGTGGTTGGACGGACAGCGGCAGCTCGACGCATCATCGGGCATCCTGGAATCCAGCGAGAATTATATGAAGACATTTTGCGAGATGCCTTATACCAAGGAACCCGCAAGCAATTTTATGGTGGTGAAGTTGTTGTAGGATTAGATGAAGCGTTTATGGTCAAAGCTCACCTGTTGATACCAGAGCACTATGAATCCAACTTTTACTCTTATTTGTTGAATTTTCAATTGATGACGAAATCATGGGAAGAAAGGTACCAACGTTCCAAAGAATATCCAGAGACGGACATTTTTTTGTACGCTGATCCAGACTGGTCTCATCCTGATTTTCCTTATGGGCTGTCTCTTTTTGATCCTGAACACAATGTTGCGGCAGTCTTAGGCTTAAACTATTTTGGTGAATTGAAAAAAGCGACATTAACTTTGGCTTGGGCTACCGCGCATCGCCATGGCTTTGTGGCGTGTCATGGGGGAATGAAGCAGTATCAGTTACCGAATCGAACATTTACGATGGCTGCTTTTGGTCTTTCAGGATCAGGAAAATCGACCATCACATTGGCAGAACATGGTGGCAAATATGAGATCAAGGTTCTGCACGACGATGCATTTGTGATTAATCAAACAAGTGGTGCCTCCACTGCTCTGGAACCTTCTTATTTTGATAAAACGCAAGACTATCCATTAACCAACCCAAATGTCCGCTACTTTATCACCTGTCAAAATGTTGGGGTTACTTTAGACGAGAAAGGAAAAAAGGTCCTCGTGACCCAAGATATTCGTAATGGGAATGGTCGAACCGTCAAATCACGATATGTCACACCTAATCGGGTGGACCATTTAGATTCGCCGATCGATGCCGTATTTTGGATCATGAAAGATGACACGCTGCCTCCGGTAGTAAAAATTGACGATCCGATTTTAGCCGCTGTTTTTGGGTTGACCTTAGCTACGAAGCGCACGACAGCTGAACAGATTGTCGAGACCACGGATATAGATAAACTGGTCATCGAACCTTATGCCAATCCATTTAGAGTCTATCCTTTAGGGGAAGATTTTGCCCATTTCATGCACTTGTTTAAAGAAAACCAAACGGCTTGTTACATTCTAAATACAGGCTTTTACAAAGACAAGAAAGTCACGCCTGAAGTCACGCTGACATCGATTGAAAAAATTGTGGAAGGTGAGGCTAAATTTAAAAATTTCGGCGGGATCACCGAAATGAGTTTCCTGCCAGTAACAGGCTTTAAAGTCGATTTTCAAGATGCCTCCTATGTTGCTCATTTAAGAGAGCGGATGCAAGGACGGCTGGACTTTATTTTGGCTCAAGAGACAGAAAATGATGGCTATAATAAGTTGCCTAAAGAAGTAGCAACGGCAATGGAAAAGGTGATTTCTACATTAAGTGAGCTTCCTAGCTAATTTAGTTGAATCAAACTTCCGCAAGCGGCTTTTTTCCTGAAACACTTAATTTGTTAGCCAGAAAGGAGCGAATATGAACATTCAGTTTCACCATATCCAAATCACAGTCAATGATGTAAAAAAAGCAGAAGGCTTTTATGATCAATTATTTGCAGTATTAGGTTTTGACCTTCAGAAGAAATATTCTGGGTACTTAGAACATGCCGATATGGAAGTTGTAGAATATATAGGCGATTCATTTGATTTCGGCATTTGTTCCCCACGAAAAGAATGGAAGAACGAGAAAATCGATTCAAGAAAACCGGGCTCTGTTCAACACATAGCATTTAAGGCGGAAAGCCGCGAAGTCGTAGATGCGATCTTTCCCAAAATAAAAGCTTTAGGGGTAAAGATCCTTCACGATCGACCAATGGAATACAAAGAGCGCATCGCCCCTAACTACTATGCCTTATTCTTTGAAAGCCCAGAAGGCATTCGTTTTGAATTATTTCATTATGCCTGATTCCTTTTACTAAAAGAGTGGGGCATGAACTTGTTGCGTGAGCGTGTTCCTATTCAGGTGATCTTTCATTATGGGGTTCGGATGATCATGCGATTTCAGAGACAAACTTTTTTAAAACCTGTCATCAGGAAAACTAGAACATTCTTTTTAAAAGTACGTCCGTCGGGAAAAAACTATTTGATTTCTAAAATTCATTTGGACAATTCAAAAACAAAAACTTAACTCATGTGTTAAAAAACGTTCGAATTTTTATCATTCTAGAAGCGAGTGCACCGTGGGTCAATGAGGATTATTGGGTTGATTGCACGACACTTAAGAGATGGAGGAAGATCAATATGGATCAGAGGGTTCAGCAAGACATCGAGGCAATCATTTCCCATCAATATGATCATGGCGCCGATTTATGGTCGACGCCAGACCATAAATTACTAAAAGGAGCACCCTTTACGACCTTAGAAAGTCCTCTTTATTTACTTGAACTTGGCATGTCACGTGAGGAGAACTTATTAAAAGAAACAGCCGCATTAATCTTTCAAGGATGGAGAGAAGACGGCAGATTTAAAATTTCTCCGTCAGGGGGGATCTATCCATGTCATACGGCGTTGGCTTTGCGAACGCTGTGTGCTCTTGGTTACACAAGGGACCAGCGGCTGCAACAGACCTTTCACTATTTTCTTGCTACTCAGGAAGCAGATGGCGGCTGGAAGTGCAATAAGTATAGTTTTGGTCGCGGCCCTGAGACCCACTTTTCCACGCCAATGACGACGTTAACGGTCCTTGATGCCTTTCGCTATACTCATGATCGTGAACAGATGGAAACGCTTAAGCAAGCAAGCGAATTTTTGCTTGCTCATTGGGAGATCCGTCAGCCAATCAGTCCCTGTCACTATGGGATGGGTACATTGTTTATGCAGACAGAATATCCCTTTAGAGGATACAATCTTTTTTATTATCTGTATGTCTTGTCTTTTTATCCTTCTGCTAGAAAAGACGCACGATTTTTGGAGGCTTTGCAGCAGTTTGAATCGAAAGTTCAAAATGGCAATGTCATCGTAGAACGGGTCGTACCCAAACTGGGGAAACTGAATTTTTGCCAAAAAGGGCATATCAGTCCCTTTGCCACACAGCGTTACCAAGAAATTCTTGCTCGATTGGCAGAGGATTGAGGAAAAAAACAGCCCTTTGAAAGGTTCCCCCCATCTAGACGATTCTTTTTCTTTTCTGGTACACTGTCTGTAAAGAAGCAAGTGATTAATCAACAGAGAGGAGAAAGACATGCAAAAAATATATCTTGTTGAAGATGATGCAACGATCGTCTCTGTTCTAGCAGAATATTTGCAGCAATGGGGGTACGAATGTGTTTCCGCGAAGAATTTTGCTAGCATCTTGCAAGAGTTTCATGAGATCAAACCGGATATCGTTCTTTTAGATATTTCGCTGCCTTATTACAACGGGTATCATTGGTGCCAAGAAATTCGCAAGAAGTCAGAAGTGCCGATCATTTTCCTTTCGTCGATGGATCAACAGATGAATCAGATCATGGCAATGAACATGGGAGCAGATGATTATTTAACAAAACCCTTTGATTTAGCCTTCGTTTTGGCAAAAATCCAAGCATTGCTGCGGCGGAGCTATCAGTATAGCCACCAACAAGCGCTGACCTTTGAGATAGGGCAAGTAACCTTTTATCCCACAGAAAATGTATTAAAAAAACAGGGGGAACAGTTGCCACTGTCTCCAAATGAAGCTCGGATTCTTTCCTTGCTTTTGCAGCATCGAGGGAAGATCGTAGCCAAAGAGACCATCATTGAAATGCTCTGGAATAGTGAAGAATTCATCGATAATAACACATTAGCGGTCAATATGACTCGCTTGCGAAAAAAATTAAGCCAGATCGAACTATCCGATTTGATCCAGACGGTAAAGAATAAAGGGTATTTGATAGAAAAGGAACACGCCTATGACTAACGTGAAAGAATATTTCGTCCTTTATGGAAAGTTTTATCTCGTTTACCTGCTGTTTAGTGCGGGCCTATTTGGGCTATTCTTTCTCCACAGCCTTTCGTTGGAGCCCTTCATTGACTATGTGGTCTTTTCAGGGGTGATCTTAGGGGGACTTTCCCTTTTTCATTATTTTCGTTACGCACAAAAAAGAAAGCAGCTGCAGCATTTATTAAGAAAAGAACGTATGACGGAAGCGGCGTTGGCGTTCTTGCCTGCCACTCGAAATCGTTTAGAAGACGAATACCAAGCCCTTCTTAAACAATTGGCAAGAGAAAAAACCACTTCTGATTACAAGGCAGCGTTAAAAAATGAAGAAATTTATGAAGATTTCGGCTTGTGGCTTCATCAAATCAAAACGCCTCTAGCTGCGCTGGATCTTTTGGTCCAAAGCGATTCGTTGTCACCGACGGAGGTCAAAGCGGAATTATTTAAGGTGAATGATTACTTGCAAATGATGTTGAATTATTTGCGACAAAATTTAGCGAATGAAGATTTTGTCTTTGAGTCGATTGCTTTAGCGCCCCTCGTTCGTCAAACGATCAAAAAGTATGCCTTGTTTTTCTCGAAAAAGAATCTGCAACTGGACATGGCGGTGGATTTGACAGTGACATCCGATCGAAAGTGGCTCGTTTTTATTTTTGAACAGGTTCTTTTCAACAGCTTGAAGTATACCGAAACTGGTGGCATCAACGTTTTCACTAAAGACAATGCCTTGGTGATCCAAGATAGCGGCATTGGTATTCGTAAGGAAGACTTGCCAAGGGTGTTTGAGAAAGGATATACGGGACAAAATGGTCGCTTTCAGCAACGAGCGAGCGGGCTAGGCTTATATATGAGTCAACAAGCGGCTGAAAAAATCGGCTGCCGTTTAGCGATTGATTCTGAAGTAGGACAGGGAACCATCGTCACACTTCATTTTCCCACCGCAAATAACCGATAGCCGCAAACTTTCAACACTGTAAGTTTGCGGTTTTTATTGTAAGTCGCTTTTTTCTGCCAGTCAGCTTATTCTAAAAAGGAAGGAGGGAACAAGATGACACTTTTAAACATTCAACAAGTAAAAAAAATCTATCAAAGCCAGCTGAACGGACAACCCGTTGAAGCGTTGAAAAATATTACCTTTATGGTAGAAGAAGGGGAATATGTCGCTATCATGGGGGAATCAGGTTCGGGAAAGAGTACGCTGCTGAACTTGATGGCGACGTTAGACCAACCGACAGCGGGTGAAATGCAGCTGAATGGCATCGATCTGACCACGATCAAAGAAAAAGACGCAGCGAGTTTTCGACGGGATCACTTAGGCTTTGTTTTTCAAGACTTTAATTTATTGGACACCTTTTCGGTAAAGGACAATATTTTATTGCCATTAGTTTTATCGAAAGTTTCCGTCAAACAAATGGAAAAGCAGCTTCAGCCCATCGTACAAACTTTAGGGATCGCCGATTTATTGCAGCACTATCCGTATGAATTGTCTGGCGGACAAAAACAACGAGTTGCTGTCGCACGAGCAATCATCACAAAACCGGAACTGCTATTAGCAGATGAGCCAACCGGAGCGCTGGATTCGAAAACCTCTGATCAATTACTGACATTGTTTCAAAAGATCAATCAAAATGGACAGACGATCGTGATGGTCACTCACAGTTCGATCGCAGCCAGTCGCGCACAACGCGTCTTGTTTATCAAAGACGGGTATGTGTTTCACCAGCTGTATCGAGGGGATCGCAGCAATACCGCTTTTCTAGAAGCAATCGCCGAAACAATGACTGCTGTCTTTGCAAAGGAGGAGTAACGAATGTTCTTTCAGAAAATCGCCTTCTCCAATTTGCGTAAAAATGCCAAAGCTTACACACCCTTTTTATTATCTATGAGTTTCTTGGTGGCTGTTTTGATGATGACGCAAATCATCGTGAACAATCCAGGAATGAAGGAACTTCCTAGTAGTCAAAGCGCCATCTTCATGTTTCGTTTAGGAAATATCATCCTCATGATTTTTGCGGCGATCTTTTCCTTTTACACCAATAACTTTTTGATCAAACAGCGAAAAAAAGAATTTGGTCTCTACAATGTTTTAGGACTAGGAAAACGTGAGATCGCCTTCGTGGTCTTTTGGGAACTCTTTTACAGTTTTCTCATTAGCCTTGCCGCCGGACTGATCAGTGGCTTATTGTTTGCACGATTAGGATTTTTGATACTGAAGAAAATCTTAGCCGTAGGCGAGTTCTTTGTCTTCAAACTGTCATTTGAGAGTATTGGCTTGGTGATCCTGTATTTTATGTTCGTCTTTGGTTGTTTATTTTTATTTGACATACTGCAAGTACGCAAAACCAATCCACTTCAATTACTGCAAGGAAGCAAGCGAAATGAAAAAGAACCACGAGCAAAAGGTATTTTGGCACTATTAGGTGTCCTATGCTTAGTGGCAGGCTATACGATCTCTGTGACGATCAAGTCGCCCATCAGTGCCTTAGGCATGTTCTTTGTCGCCGTCGTCCTCGTAATCTTGGCTACCTATTTGTTGTTTATTGCGGGCAGTATCAAAGCATTGCAATTTTTAAGAAAACGAACGACCTATTATTATCAAACGACCCATTTTATCAATGTCTCTACCATGTTGTATCGGATGAAGCAAAATGCGGCTGGTTTAGCAAGCATTTGTATTTTATCAACGATGGTGTTAGTGACCGTTGCTACGACCGCCAGTCTTTATTTTGGACAAAAGAATGTGATCGAAACCCGTTTTCCTTACGATGTTCAAATTGAGTCAGCGGCTGATTCCCAGCAAATCAACACAGCAATTAATGGACTTGAAGAGAAGCTAACGATCAAAGAGCGCCAGCAAGTCACTACAACAAGACCGTTGCTTTTTACCTTTGAGGAACCAAATTTTGTTCCCTCAACTTCTTTTGAAGAAAATTTCGGTAGTTTTGATAAAGCTGTTTACCTTACTTTTCTTACCAGTTCTGAATACCATGGAATCACCGGGAAAACAGGACCGACACAAGATGAACTCTTCGTTTTTCCTGAAACGTGGACTCATCAAGTATTACCAGAAATGACGACGATCGATGAACGTCAATTTCGATTGCAGGAATTGAAAGAACTGCCAACATTCACGAAAACAGAAAACCCGGTTCAGCATCTTGTTCTCGTGGCAGATGATCAGTGGCTTACCGAAAAGCTAAGCTCTTGGTATCAAAACGAAGAGTTTCAACTTTACCAGCAACCTGTGACAACAACAGTCTTTAATTTTCAAACAGCAGAAGCAAGCGATCGTGAAACCATCGCAAAAGAGATTCGCAGTGAACTCCTATCAGCAGATGCCAATGCGAGCGTTGAGTCAAAAGATCTTTTTGAAGTTGAGACAAAAACATTTACCGGCGGCTTCTTCTTCTTAGGCTTGATTTTTGGTGTGATCTTTATTTTAGCTGCCGCATTGATCATTTATTATAAACAAGTTTCCGAAGGGATGGAGGACAAAGAACGTTTCGAGATCTTACAAAAAGTTGGGTTAAGCCATAAGGAAGTCAAACAAGTAATCCAGCAGCAAGTCTTGATGATCTTCTCATTTCCTTTGGTTGTAGCGATTATCCATCTAACGTTTGCTTTTCCGATGATTCAGAAGTTGTTGCTTCTTTTTGGTCTGTCAGATCGCAACTTATTGATTACGGTATCGATTATTTCTGTCCTATTGTTTACAATGATTTATCTGCTGGTGTATTCCATCACCGCAAGAGTCTACTATCGATTGGTGGATCGCAAACAGTAGAGGATGGACAGACGCTATTTTGTCAGACGATAGCTGGATGGATTAGCCGTCACCGACAGGAGCTACAAATATAAAATGTAAGAACACCTCATTCATAAAGCGACGCTCAAAAGTTAGAATTTTTGGTCTAACAGTTTGGAATCACTACATGATTGAGGTGTTTTTTTGATAGGCACGCCCGTTAGCCCACTTTTTAGAGTTGAAAAAAATCCTTAGGTGACCTATAGTGAAAAGGAGTAAAGCACGGGTATAGAGTGCCGCGCGATTGATAGTCATTTCAAAATAAAAGAGATCATGTGATCCAAAAAGGAGAAAGCCCTATGAAAGAGCAGCCGATAACCATTGGATTCCCCTTAAGAGGTGAGTGGCTTGCGCCGACTACACCAGCCGAGAAGATTCCTAGCCATGGTACCGATCGAATGGGGTTGCGTTATGCCTTTGATTTTTTACAAGTTAATTTTGAGGGGAAAACCAAAGCTTTTCATGATCGAAGCTTTTTGCGCTATTTCTTCTTAGGGGTCCCGCTGGAGAGCTGTTATTGTTGGGGCGAAAAAATCTATGCGCCTTGTGATGGCGAAGTCATTGTTGCAAGAGATGGCTATCGGGAACGGAAAATCGTTCACTGGATCAGAGATTTTTCGATCGCTGTAAAAAATGGTTTGTTTTTTAATGAACAAAAAGATGATTATCAACAAATAGCTGGCAACTACATTGTGATAAAAGCTTCTGAGGGCGTTTATATGGCATTTGTTCATCTGCAAAAAGGATCTGTCACTGTTTCCGTAGGACAAAACATCACCAAAGGGATGGTGATCGGAAACGTTGGCCATTCAGGAAATTCGACTTCGCCTCATCTGCATTTTCAAGTGATGGACACAAGTGATATCGCCCATGCAAAAGGTCTTCCTTGCCGCTTTCAAGAATATGAAGTATACCAAGCAGGGGGGTGGACAAAGGTGCAGAATCGGATACCAGGAAGTACGGATCGGATACGATTGTTGAAGGAATACTAAGAGCCAGTTTTGAAACATTCGCATCAGGGCTTGCAGGATGCTCAACTGAAAGAACGTTTAAAAGTCTTTGGACTACTTTTAAGTACGTAAAATAATCTTAGGCTTCAAAATTTGTGAAGAAAATGAAATGCAGGGAGTACAAATGAATTATTTACCCAATATCCTTACCACTTCTCGACTGATTCTCGCACCACTTTTACTATTCCTTCAGCCAATGTCTGGCTGGTTTTGGCTGCTTTATTCCTATTGTTTTTTAAGTGACCTCGTCGATGGGCTGCTTGCAAGAAGGATGAATCTTACGAGTGAGGTGGGTGCCTTACTAGATAGTTTCGCAGATGTAAGCTTTTTTCTCGCAGTTTTTCTTTCTTTTCTACCTCAGCTGTTGGCGGCACATACACTTTGGGTCTGGCTACTAGTGATTGCTATGATTCGTTTTGTCAGTTATCTGATTGGCTATGTAAAATATCGGTCTTTTAGTAGTCTGCATACATGGCTCAACAAAGCAGTCGGTTTTCTTTTAGGTATTTCCCCATTGCTGCTCATGGTGAGTCCTGCAAAAATTGTTGTCTTGATTTTGGGGACCATCGCCACTGTTTCCGCATTAGAAGAATTGCTGATAACGATCCTCTCAAAAAATCTGGATAGAAATCAAAAATCGATATTCGAAAGTTTTAAGTAAGGCACCTCTATCATTGAGGGCCTTTTTTTGCGTATTCATCGTTAATAGTCTTTTAAAAGACCCTTCAAAAACAATTTTAAAAATAACATTGAAAACAATTTTTAATGGTATTATGCTTATCTTTGAAGGGAGGCTTCACAAATGAATAGACAAGAACTGCATGCATGTATCAGTAAAAACCAGCCCAATATTTGCCAAATTGCTGCCTACCAAAATGGAAAGGAAGTTTACTCGGATGAATGGCATGAGTATAAGCCAGAGGATACTTGCCACCTTATGTCCGCTACGAAAAGTATCGTTTCTCTACTAGTTGGGATAGCGATCGATCAAGGTGTCATCCGAAGTGTCAATGACAAAGTACTCGATTATTTTCCAGACTATCAAGTAAAACGGGGCGAAAAAACGATTCAGGATATTACGATCAGACACCTATTAACGATGCGAGCCCCGTATAAATGCAAAGGTGATCCATGGACAAAGGTTTGTTCGAGTGACGACTGGACCAGCGCCTCGCTTGATTTATTGGGAGGAAGAAAAGGGGTGACAAATGAATTCAATTATCAAACCGTTTGTCTGCAGATCCTCACTGGTTTGTTAGCGAAAGCTTCTGGAATGACGACCGTTGATTATGCGAACCATTATTTATTTCGACCTCTTGGTGTAGCCGAACTGACCAATTATTATGCGGAAACGGCACAAGAGCATAAGCACTTTACGATGAGCAAGGCACCAAAAAAACCGGTTTGGTTTTGCGATCCTTTAGATATTGGCACTGCAGGTTACGGGCTTTGTCTTTCAGCAAAAGATTTAGCCAAAATTGGTGAGCTATGCTTGAACCAAGGCATCCATCAAGGACAACAAGTGATTTCTTCACAATGGCTCACTGAAATGGTCAATCCGCTAGAGACAAACATAGAGAAACTTCAAAATATGAGTTATGGGTATTTATGGTGGATCTTGGATGCTGAGAAAAGCACCTATGCCGCCATCGGCAATAGTGGAAATGTCCTTTATATTGATCCCGAATCAGAGACTGTTATCGCCATTACGGCGTATTTTAAGCCAACTGTCTTTGATCGCATCGACTTTATCGAGACAGAGCTAAAACCTTTCCTTTTGCACTAATGAGCGTTAAGAAAAAGCAGTCTGCTGTCAAAAGTTGATTGCTTTTTTTGTAGGCGAAAGCTTAATGATCCCTTTTGTGACTATGTCAGGCAGGTGACCTACTGATAAAGCTCGGCTGCTAGCCTTTTATGAAATTATAATTTAGCAATTTGATCCCGCAGGTAGCAGGCTAAATCAATAATAAACGGAAGATAAATGAGAAATGAATAAAATGACCAAACTATCAACGACGTAAACTTGGTATACTATAATTGAGAAGAAAATCACAAGTGAAAGGAGCGGTCGGGGTGTTTTCAGAAATCAGTATCTATCAAGTGAAACCCAGTAGTGTTGAGACCTTTGAAGCAGTCATGCAGGAAGCAACAGAGGCAATGAAGGCCATGGAGGGGGCTTTGTTCTTTCGATTAATGAAACGAACCCATTACATCAAAGAAATGAGGACCATCAAGGAAGGTCGCCTGCCAGATCCATTGACGAGAGTCATAAAATGTGTGAAATATGCTCACTATTGGGAGTTTGATAGCGAAGAAAATTATGGCAAAGCTCAAAAAAAGTTGTATGAAAGTTACTGGAAAGCAATGGAGAAATGTTTGATCGTTCCCCACGACAAACTATTGGGGGAAGTTCTTGAGTGCTCGCTTTAGTACCAAATGCTCTCCTTCTGAACGGACTTTTTGTTGCAACTGTTAAGAAAGGACAGGGTAGAAATACAACGGATGTTAAAAAAGTCATTTGAACGTTTGAATGGAGGACTGGTATTTTTTTTAAACACTCTATTTCTTGAAGGAATCTAAAAGGAGGAAGCCCCGATGGCACAGGTTGCTTTTCATAATTCGTACAAATTAAAAAAAGGCGTTTCAACAGCGGAATTTGTTCGTGTCGTTGAACAATTAAACCGAGAATACATTTCCAAACAAAGAGGATACCTTTCTTTTGAATTATTAGTAGATGGAGAAACTTGGGCGGACATCACCAAGTTCGAAACGAAAGAAGATGCGGAAACATTTGCCCGATGCGGCACGCCTAATGCCTTTGCACAAAAGTTTTATTCATTCATCAATCTAAACAGTTGCACCTCTCACCTATACACCATTGAAAAAACGTTCCAATAACTAGCCACTATGGAATGAACAGCTCAAAAAACAATTCATATGAAAAGAGGAACTTCTTATGACAAAACCAGCAGAATGGTATCAAGGAAAAGCCGGTCGGGCAGAACATTTGGTCTATTTAAATAAGGAAGCCAAAGAGCTTGAGAAACTGATTCACGGTGACAAAACAATGATCATTCGGGGGGCAGCCGGCAGAAAATCACCTTTAGGAGGAAGAGCCAAAATCAACGATCTTGTGTATTTTGTGGAGACCGGCGGTGATTTGACCATCACTCATCGGGGCATCATTGCCAACGTGATTGAATCTGAAAAGATGACGAAAGAAGAATCCATAGATTTTGTAAAACGCTATGAAAAAGAGTTGAATTTATCGAAAAAACAAGTCGATCGTTGGGCAGGGAAAAAGTATCTAGCGGTCTATGAAATCGCTGAATTAGAAGAAATAACACCATTTCAGTACAATCGTGAAAAAAATATGGATGATTGGGTCATCACAGATGATATCAACAAAATCAAATTGTAACGTAGCGAAAACCTTAAAAAACGAAGCGCAAAGGAGTTGAGTGGAAGGATGGAAGGCAAAAAGCAATTGTTTCGAGACAAAAACGTGAAACCAACAGAGCAGCTGATTGCAGAATCACTAAGAGTCGGATACAAGATTTAAAAATGAATGGGTCGAACGGTTCTATTATATTCCAAAATCAATGAATTTATCGCATGCTTCATTTAAAATGTGTCATTTTGGGTTGATCAGAAAGCATTGCCCTTGATCATTTTGGATTGAGGAGTTGTCAATATTCAAACAGAGTCAGAATACTTCATTCTGACTCTGTTTATTTTTTTGATTTGACTCAGTCATTGATCAAATAATCATAATCTAAAAGTCGTAAGTTACGCCATAAATCTTTTTAACTTTTATAATGCTTGTACAAAGTCAAACTTTAAATTCTTGTTTTTTAACAAAATCAGTGGAATCATGGCTCACGTGTCCTAGAAATGATAAGATTAATGTTAATTTGCATAAAATATTCATTTTTAAACAAAAACAATAGAATATTTGTTATAATTAGAAAAAATTCATTTAAGGAGAGATAACTATTGAGTAAAAGAAAGCTTTTTATGTCTTTATGGTTTGTTACAATTTTAGTTTGGATTATTGCTTTGATTCGTTTTGAGATTTTTCTGATCCAACTTAGCAATTACAGTACCGGAGGATTTGGCTATTTGTTTGGCGGATTTGAAGTTCCTTTTGTCCTGCATGGAATTATTTTATTAACTATTGTTAGTTTAGGGGCTTGGTTGTGGTCATTCTTTCCAGCGTTACTGTCGTTGTATTCGAAAGAATTAGTCGTTGCGAAAAATAAATTACATGAAATGACTGCTGAAAAAGAAGAAGATAAAGTTGATTCAGAGAAAAAAAGTGATATGAATGATGCAGAAGTAAATTTGAAGAATGATCAGGAACAATGAAGTGGTAACCTGTGATAATCTTTGAAGCACCTTTAATATGTTGTTTCAGCTCTAGTATTATTGGTTTTTGCGGAAAGATTGCTTAAAATAGAAATTTATTTTAGCTGATTCCTTGCTTAATTTTTGAAGAGTTTCATTTTTGGAATATGGTAAAAGACAAGATAAAATTTTAGGAAAGTTTGAGGAGAGAAATGATTGTTCAACATGGTTATTATTTTATTGGCTACACTGAATAGTGAGCCTATCGGGACAAATGATTATTGGCTTTCAAAATTTATTTTATGTCATTTAAAAGAGATCCATAAATATAATATTTCTGACCTTGCAAAAGCATGCTGTGTGTCAAATTCCAGTGTTTCTCGATTTTGTCGAAAAATCGGCTTTCAAAATTTTAATGAGCTGAAACTTCAGTTTTTCCAATATACAAATACAGCTGAAAAGAAATTTTTCTATCCAGGAGTTCAATGTTCTAACTTTAAAGATAGTTATATCGATGGAATCATTGAGAATCTCTTGCTCTTAAAAGAAAGTATTTGTGTGACCGACTTACACAGACTTGCCGAAGATATAGTTAATTATCCAAATGTAGCAGCATTTGGGTCATTGCATTCGCAAAGTGCAGTTTTGAATTTTCAGACCGATCTTCTTTCCAGCGGCATTGTTATGGATACTCGCATCTGTTTTCAAGAGCAGCTTGAATACATGGAACAAGCTGACTGTAATACGTTAATCGTACTTTTTTCAAGAGGAGGGAGTCATTTAAAGCGCTTCTTACTTCATCATCTTCAATTAAGTAAAAGAAAGCGCCCTAAAATCGTTATGATTACAGCAAATAAAAACTTGGCCTCTAATAAGTATATTGATCAATTTATCTATTATGATGAAAAAGAAGGATTTACGGCCTACCCCTATGCCGTCGAGGCTATTAAGGGCGTTTTAGTTTTAGAAGTATATCGTTTAGTGAACAAAAAAAAATTATAAATTTGCGAAAATGATTCATAGGCTCCAAAGAAAGTAAGCTATGGTAAAGTGAAGATATTTTGCCTTGATAAAAACTAAGTAAAAGATAAAAAGTAGTGAGGATCTGAATTACCACTAGTCATTCATTGGTCAATGCAGCTTAAATTTCCGCTAAAAATCTAGTGACTTAAGAGTAAGTTTTAATAAAATAAATTCGTTTGCGCCTTTCAGATCATGTCAACAGCTGGTAGTGATGAAACTAAGAAATAAAAAAGGCAGAAAGTGCGTTTCCTGAAAAAGGAAGCGCACTTTTTGATGATTATAATAAAATAAGAAACTAGCATAAGAAAAATGTTATCTAAGAAAGATATTTTGTGGTCTAAAGTTCAAAGGAGTTATTTTAGCTAATCAAAGAGATCGATTTCAGTCCTTGGAAGTTATGAAAATGCGTTGAACATCCGCAGGATTTTTCAGATGTTGAATGTTCCTTAAGCAATATTTGATAAGTTTCCTAAGTGAAAATAGCTGAAAGTGAATATCCTTTTTAAAAGGAATTACTGCTGTTTTTATGGAACAGTATGAAAGTTATTGACTGATTGAAAGATCCGAAGTAGTAAGTGAAAAGAATTCTCAAGTAATAGAAATATTAGTCTATGATGCTCAGTTCAGAGATACTGAGCATTCTCGAAATAAAGATATTGTATTATTTTGAAATTTCCTCTTAAATAAACAATACTTTTACAATTGATTTTTAATCTGTTAAGAACTATTTAAAGATTATAGAAAGATGTGTTTATCTAATTATTAAAGCATAACATTTCTTGAAAATCCCTCTCTATAAATTAGCTGAAAGTCTAACTGTTGACATCTGCATCATGAGACTTCTCTTTTTTTGATATAAAGAACTATAATTCTCGAAAAGTTATCAGATCAATATTGCGCTCGTTGAGTACCTTTTTTGTTTTAGAGGATTGTAAGGTGTCAACCTCAACGGCTCGTTCATAAATATAGCTACTGTTGTTTAAAATCCACTGGTCTAAGTAAGCAGGATGACACATCATTTCGTAAGAATGATTTTGTTTAAAAGAAACAGATGAAAAAAATCAGGGGAAATTGTTTTTCCATAAAAAGAATTGAGAAAATAATCAGCATATTTAAGTCCTTTCATAAACGGTAAAGTATATTCTATTTGTGCTTGCGTCCATGTTCGCGGATGAAATCGAATAGCTAGTTGAAATTCTTTAGCAAGTTGAAGATAGATTGGAAAAATATTAATCATCATGTGAATATGGTGATGAGAATCGATATGGGTGGGAGAAAGCCCCATTGAGTAAGCTGCTTCAATTTGATTACGCCACTCTATATATACTTCTTTTGGGCAGACATTGATTGAATTGGTGTTCAAATTATAACGGTTAAATTCATTATCATCTCCTAAAAGACTTGGAATCTTCGATTTTTCTGTTAGGGGTTTTCCTATGTCTAATGAAAGATGAACACCGATATCAAGTGATGGATTATTATTAGCTAATTGACACGCGTGTTGAAACGCATTTCCGGTCGTAAGAATGGTTGCAGCTGTGACGACTCCATTTTTGAAACAATCGATAATCCCGTAGTTTTGACCATTACTTAATCCGAAGTCATCTGCATTAATGATTAATCGCATTTATTTTACTCCTCTCGAAAGTGAATAGTTAAACTCTAACTCATAATCAGTAAATCAAATGGCAATTTTTAAAATTTGGAAATTTTTTTCATATAATGGAAATTCAAGTGGAAGTCAAAACACAACTATTATACTAGGAATTGCAACATAAATGGTTTATCTGATCAGACGAACGTAAAAAAAAAAGGAGATGAATGAATGGGGTTTATGGAAAAGTTTAATCATATCGCAGAAAAAAGTTTATTACCAATTGCAAATAAGCTAGCGGCGCAAAGACACTTGACGGCTTTGAGAAATGGTATGGTATCTTCAATACCATTATCAATTCTGGGTGGTGTAAGCTTAATAATTGCAACACCTCCTTTCAATCCAGACCAGTCAGGGGATGGGAATTTTTTGACTCGTTTATTAACTATTTGGTATGAGTGGGCACAAAGAAATTCAGAAGTGTTAAGGCTGCCTTTTATGATGACAATGGGATTGATGGGATTATTTATCGCTTTTTCTATTGCGTATAATTTAGCTCAAGAATATAATATGCCGCCTCTTGATGCATCTATCGTATCGACAGCTGTCTTTTTAATTGTGACTTCACCAGCATTTTCAGGAGTGCCTATTCATCAGATAACGGAGAGTACTTCTTTTGACCAATACAGCGAGTTAAGCACTCTAAGTTTACCTATGAATTATTTGGATGCAAAGGGAATTTTTACGGCCATTATTGTTAGTTTTGCTTGTGTTGAAATCATGCGGATATTAAAGGAAAAAAACATTCGATTTAAGATGCCTGACGGGGTACCGCCAGCTATTGCTTCATCTTTTGACGCCATTTTACCTCTTTTTTTATGTATAGGCTTGTTTTATAGTGCAAGTTTAGTCACTCAATCTTTATCTGATGGCAAATTAATACCAACGCTTATTATGACTCTTTTAGCTCCAGCTATGACGGGACTGGATTCGCTAATCGGTATTTGCTTAATTACTTTTTTAGCTCAGTTGTTCTGGTTTTTCGGTCTACATGGTGCTAGTATTACACAGTTTGTTCGCTTGCCTTTTATGAGTGCCTATATAATTGCCAATGCTACGGCATTTCAGAATGGAGAACCTTTGCAATATTATTTTACCCAACCGTTTTGGTCCTATATTATAGCTATTGGAGGAGGAGGATCAACTTTGGCGTTAGCTATTCTTATGCTCAAAGCCAAATCAGTCCAAATGAAGCAGTTGGGAAAACTATCGATCGTCCCTTCGTTATTTAACATCAATGAACCGCTTATTTTTGGAACTCCGTTAGTTTTAAACCCAATTATGATGATTCCTTTTCTTTTTGTTCCCGTAATTAATGCTATTTCAGGATATGTGTTTATGTATTTCGGATGGATTGGGAAGGGGTTTGTTGAAACTCCTTGGACGACACCGGCTCCAGTTGGTGCAGCTTTAGGAACCATGGATATTCGAGCTGGATTATTTGTTTTGGGGTTAATTGTTTTGGATATGGTTCTTTATTATCCATTTTTCAAAGTGCTAGATCAGCAGAGTTTGATAACGGAAAATAAATAGAAAGTACCAACTATATTTTAAAGCTAATGAAAAAGGGAGAAGAATATGACTAAAAAACAGCTGAAAATCGTCACAATCGGTGGCGGGTCTAGTTATACGCCAGAGATTATTGAAGGGTTTATTGAAAAGAAACTGCAAGGGCTTCTGCCTATTCAAGAAATACATTTAGTCGATATAGAAGATGGAAAAGAAAAATTGGACATTGTAGGCGGACTAGCACAACGAATGGTGGAAAAAGCGGGAGCAGACATTCAGATTCATCTAAGCCTTGACCGCAGAGAATCACTTAAAGGTGCCGATTTCGTAACGACTCAGTTTCGTGTAGGATTACTGCCAGCCAGAATCCGTGATGAGAAAATCCCCTTAAAGTACAACTTAATTGGGCAAGAAACTAATGGAGCTGGTGGAGCGATGAAAGCCTTGCGAACAATTCCTGTTATTCTAGACATTTGTAGAGATATGGAAGAACTGTGTCCAGAGGCCTGGTTAATTAACTTTACCAATCCTGCAGGAATCATAACGGAAACTGTGCTCAAACACTCTTCTATAAAGGTTCTAGGCCTATGCAATATTCCCATAGGAATGGTTAATAAAATTGCTAAATTATACGAAACAGATACAAAAAATGTGAAGATTGAATTTTCAGGATTGAACCATTTTGTCTTTGGGAGGAATATTTTTGTGAATGGATGTGAAGTGACAAAGGAAGTGATTGAAAAGATAAAAGATGGCACAGAAATTTCAGCAAAAAATATTCCCAATTTTTCTTTCCCAGCCGACATTTTGGAGGCTGTTGGGATGATTCCAGCGGGTTATTTAAAATATTATTATACCAGGGAAAAAATGTTGGAGGAATGCAAAAGAGCCGCACAAGAAGAGGGAACTCGCGGAGAAGTAGTTACTAAAACAGAAAAAGAACTTTTTCAATTATATAAAGACAAAAATTTAGCTGTGAAACCAAAGCAATTGGAAGAACGAGGAGGTGCTCATTATAGTGAAGCAGCGGTTAATTTAATTGATTCCATATATAACGGAGATGGTGAAATTCATTATGTGAATGTTAGAAATAATGGCACTATTTCTGATTTGCCAGATAACACAGCC
This sequence comes from Enterococcus sp. B2E4, assembly GCF_030499455.1. NCBI lineage: Bacteria > Bacillati > Bacillota > Bacilli > Lactobacillales > Enterococcaceae > Enterococcus > Enterococcus sp. B2E4. Next base: position 23,361 of record NZ_JAUKPK010000024.1, read on the forward strand.
ATTGAATGTAATTGTATAGTCACACATGATGGTGCGAAGCCACTAACGGTCGGGAAGTTAGAGACTAGTGTTCGGGGACAGATTTCATTAATGAAGGCATATGAAGAATTGATTATTCAAGCTGGTGTTACTGGTGATTATTCGGCAGCTCTTAAAGCTTTTACAATTAATCCATTAATTAACGATAGTGAGAAAGCCAAAGCAGTATTAGTGAATATGTTGTGGGAAAATCAAGAGTATTTACCACAGTTTAATGAGTGGTTTGAGAAAATGAGGAAAGAACAAGTATCTAACTTTTCTTAGCACATCGTTCCCTCGTTTCAGCACCGTATATACGCAATGCTGATAATGAATGGCAGGACAAAGTATGCTTTATTAACGTGAATAGCTGTGGATTTTTGCAACTAATCCGATAGACTGAAAAGCCAATATGCTATATTCTAATAGTTTACTATAAAGGGTAAAGTTCTCTCTTGCGGTGACTTTACCCTTTGTTCTTCAAGAAAGGTAAAAACCTACTATCAATGTTTTGAATGTTTTTTCGCAACTTCAGGGACTAGGTGAAAATCGTTTTATTTTATTGTTGACATTTGGTGCAACAGATTATTTTTTTATTGAAATGCCATGTTTATTTACAAATTTACAGATGGAATAATATTCATCATTCCACCCTAAAAGTTTGAAAATGTTAATTAAAGATTCAAGATATCCTGGCTGATATTGTCCGTTTTGAAGCTTATAACAAGCAATTTGGTAGATGATCTTAGCTCGAATAGAAGATGATGAAAGATTGTTAGTAGAAGATAAATTTGAGCTTACTTGTGAATATTTGAGTGCCAAAGGATAATATGTTTCAAAATCTAGCGAATAGGTTGCCAAGTTATTTAGCAGAACACATGAAATTTCTTCATTTCGATAAAAACAGTATTTTTTTTCTATAAATGCTAAAGCCCTCTCGCCCAAGAGTACTGCTGATTCAATATCAAACATAAAAATACAATTGCAAATCAGCGCCAGTTCATAATATGTCCATTCTTCAATCTGAATTAAATACTCTTTGATTGGATCTAAATAGATTCTAGCTCCTGTATAGTCATTATTATTTTTTAATAAATGTAAAACAGATAAAGAGATTAATTCAACATGATAGAAGTAAATATCTCTATATTTTTCATTTAGGTTTTTCGCTTTAAAAGACAAATCACGCAGCTTTTTTTAATTTTTGAGTTTCACTGCTTCAGCGAGTTCACGTTCTATTAACGTTTTTTTTTCTAAATAATCATTCTCCATCAAAAGAATAAATTCATCATATTTTACATTTAATCTGTTTAATAAATCAAAAATTTTTCAGTAGAAGGTATCTGTGAGCCGCTCTCAATATTTGATAATTGAGATGTGGACATAAGGTTACTGCTTAGCTCTCTTAATGTCATACCTTTACCAATCCTTAAGTTACGAATTGTTTTTCCGATATAGTCTCTCATTAAACGATTCCTTTCTCTATAAAAGTGAAAAAGATGTTTCATTTGTTTATTATTGTAACTATTTTACCATATTACATAAAACTTCCATTATAATGAATGAGAAATGTGTTGAAAGGAGAAATGTAAAATGTGGGAATGGTTAAATGTAATTCTAAGTATCTTTATTACTAAATGACAAGTTAGTCTTTTATTAGTAAGAAAAAGCAAAATTCTATTGGATGGTAAATTGAAAATGTTCTGTTTTGAAGCAGTTCATTCTCTTCAAGGAATCAATAACTTTGTTTAAGGTAGTATTGATCTTTGCTTATAGTTGGAAATATGCTAAATGATATCGGCTATTATCTTTCAAACACAAAAATGTGGATTAATAATAGCAAGTGATCAATCATTACGAAATCTAGAAAAGCTGTACATGCACGATACTTCCCCGAACTTTTCTATTTTTCCTGATTGATCCCTTTTTAGTTATACGGTAAATTCTATGTATAGATGGCTCATAAGAAGTTTAAGAATGATTGCTGAATAATGCGCTATTTTAAAGGTATAAGTTCATTTTAAAAAAACTAAATAAAGATCGTGACCCTAATAACCTAATTTCATGATTAACAAGGAAAAGCCAATCAGTAAAGTCTAAATTCAGTTCAACTCATCTGATTGGTTTTTTTTATTTGAAACCATTAGGATAGTAAGGAAGATTTATATGATAGTCGCAGTTTAATAATTCCCTTCTGCGAATGTGTAATTATGAATAAAATATGTTAAAAAGTGTTTTTGAGCAGATTAAAGTAACAGACAGAAAAGGAGAAAAGACAAATGACTATTCAACGAATCACAGCTTGCGTTCAAGTCAAAGGAGACTATCAGAAGTGTTATCATTTTTATACGGAAAAAGTTGGTTTGGTACCAACTTATGGCGATGAGTCAGGTCCTTATACAAGCTTTGCATCGAAGAAAGAGGAGGCGCCTTTTTTTGGTATGTTCCAAGTGGATGCCGTGATCGATCAAATGGAGGGCTATCCGAATTCGGATAATCGGATTTCATCTGATACGCTTTCGGCAACGTTTCACACCACGGATTTTGAAGAAGATTATACGAGAATGAACAATGCTGGTGTAGTGTTTGAAGTGAATAAAACCGTTTTGGGGGAAGGGTACCAAGCTTTTCATATTGCCTATTTCCGCGATCCAGAAGGAAATTTGCTAAGCTTGGAGGATGGCGGTGTCTAAAGAGTTCACATACAAAAAGAATCAGAAGAAAACTTAAAGAAAGATTTATCTCATAATTGTTTTGAGATAAATCTTTTTTTATTTGAAATCATTCCTCTATAAAGCGTTCCTTCATCCGCTCCAAGAAAAGTCCAGAGGCTTTTGAAAAAACTTGGGTGTTCTTCCAAATGACTGCAAGATCTGATTCAAGAGTGGGACTCAATTTTCTAAAGCATAAAGGACTGTCAGGGGTGAAGTTGATTAATTTGTCGAGGGTCAATGCATAGCCGACGCCTTCTTCAACCAACTTTGACGCATTGTACACGAGATTATACGTGGCAACGACAGTCAATTTGTTCATGTCTTTTTTCAACCATTTAGAAAGCTCACTGCTGACCAGACTTTGTCGTGAAGTAATCAAGGGAACCTCCCAGAGATCCTTTGGTGTGATGACTTCGTTACTAGCAAGGGGACTGTCTTTTCGCATCAAGACGCCCCAGGTGTCTCTGGCAGGTAAGCGCAAGGAATGGTATTTTTTGACGTCGACGGGGCTGATCACGACGCCAAAATCCAACAATCCTTTGTCCAACCGTTCTTTGACCTCGTCAGCATTGCCGCTAAATAAATGAAATTTGACGTTAGGGTACTCAACTTGAATCTCCTTGATGATTTTTCCCAACATCTGGATCACGTAGGTTTCTCCAGCACCGATCGACACGTTGCCCGCAATCGTATCTCGAGGCGACAAAAATTCAGAACGGGTCTTTTCTAACAATTCTACAATTTCTTCCGCCCGCTTACGAAACAAGAGGCCATCTTCCGTCAGCGTAATTTTGCGATTGCCTCTGGTGAACATCGTGACACCTAATTCTTTTTCTAACTCCATTAACTGTCGTGACAGGGATGGTTGCGAGAGATGCAGATGTTTTGCGGCAGCTGAAATCGTTTCTTTTTCTGCAACTGTTAGAAAGGTGGTTAAACTTTTTAATTCCATAGGTCTATACTCCTTTTTCTATGCTATATATGAATAGTTGTGTATTTGATATTAGTATTTTACATAGAAAGATGCTGCAAGTACAATAGGTTTATCCAAAAATAGCTCAAGCGATCAAGAAAAAACGATCATCCAGACCTTGATCATTTGAGAAAAATTGGAGAATCGCCCTAAGGTACAGGATAGTTGACCGAGAAAGAAGGCGAATGAAATGAAAAAATGGCAAAAGAAGGCCCTTGTGTCTTTAGTTGTGCTGGCACCGTTGGTTTTAGGTGCTTGTAGCAGCAATAATGAGGAGACGAATGAAGAGCCGCAAGCCAGCTCAGGAGGAGAAACGATGACAGAAAATGTTTCATTGACAGATGAATGGGATAAAGTTTTCCCAGAAAGTGACACGGTGAATCACCGAAAAGTGACTTTCCAGAATCGTTACGGGATCACTTTAGTTGCTGATCTTTATGAACCAATTGATGCGCAAGGACCACTTCCAGCAATCGCCGTTAGCGGACCTTTTGGAGCAGTCAAAGAGCAGACATCTGGTCTATATGCGCAAACGATGGCAGAGCGTGGTTTTGTTACGATCGCTTTTGATCCGTCCTATACAGGTGAAAGCGGTGGCGAACCACGCTATGTGGCTTCCCCAGACATTAATACAGAAGATTTTCAAGCAGCCGTCGATTTTCTATCTGTCCAAGAAAACGTAGATGAAGAAAGAATCGGTTTGATCGGGATTTGTGGCTGGGGTGGTCTAGCTTTGAACGCCGCAGCCATCGATACCCGTGTGAAAGCGACTGTTTCTGCCACCATGTATGACATGTCGCGAGTCAATGCTCAAGGGTATTTTGATGAAATGGGAGCTGAAGGACGCCATGAATTGCGCCAGCAGCTGAACGCCCAACGTACAGTTGATTTTGCCAATGGCAGCTACGAACGAGCAGGTGGGGTACCAGATACACTGCCAGAAGATGCGCCGGTCTTTATGCAGGATTATTTTGATTATTACAAAACAGAACGAGGCTACCACGAACGTTCCTTGAACTCTAATGATGGTTGGAATGTCACGTCTTCGCTGTCATTCTTAAATATGCCACTTTTGTCTTACATTGATGAGATCCAAAGCGCCGTTTTATTGCTTCATGGAGAAGAAGCCCACTCACTTTACTTCAGTCAAGACGCTTTTGAGCAATTGCAAGGTGATAACAAAGAGCTGACAATTATTCCTAATGCTTCGCATGTTGATCTATACGACCAAACAGAGGTGATTCCTTTTGACCAAATGACCGAATTCTTCCAAGAGCATTTGAATTAAACCGCAACAACCAGCTGCACGACTGTTCAGTCCCGTTTCCTCTGCTGAGCAGTCGTGTTTTAGAAAATAAGCATTCTGTTGCCCGCCGCTACATCGAATCATCAGCAGAAAGGAGCGAAGCCATGTTGATAAAACTCATCCCTGCTGTCTTGCTGTTCCTACTAAGTGCCTGTGGGACAAGTGGAACAGAGGAGAGGCATGCGCTGACTGCCAGCGAAACTTCCTCTGAGGCAAGTCAGGATCATGATCAACCGACGATTGAATCAGCAACAGATGTGGTCATTACGGTTGGTCAACAGGATTTTATAGTAAAGTTTTATGAAAATGAGGCGTCTGAATACCTAATGAATCAAATGCCCTTCACGTTGACAATGAGTGACTTGAACAACAACGAGAAATATTATCGTTTTTCTGAGAATTTGCCAGAAATGACTACAGAACGGCCGGAGATCATTCACGCAGGAGAAATCATGAGCTGGAATAGTCATACGTTGGTTCTGTTTTATCAGACCTTTACCAATTCTTATGGTGGCTATAGTCGTATCGGCGTTATTGAAGATCCAGCAGGATTAAGGGAAGCGTTGGGGGAAGAGGACGTGGAGGTTGTCTTTTCGCTAGAAAATACTCGTGAGTAACGAATGATTAGGAGAAAAACAAATGACGATCGATCAATTAAACAAACTTATGGCAAGTGGTGAACCCTTACTTGCCGGTTCGCAAGCTTCAAAACAAATGATGGCTTTGAGTGCTGAGGCGAGAAAATTGACCATGAAAATCAATACGGTTTATCATGAACCTCATGAATTACAAGAACTTTTTGCCCAATTGACTGGGAAAGCAGTTGAACCGACATTTTCGCTTTTTCCGCCTTTTTATACAGATTATGGCAAAAACATCCAAATTGGCAAAGGGGTGTTTCTTAACGCCGGTTGTCATTTTCAAGACCAAGGAGGGATCACGATCGGTGATGGTACCCTAATTGGGCATAACGTTGTTCTAGCTACCTTGAATCATGGACTTCACCCTGAAGATCGTAGCACGCTTTATCCAGCACCCATTACGATTGGGAAGAATGTCTGGATTGGTTCAAATGCAACGATCGTTGCTGGTGTGACCGTCGGTGACCATGCAATCATTGCTGCTGGGGCAGTGGTGACCAAAGATGTCGCTGAGCGCACGATCGTGGCTGGTGTACCTGCAAACTATGTCAAAGAGGTCACTGAGTAAGCACAATAGCAATGAGTAAGAAAAAAACTGCTGTTCGCCTTGTCGCTTTTGAAGCGATGAAGACGAACAGCGGTTTTCTTATTCTTGAGGCGGCTCGCTCGTATTGGAACCGGCGAAGTTTTCGATCAACGATTTCACATCCAGACCGAGGGTTTCTTTCAAAGTTTCTTGTGTGGTCGATAAGAGATTGGTGGCGTAATTGGTGACACGATTGGCACCGCCGCCTTCACCTGATCCTGTATCAACGACCGAAATTTTATCGATATTGCCTAATGGGGCGGCAGCCTCTTTGACTAATTGCGGCATGATCTCAACGATCATGCTAAGGATCGCTGCTTCATCATATTTCTTGAAGGCTTCAGCGATTTTTTCCTTCGTTTCAGCTTCCGCCGTTCCTTTCGCCAAGGTCGTCTCGGCTTCTGCCAAACCAATCAGACGAATCTTATCGGCTTCAGCTTTTGCCAACGACTCTGTTCGAAACTGCTCAGCTTCAGTGGTTGCTAACGCAGACGCTTTTTTCGCTAATGCTTCTTGTTCAAGCGCATAACGATCGGCATCGGCTTTTTTCTTGATCTCAGAATCAAATTGGCGTTCACGACGCAAGATTTCTTTTTCTTCCAATTCGATTTGTTTTTGTCGTTCAACGACTTCAACTTCAATCTCTTGTTCTCGAACTTTTTGTTTCATGATGGCACTTTGCAGATGATAGGCTTGATCGGCATCGGCTTTGGCGATGTCTTGTTCTTTCTTATAAAGCGCCAACTTCAATTCTTTTTCCTTTAATGCTTCAGCGATTTCGGTCATGCGTTTTGATTCCGCTGTTTGCGATTCTTGTTCCGATTGGGCTTTTTTGATGCGGGTTTCTTTCAGCGCTTCGGCTTCTGCAATTTCAGCATCCCGTTTGACTTGGGCGATTCTAGGTTTTCCAAGAGAATCTAAATAGCCATTTTTGTCTCGTACTTCTTTGATCGTAAAGGAGACAATGATCAAGCCCATTTTCGCTAGATCGACAGAGGCCACTTCTTGCACGCTTTGGCTGAATTTGTCGCGATTTTGATAGATTTCTTCGACGGTCATCGAACCAAGGATCGAACGCAGGTGACCTTCCAAGACTTCTCGTGCCTCATTTTCTAATTCTTCACGGGTTTTTCCTAGAAACTGTTCCGCTGCCGTTGCGATTTCTTCTACGGATGAGCCAATCTTGATAATGGAAGTTCCATCACACATAACGGGAACTCCTTGTTCCGTATATACTTCTGGTGTTGAAACATCCAGCTTGCTGGAAAGTAAGCTGATTCGGTTTGATCGTTGGAACACTGGCAAAACAAAGGCTCCGCCACCACGCACGATTTTGATTTTGTTATTGCTCTCATCCGCATGAACATTTTTGTTGCCAAGGTAACTTCCGCTGATAATCAACGCTTCATCGGGCTTGGCTGTTTGATATTTCGTGACAAAGATGATCAAAAGCATCAGTAAAATGAACGCCACGATTGCGATCGGAAAGACAATTGGTGATAAGAAAATATCCATAGATGCACCTCTTTAGTGATTTATTTTAGTTGTCCAAAAATTTTTCTGTATAGGGAACGACGTAGCAAATACGCTCTTTGACTTCAATAATCAACACTTTTGATCCTGCTGCTAATGGTTCATCGATTGGTTGAAAAGCCGAGGCTGGACGATTACTTGAACCAGTGACACTTATGAGTTGAATTTCACCCATTCCTTCACAAGGAATCGGCGTCAGCACCGTTGCGATTCGACCTTCAAAGTCTTTCTCGGAACTCGAAAGCGTCGCTTCAGCATTCCTCATGGGAATCAGCACGTAAAAATTCAAGAGAAAAACGAGCCCTGTAGAAAGACAAGCGCTACCAATGAAAAGCATCATCGAATAGCCTGGGAAAATAGTTTCCCCTAAGTAACCGAAAAGACTCGTAAAGGCAAACCAGGGGATGATCAACATCGGATCAATTGGACCATCAAAATCGAAGATATCGCCAAACAGAAGCAGCAAAAAGGCTAAAATGGCACAGCCAATCAATACATACAAATAAATCTGATCAGGTGCGTAAGTGTGCAGCACGTATCCACCTCCTTTCAAATAGAGTGATTTGTAAGAACAATGAAAGCTAAGAAACAATCGAAAGAAGAACGAGGGAAGGAAAAGAACGGAATAGGTGTTCTGTTATAATTATACCAATAAATAATAAAAAAACTTAAATAAAATAGTAAAATTGAACAAATAGTACAACAAAGGGAGGTTTATTTTTTTGAAAGAGCCGATCAAAAATCAGCTTTTTTTCATCAGCCATTGACAAACCAGGAAAATCCAAGTAGATTAAATCAGGGTACTAGAAAAAGGCAAAATTAGCTGCAGATGATTTGAATCGTAAGAGGCAGCTTTTATTTTCTATTACCATAGATCGAAGGTAGTTGTTCGCAAACATAAAAGAAGTCAGGAACACTTCTTTTCAACCGACAGTATTGCTAAGAAATAGAGGTGGAATCGATGGATCAAAAAGAAAAAATGTTAGAACTAATCAAGAAAAAACAAGGCGGCGGCCGTTCAAAAAAGATGGAATCCCCAAAAAATGATCGAAAAAACATGCGTAAAGGTCCGAAAATTTATAATAAGTAAGGCGATGCATTAGAAACATGAAATGGTTGATGAAAAAAAAGAGAGAAGGACAGGATTTCTGTCTTTCTCTCTTTTTTATTTACTCTTGAGAATCCACGTACAACTCACTCAAAGCTCGCAGATCATGGACTTGGTATTTTGCTTTAAAAGCTGCGATTTCTTCAGCGCTGAAGCGGTTCGGATCAAGTTTCAGTTCTTCGACAGGAAGAGGTCGTTCGTTAGCGATCTTGACATCGATCACCACAGGTCCGTGGCTTTCTTTAGCTTGTGTAAAGACGGATGCTAATTCTTCTTCCTTCGTTACCGTGAAGCCTTTCGCACCCAATGCTTCCCCAACTTTACCAAAATCAGCACCGGCTAATTGGACACCGAACTTGGTTTGCTCGGTATCTTCTTGCTCCGCTTCGATGAAGCCGAATGAGTCATTGGAAAAGACCACGTTGATGATTGGCAAATCATATTTCACTTGGGTGATGATGTCTTGCATTTGCATCGCAAAACCGCCATCCCCACTAAAGGTAAATACTTGGCGATTCGGATAGCTCAATTGAGCTGCGATCCCACCAGGTACACCATTACCCATTGTCGCAAACCAGCCAGACGTTGTAAAACGCTGTTCACCCGTCATTTCTAAATGACGGATACTGTGGATCGTCACATTACCGACATCCGTGACAAACAGAGCATCAGGAGCTGCAATCCGGTTGATTTCTCGATAGATAGGTTCAGGACGCAAAGGCTCTTGCGAATCATGGTAAAAACGATGGCGCCATTCATGCCAATTGCGACAGTTTTCTTGATTGGCTTTTAACCAAGCATCTGCAGGACGAGGGGCTGCCATCTCTGTCCATTTTCTAAGAGCGGTCGCACCATCTCCTAAAACGGAGACATCCGTCTGATGACGACGACCAAATTTCGAGGCGTCGATATCAACTTGGACAAAGTTGGCACCAGGATTGAAAAAGCGGCGGCCAAAAGGGAAGTCACTGCCGACAAAAACGATGAGATCGGCTTCTGCCAAAGCTTCATTGGCAGGTTTTGTCGCAACCCGTCCAGCAAATCCAAGAAAGTTTTCATAAAGATCAGGCACGATGCATTTGGCTAAGACAGAAGCTGCGATAGGCATCGAGAAATGCTTAGAAAAAGCATCGATGGCATCAAAATGACCAAAGAGACCTTGTCCGATATAAAGGACGGGTTTTTTTGCTTGTTCAAAATAAGGAAGGGCAGCCTGTAAATCCTCTTCATCAGGCTGGAGAACACCTGTCTTATGATTTTTTGCGGTTGCAATCTCCTGTTCGTCGATTTCTGCAAACCCGTAATCGACTGGGATCGTTACCACAGCGACTCCTTTAAATTTGTAGGCTGCTTTAATGGCTTCGTCCACCACGTGGGGCAAACTTTCAGGGGACATGACCGTGCGATTGTAGATACTGACATCAGCGAACATCGGATTTTCATTCATTTCTTGAAAATCATTGTAGTTCATCGAGCTCGAAGCTACTTGTCCTAACAAGGCAACGACGGGCACGTTATCCATTTGAGCATCATATAAGCCATTGATCAAATGGGTGGCACCCGGACCAGCAGAACCAAAAACCGCACCGACTTTTCCCGTTAGCTTGGCATCAGCCGCTGCTGCCAGCGCACCTGCTTCTTCATGACGTACTTGAATATACTTGACCGATTGCCGTTCATGGTACAAAGCATCCATCGTTGAGTTGAAAGAGCCACCGGGAATTCCATAGATATGGTCGATGCCCCAAGCTTCAAAAACCTTGATCATTGCTGTACCAGCATTGATTTTTGTCATTTTCTTCACTCGCTTTCTCTGTTGTCATTCGTTCTCTTTTAAGTATAAACGTTTCTCAAAAAGACAACAAAGAATGCGCCTTCTGTCACAAGGCGCAGTGAAAGACTTATTTTAGGAAATGAACGACTCAGTTGCGCAGCTCTTGCACGAATCGGCTGGCGATCTCTTTGGGTCGGGTGATGGCACCACCAACCACGATACCCGTCACACCCATATCTTGGATTTTCTTTGCTTGTTTCGGGGTGTGGATCTTGCCTTCGGCTATCACTGGAACCTTTGCCGCAACCAATTGCTGGATCAATTGATAATCTGGTTCGTCAATGGTGGGACTATTCGCCGTATAGCCGGACAAAGTTGTACCAACAAAATTGACGCCCGCTTCAAAGGCATTGATGCCTTCCTCATAGGTGGCGATATCTGCCATGAGTAGTTGATGGGGATAAAGAGTTTTGATTTGTTTGATAAAGGCATTGACCGTCAAGCCATCGTGACGTTTGCGCAAGGTGCAGTCCAAAGCGATCACCGCAATCTGTAAAGCTGCTAATTCGTGCACCTCTTTGATGGTCGCTGTGATAAATGGTTCTTCAGGTGGATAGTCTTTTTTGATGATTCCGATGATCGGCAGATCAACAGCGACTTGGATTTCGCGAATATCGCGAACGGAATTGGCACGGATGCCAACAGCTCCAGCTTCTTGAGCTGCTTTTGCCAATAGGGGCATGACACCGCCGTTTTCGGTATACAAGGGTTCTCCAGGCAATGCTTGACAAGAAACAATCAACCCGCCCTTGATTTGTTGGGTAAAGACTTCTTTTTCCATTTATATGACACTTCCCATTCTACTAAAGGTTCGTTTCTCCCTTCGACTATATCATGAGGTTTTTTGCTTGTAAATGAATCAACACCTCTTTGAATCAAAGGCAAGACATTCAAAAAACGTGCAGCAAGCATCATTGTCATGGATACTTGCTGCACGTAACGAATAGGCTAGGCAGATTTTTATTCTGCTTGTTTTGACGTGCATTGCTTGAACTTTTCAAAATCGATCGTTTGATTAGCAGGCAGCACTTCGTATTGCAATCGTTCTGTTTCTTCATCGTGAATGATATGGAGGATTTTTCCTTCGTCATCTACTGGTCCCAGACTGATGATCGTAAAGCGTTCATTGATGACTTCTAAATTTTGTAAAACCCCAGAAAACACTTTGCGAATATGATGGGCGGTTTTGATTTTTTTGTCCGCTTTTTCAACAGCCTTGGCCAACGTAAAGCCTTCATCTAAAAACGTTTTGATCATTTCCACTTTGACGACCGTGGGCAGTCGGTATTTTCGTGGGGCATTTTCTTCTTGTGGGACCGATTGAATAAATCCTTTTTGTTCCCAATAACGCAATTGGCGAGGGGAGATATCACACATTTGGCTAAGTTCGCTGATGCCGACCAACAAGTTTTCATTATCAACGAGTTTTCGAAAAAGATGAGACATACGGACTCCATTCTTGTAAAGGTATTTGTTGATATTGTAACTTGTTTTACTTTTATGTCAAGTAGGTTGACAAATTTCAGGGAAAGATTTAAAGTAAAGAAGGTTTTATGAAAAATATACTGAAAAGAGTGTGAAATATGTCAACGAGTCGTCCTTTAGATATCTACGGCAAACCTTACAACCGTTCCTTACTGGTCATGGTTTTGCTGATCGGTACGTTTTGTACTGTTTTGAACCAAACATTGTTAACAACGGCTTTTCCAACTTTGATGGATGCCTTTGACATCTCAGCATCTGATGTTCAATGGCTGACCACTGGTTTCTTGCTGGTCAATGGGATCATGATCCCGATCACCGCATGGCTGATCAACAAGTTCAGCTCAAGAAGTCTTTACTTAACGGCAATGAGCATCTTCCTTGCAGGAACGATCGCTTGTTTTGCTGCACCGAACTTTTCTACATTATTGATTGGCCGCTTAGTGCAAGCTGCCGGTGTAGGGATCTCGATGCCGCTTTTGCAAAATATCATGTTGTCGATCTTCCCACCAGAAAAACGCGGTTCAGCCATGGGCATGTCAGGAATCGTTATTGGGTTAGCACCAGCCTTAGGCCCAACGTTATCTGGTTGGATCATTGATCATTATGACTGGCGCTATTTGTTCGGAATGGTCATTCCGATCGTCGTTTTAGTCTTAGTCTTAGCGCTCTTTCTAATGAAGAGTGTGATTGAATTGTCGCATCCGAAAATCGATCTGTTCTCAGCGATTTTATCAACCCTTGGTTTTGGTACATTGCTCTATGGCTTTTCAAGTGTCGGTGACAAAGGGTGGGGCAGTATGGAAGTAATCGGTTTTCTAGCAGCCGGTGTCTTTTTCATTGCTTTCTTTGCATGGCGTCAATTGCACATTGAGCATCCGTTCTTAGAGTTGCGCGTGTTCAAATCAACGACCTTTACCTTGGCGTCGATCCTTTCAGGGGTCACGAATATGGCGATGATCGGTGCTGAAATGGTTCTCCCATTGTATATCCAAAACATTCGTGGTGAGTCAGCGTTTCATTCAGGATTGATGTTATTGCCAGGTGCGTTGATCATGGGGATCATGATGCCGATCACTGGTGCGATCTTTGATAAGTATGGTGCAAAACGTTTAGCTATCACCGGGATGTTTATCTTGACTGCCGCAACCTTACCATTTGCTTTCTTAACAAAAGATACACCGATTTTGCATATCATCATTCTTTATGGGATTCGGATGTTCGGGATCTCAATGGTGATGATGCCAGTAACGACTTCAGGAATGAATGCCTTACCTGGTCATTTGATCAGTCACGGTACCGCGGTAAACAATACGTTCCGTCAAGTAGCCAGCTCAATTGGTACGGCTATCTTGATCAGTGTCTTGACAAACGTAACCAAGGGCAACTTGCCAAGTGATTCTTTGCTGGATGCAACGCCTTTGGCATACAAAGAAAAAGCAATCGAAGCGACTTTATCTGGCTACCATGCCGCCTTTTATGTGGCAGCGGTCTTTAGCTTCTTAGGATTCTTGATCGCCTTCTCCTTAAAGAAAAAAGAACCACGATTGACGGTTCTTGAAGGAGGTGTGGACAAATGATCTTGCTTTTGATCGTTCTTAGCGTGTTAGGGTTTGCAGTACTGAATGTCTTTGCCAAAAACAAGCTGCAAACAGGTTTATCATTGGTCTTAGGTCTAGTCTTCGTGGCAAGTGTCGTCGCATTGATGGCCAATTTGACCTATCATTTTGGAATGGAAAAAGAAACGACTGCTAAAACAACCCCACTGGTTTCTAGTGCCGATAACGAGAATTTTGATTTGCTATTGTATCAGCCATTAGGAGATGGTACGGAAAAAATCTACCTATATAAAACGGATGCTGATCAAGAGGAACCAAAACAAACCGGTACTGATAAAGTGACCAATGTCGTGGAAACAGGGGCTGATTCAGCTCAATTAGAAACAAAAACGACGCGCTGGGTTTATAAAAGTGACCTATCACGCTTCTTGTTCGGGATCGCTGATAACGATGGCCAATATGTCAGCCGTACCAATACGTTCTCATTGCCAGATTCATGGGAAGTCTTGAGTGTGGATCAAGCAAAAAAACTGGCTTCTTTAGCGAAAGAACAAGCGGACACCATGAAAACACAAGGACAAGCCTATGTCCAAGAAAAAATGCAAGCTGCATTAATGGCTGATCCAACTATGGATGAGGCAGCCCAAAAAGCAAAAATCGCTGAATTGACAGAAGCTTATCAAAAAGAAGCGATGGCAAAACTGCTGGAAGAAGCAAAAAAGTAAAAACGAGCAGATAGTCAGGGGAGGGAAGAATCAAATCGGATTATTCTGTCCCTTTTTTATATGGAACGTGATACTTTTGAAAAACGGCTGCCACCAAAAAAAATCCCACACACTAGAAGTGAGTGGGATTTTCTTTAATCAAATGAGCACGCGGCAATCCGGTCGAAAGCTTCTTTTAACAAGTCCAACGATTGGGTGGCAGCTAAGCGAACATAGCCATCGCCGGTCGTTTCTCCAAAGGCTTTCCCAGGGATCATCAGCACACTGGTTTCCTTTAATAATTTCTCGACAAAGCTGACAGAGTCCAACCCCGTTTGTTCAATGTTGATGAAGGCATACATGCTTCCTTTGACTGGGGATAAGGAAAGGAACGGGATCTCAGCAACCCGTTGTTCAATGTAAGTCAGTCGTTCCTTAAAGACAGCAACCACTTGCGGCACGAGGGTATCATAGTGATTCAATGCGTAAATACCTGCCCGTTGTGAAGGAGTTGGTGCCGAATAGGCGATCGCCTCATTGATCAGTTTTGCCGTAAGATTGATCGATTCAGGTGCGATCATGTAACCGATCCGCCAGCCTGTCATGGCAAAGGCTTTTGAGAAACTGCTGAATGTGATGGTGTTCTCAGGTGCGAAGGCTGCCATCGGTACAAAGGTGTCATCAAAGCAAAAGGCTTCATAGACTTCATCTGAGAGGATTAGTAAGTCATGTTCAATGGCAACTGCTGCGATTTTTTCAAAAGTTTCTGGAGAAAAAACAGCACCAGTAGGATTGTTGGGTGAATTGATAATGATTGCCCGGGTTTTCTCAGTGATAGCGGCCTTTAAAACCTCGACGTCGATTTGAAAGCCATCTTTTTCAAAGGTCGGAATAAAGACTGGCACACCACCGACTAGTTCGACTTGTTGTTTGTAAGGCGAAAAGTACGGTTCGTGAATAATCACTTCATCACCGGGATCAATGATGGCAGCCAAAGCTAAGTACATGCCATGCAATGCACCGACAGTTCCTCGTACTTGGCTAGGAGAAAAAGTAAGCTGGTATTGCTTTTGATAAAAATCAACGACAGTTTGGATAAAATCAGCACTGCCGTCTGAAGCGGTGTATTTTGTATGACCTGCTTTGACGTCAGCAAAAGCTGCTTCAATGATTGTCGCATCTGTAATCAAATCAGGATCACCAATCGACAAATCAATCAAATTTGGGGTTTTCTTCGCAAGAGTGGCGATCTCCATTAAAAGATTTTCTTCTGGTTGTAAAAAACGTTCTGCAATCAACGGACGGTTCATTTTGTCATCTCCAATTTCTATAAAACTTTGCTTAAAAAATCCTGTGTCCGCGCATTTTGCGGATGCTCAAAGATTTGTTCTGGTGTTCCTTGTTCTTGAATGATACCGTCAGCCATAAAGATGACACGATCGGCAACTTCTTTAGCGAAGCCCATTTCGTGGGTAACGACGACCATCGTCATGCCTTTTTCTGCCAAAGCTTGCATGACCGTCAACACTTCTCCAACCATTTCTGGGTCCAATGCTGAGGTTGGTTCGTCAAAGAGCATTACATCAGGATCCATTGCCAATGCTCTAGCAATAGCCACCCGTTGCTGCTGCCCGCCAGAAAGGCTAGAGGGGTAACTATCCGCTTTTTCAGCTAAGCCAACCTGCTCCAGCAATCCTTTCGCTGTCTCTTCGGCAGCAGCTTGCTCTTGCTGTTTGACTTTGATCGGGCTGATAGTCAGATTTTCTAACACCGTTTTATGAGGGAATAAATTGAAGCTTTGAAAGACCATTCCCATTTTTTGACGAATCTGATCGATTTTCACCCCTTTTGCCAATAAATCATTGCCTTCGAAGGTAATTTTCCCGCCAGTCGGCTGTTCAAGAAGATTCAAGCAGCGTAAGAAAGTACTTTTCCCACTTCCTGAGGGTCCGATGATCACAACGACTTCACCAGGTGTCACTTCAAGATCAATTTCTTTTAAGACGGTATTCTCGCCAAATGTTTTCACTAATTTTTCAACTTTAATCACTAGTTTTCATTCTCCTTTCAGCAACACCCAATAGACGTGAGAGGGCGAAGGTCAATACAAAGTAGATCAATGATACGATAACGTATGGTAAAAATGGTTTGAAGCTGGCCCCTTGAACGACGCCTGTTTGGAAAATCAGTTCAGACACACCGATTACCGATACGACCGAAGACTCTTTGATGACCGTGACAAATTCATTTCCTAAAGCAGGCAAGATGTTTTTGATGGCTTGCGGGAAAATGATGAAGCGCATCGCTTGGATCTGATTCATGCCTAATGAACGAGCGGCTTCCAGCTGTCCTTTATTGACGGCATTGATCCCAGCACGAATGATTTCTGCCACATAGGCGGCACTGTTTAGTGCTAAGGCAATACAGCCAGCAGCTAACTTCGAAAGCTCTAAGCCTAACACGCCTGTTCCAAAGTATACAATAAATATTTGTACTAACAAAGGTGTTCCCCGAACATATTCAATATAGACAGCGGCAATGACTTTCAATGCTTTTGACTTAGAAAGCTTCATAAAGGCTAACAAGCTGCCACCGATAGAGCCGAATAATACCCCAACCAAGGCTAGGAAGATCGTATAGCCAGTTCCAGTGATGTAAAAAGGTAGATATTTTTCCCAAAAGCTTTGCTCTTCATCGATCGTGCCTTCTTCGGTAAACATCAATCGATAGGCATCTTCTTTGTATTGGCTTAAAAGATCATTACTAATGATAGTTTCAATGGAGGAATTGAGTTTTTCCAGTAAAACTGGCGCTTCTTTCGAGATGGCGATCGCGGTCTCCTTCACGCCGTTTTCAAACGTGACATTTTCGGCTAATGCCAAGGTATCATTCGCCGTCACATAAGCTTCAGCGACGGGACCTTCCATCACGATCGCATCGATCTTGCGTGATTTTAGATTGGTGATCAAATCAGGCACCCTTTGCAAAGAGGTGACGGTCGAGCCAGTCAATTCTGTATTTGCCAGCTCTTCTTGTGTGGTTTGTCGTTGTGCACCGACAGCTACACCATCAAAATCAGCCGTCGATTGGAAACGATCCGCGTCTTCTGCTCGAACCAGAACGGTCTGTTGGACTTCCATATAGGTGTCAGTGAAATTGACTTCTTTACGGCGCTCATCCGTAGCAGCCATCCCAGAGATGACGACATCGATTTTACCCGTTTTTAGAGCCCCTAACAGCGCGTCGAACCCAAGCTCCTCAATTTTCAGATCGACCCCTAAGTCATCTGCAATTTTTTGGGCAATCGAGATATCGATCCCCACGATTTCATTTTTTCCATCAACATTGGCACGGAATTCATATGGTGCATAATCGGCAGATAAACCCACGACCAATACACCATTTTCTTTGACTTTTTCATAGATTGGATCGGTTTCTTCTGCATGTGCTTGTCCGACAAAGAAAAACGGCAGCAACGCTGTGATGATCCCTAATAAAACAGTACCCTTACTAAACCTTTTCATGTAAACGCCCCTTTAACTTTTTCTGCGCATCTATTAAAAATGCAAATAATAACTGATAAATGTATAAAAATACATATAAGTGATAGAAACTATCATAGCATAACATCAGTTGAAGTCAATAAGTCAGAGAAAAAAAGTCAAAAATTGTTGTAGAGCGTAAAACCATTTATTCAAATTATTTGCAATCCAAGGAAGAACAAAGTGGAGAAGGAGCAGCAGCCATTTTCTATACACATCTATTTGAAAGTATGCTTAGAAAATAACGGATAGTGAAGAAAGAAAGCAGCTTCGCTTAAACGAGAAACAGGATCTGCAATGACAAAATAAAAAGTTGTCTGAAACAAAGCGGCAAAAACGAAACATAAGACATTTTTTGGATTTCTTGCGATAATAAAAGAGAAGAGGAGGCGATAGAATGAAGGTCGTATTGATTCGACATGGTGAAAGCGAAGCAAATTTTGAAAATTACTGGACAGGGTGGCTAGATGTTTCTCTGACCGAAAAAGGCCGACAACAAGCTTGGGCAGCGGGGGAACAGATCAAAGCATTGGGGATTTCCTTTGATTTTGCCTTTACATCTGTGCTGCAGCGAACGATCATCACTTGCGATGCCGTTCTGGAAGCCAGCGATCAGCTTTGGGTCCCTGTGAAAAAAACATGGCGCCTAAATGAACGTCATTATGGCCAATTAGTAGGGGTCAATAAAGATGAGATGGTGGCAAAGTATGGAAAAGAACAGGTGCAAAAATGGCGACGTGGATATGATGAACCGCCTTTATATGTGGAGAAAAATGATTTAGACCGACGCTATGATTCTTTAGACCCTCGCTTGATACCTAAGGGAGAAAATCTGGGGATGGTGGTGGCGCGAGTAGTCCCATTTTGGCAAGACCAGGTGGTTCCGTTACTTAAAGATCATAAGAATATTCTCATTACTGGTCATGGGAACAGCTTGCGGGCGTTAGTCAAATACTTGGAAGACGTGCCAAAAGATGCCATGGATACGATCGATATTCCTAACGCACAGCCGATCATTTATGAGTTTGATAGCCAAGCAAACTTGATTGAACGGGCGTAATAACGAACATTTAAAGAATAAACCACATTTTCGTTTGATGTTACATCGAAAATGTGGTTTTGTTGTGCTATAATAAGAAAAATTTTATGAAAGGCGGGAGGATATGAAAGCCGTATTAACCGTTATTGGAAAAGACAAGGTTGGGATCATTGCTGGTGTTAGCCAGAAATTAGCAGAATTAGAAATCAATATTTTAGATGTGTCCCAAACGATCATGGAAGATTACTTCACGATGATGATGCTTTTAAACATGGATGCCAATCAGGATTTTGATGGTGTTCGTGAGGAGCTTCACCAAATTGGTCGTACATTAGGTGTAAAAATCAGCATTCAAAATCAAGAGATTTTTGATACCATGCACAAATTATAGGAGGCACTATGGAGACAAATCAAATACTTGAAACCATTCGCATGGTGGAAGAAGAAAACTTAGATATTCGTACCATCACAATGGGGATCTCATTATTGGATTGTATTGACGCCGACATTGATCGTACCTGTGAGAAAATTTTTCAAAAAATTACAACAAAAGCGAAAGATCTTGTCAAAGTCGGCGAAGAGATCGAAAGTGAATATGGCATTCCGATCATTAACAAGCGGATTTCGGTTACCCCTGTAGCGATCGTAGTGGCAGCTTGCCAGCCGACACCCGCAGACTGTATCAAAGTTGCGAAGACCTTGGATCGAGCGGCGCAAGAAGTCGGAGTAAATTTCATCGGCGGCTATAGCGCACTAGTAGAAAAAGGCTATCAAGGCGGCGACCTTGCATTGATCGAATCGATTCCAGAAGCCTTGGCTCAAACCAATTTTGTCTGTTCGTCGGTCAATATTGGATCAACGAAAGCTGGGATCAACATGGATGCAGTACGTCTGATGGGAGAAACAGTCAAGAAGACGGCTGAGGCATCAGATATGGGCTGTGCGAAGCTCGTCGTCTTTGCGAATGCAGTGGAAGACAATCCCTTTATGGCGGGTGCTTTTCATGGGGTCGGTGAAGCTGATGTGGAAATCAACGTTGGTGTCAGCGGACCTGGTGTCGTCAAACGTGCCTTGGAAAAAGTCAAAGGCGAGTCCTTTGATGTTGTGGCGGAAACAGTCAAAAAAACAGCTTTCAAGATCACGCGGATGGGGCAATTGGTCGGGCGCGTGGCTTCAGAGCGCTTGGGCGTTCCATTCGGGATCGTCGATCTTTCGCTGGCGCCAACTCCTGCAGTCGGCGATAGTGTGGCATTGATTTTAGAAGAAATGGGTCTAGAATCTGTCGGTACCCACGGAACGACGGCGGCTTTGGCCTTGTTAAATGATGCAGTAAAAAAAGGCGGCGTAATGGCATGTAACCATGTTGGAGGTCTGTCGGGTGCCTTTATCCCCGTTTCTGAAGACGCAGGGATGATCAAGGCTGTAGAAGCTGGTTTATTGAATTTAGAAAAACTTGAAGCCATGACGGCGATCTGTTCTGTCGGTTTGGATATGATTGCGATTCCAGGAGATACTTCTGCTGAGACGATCGCCGCAATGATTGCGGATGAAGCAGCGATCGGCGTCATCAACCACAAGACGACAGCTGTCCGAATCATTCCAGCGAAAGACAAAAAAATCGGCGACCGCATTGAATTTGGTGGATTATTAGGGACGGCACCAGTGATGAAAACCAATCCTGCACAGTCTACTGATTTCATTTTACGTGGGGGACGTATTCCCGCTCCGATCCATTCATTCAAAAATTAATTTGTACTCCTTTACTAGGAAAATATGATAAAATGACCTTTAAAAGACCGACCAAAATGCTGTCTTTTAAAGGTTTTTTAGTCATGTAACTATTTTTTTCATGCTTAAGGCGGATGTTTTATCATTTGAAATCGAATACAATGAAAGATAACACGATGAAAAGGGGTGGTAAAATGAAGAAAATCTTCCAACTTGGGATGTTGGTTTTTGTTGGTTTGATGGGATTTTTTGTCCTTCAACCATCAATTGCCTTTGGACAGACATTTGTTCGTGATGATGCCGGGGTCCTTTCACAAGAGACGATCAAACAAATCGATACTTTGAATAAAGAGGGCTTTCAATCATTGACTGGAGCACCAGAATATGCTGTGATCACGATCCCTTCTTTAGATGGACAATCGATTGAAGAGCGTAATTTGGAACTGTTCAATGAGTATGGTTTAGGAAATCCAGAGGACAATAATGGACTATTGTTTCTCTTTGCCATTGACGATCGTGAATTTCGTCTGGGTTATGGCGATGGACTATCCTATGTCTTCAGTGAGCTATCGGAAGATGATTTAGTGGATGAAGATGCCAAAGACGCATTACGAGATGAAGATTATGATACAGCGATATTGGCAGCTTCTAATGAAGTCTATCAGCGAATGAAAGAAGCGGATGAAACGATTGGTTTAGGGACGATCTATCAAGATGGCAAGCAAATGTTAGCAGAAAAACAGGCACAAGAAGCAGAAGCCACTAAGCAGATGTGGTTCACTATTGGTAAAATCGTCAGTGGTGTCGTAGCGGCAGCAACTGCAGGCCTTGTCGGGTTCATCAGTTTTCGCCATCTTAAAACCAAACGGCGTTTTGAAGAGCACCTGCCATTGCCGAAACATCTGTTAGAAGATAGTCACTTCCAACAGAAAGATTTCTTGAAATGGGCTAGCAATAGAAAGAACTATCAGCGTTACCATCAGTATCAGACAGCAAAAGATTGTCAACAAGCATTTACGCAGTATGTGACGAGGACTTATGTGCCAGCGAAATTGACTTCGGTCACTGGATTGTCGACAGCGGATAAACGAGTCATCCAACACGGCTTGACGAATCCAGCAATTGGCGCCTATTTTTCAAACTTGCTGATGAAGAAACAAACCACGGTCAAACATTTCGGTCAGGTGATCCTTACACAACATGACACCTTAAAAACCTATGAAGCCCAATTAGGCAGGGAAGTGTCTGAACGGATGGCAGACTACGATTTGACTGATGCGGTGTTACCCGAAAATCTGCCTTTAGCAGATGCTTATCGAGCAGAAATAGCCAAGCAAGCCAAAGAAGAGATCAGAAGACGCAATGAGCAAGGGCGATACTTAGCTCAACTTGTGACGGAAAAAGCGACCTATCCTGAGATGGTACAAGCCATTCCAAAAGAAGTTTCTAATGTTCTAGCGGAAGTGAAAACAGATGCCTTGTTCCAAGTTGACTTGAAACAGGTTTATCAAAATCACCCAGATTTAGCGAACAAATTATCCTCATTTGATGCTTCTGATCGAGCAGCCGTTTTGAATAATGCTCGCCAAGAGTATGACCCCCATGGTATGAATATGGCGTTGTTCTTTGTAATGATGAATAATCATGTGACCCATCAAGAACAAGTCATTGCCGATACGCAAAGTTCGTCGAATGATTTTGGCGGCTTTAGCGGAGGAAGCAGCAGCGGTGGCGGTGTTTCTGGTAGCTGGTAATTTTTCGTAGTGAGGAACGTTCATTGTTCTGCAATGCATTCGCTTGCATGTAGGTTTGTGCAAGCGTAAGGATTGTATGGTCAATGGCGTTTTTTCTTGTAGAGGAAATCCCTTGATAAATAAGACAAACCAAACAAAGTGTGGTAAACTTTTTAGAGTTACTGAAAATGAATGGAACTTTCATTCATTTGAAAAAGGGAGAAAACGAGGGATATCATGTACCAATCTTACATATGGGATTTTGACGGAACACTTTACGACAGCTACCCAATCATGTTAAAAGCTTTTATCAAGACATTGAAGGAGTATGGCTTTGATCCAGATCCAGCGGAGATTTATTATATACTGAAAGATTCATCTTCCAAAAAAGTTGCTGAAAAATACAACTTAGATTTTCAAGAGTTCACTAAAGCATTCAAAGCAAATGAAGCGCTGGATGATCGTTTGCCGCTTTCCTTTGCAGGAACCAAAGAAACATTAGAAGCCGTGGTTGCTGCTGGGGGCAAGAACTACATTTTGACCCACCGCGATGTCGTCTCAACGAAAGAGTTATTAGAAAAAGAACAGATGGCAGACCTGATCGTTGAGATCGTTGGCCCAGAAAACAACTTCCCCCGCAAACCGGATCCAACTTCCCTGATTTATCTTGTTGAAAAGTATCAACTAGACAAAGATCAGACTGTCATGATCGGCGATCGCACGATGGATGTTTTTGCAGGACAAGGAGCAGGTGTCAAGACGATATTTTATGATATAGAAGGTCTCTTAAAAGATGTATCTGCCGACCATACCGTCCAATCAATGGCTGAAATACAAGAAATCATTAAGTCTTGAGAAATCAAGGCTTTTTTTGTGCAAAGAAAGTAAGACATTCAGTACTCATGACGAACGGTATAAACGTGGTTCTCACTGGTCTTCTAGTCTCGGCACAACAAACCAAAAACAAGTCACGCCATTTTTCGACTCAGCGCCATATTCGAAGGCATGAGAAGTCAAAATGGTTTTTACGATCGCTAAGCCGATGCCGGTTCCTTCTTTATGTCCTGCTTGATGTTGGACGCGTTGGTATCTTTCCCAAATAAGTTCGAGTTGTTCTGGAGGGATATCTTTTCCAGGGTTGATGACAGCAACTTTTGTTCCTGCAGATGTATTCGTTAATTTGATTAAGAGTCGTTCATTTTTAGGTGTATGGTTGATGCCATTGTTTATTAAATTACGCAAAACCTGTTCCATTTTTATGCGATCAAAAAGAGCATTTCCATTCGTACGATCTGCTTCAAAATCGACAGTGATGTCATATTGATTGGCGATCCCTCTTGCGTAAGCAACGACGGAGGAAACCACCTCGTATGTATTCCAGATTTCATTTTTAAGTTGTGTGTAGCCTGCTTGCATGATAGAGAAATCCATGATGTCATCGACCATAGCACTCATGCGGTGGGCTTCGCTGATAATTAGGTCCATATGTTCTTTTCGAAGGCGTTCGTCGCTTCCAGATACATCACGTACCATCTCCCCATAGCCAGTGATCAACGCGAGGGGGGAGCGTAGTTCATGAGAAACATTGGCAATCACTTCTTTTCGCAAGACGTCTACTCGCTGAAGTTCTGTGCTTAAGTCCGCAACCGATTCAGAAAGTGTACCTAATTCATCACTACGCTTAAGTTTGGGTACGGAATAAAGCTCACCGTTAGTTAAGCGGATGATGGCTTCTTTGATGGTTTGGATCGGGCGAATAAAATGCTGTGCTAAAAAAAAGGAGATCGTTGACGCAAAAATAGTTAATATGATGGTGAATAGAAGGAGTTGCTGTCGATTCAAGCTTTGAAGCGCTTCGATTTGAGTGATCGTATTGGAGAGCAAAAGGGCAGCTGGGCGTTGGAAAAGAGTGGTAGGAACGCCAATAAGAATGGCAGAAGACTTTTCAAAGTCTTCTACAGCACTCAGGCTCTCACCATCAAGGACAGTTGGTGCGTGAGATAACAACCAGTTGAATTCGTTGCTCAACCCATCTATGTTTAATTGTTGGCCATTGTTAAATGCCACCAGAATTTCGCCATCCTCGTCGACTAAGAAAAGAGTCCCAACGATCGTTTTACTAAGAAAAAGTAATGGCTCTTCTGGTAAATCATCTGGATCTACTGCCATTTCTTCAATAGCGGCAGCTGTTTCCTGAACTGTTTCTAAAAGTGATTCTTTCGTTAGATTGATATAATTTGGTTCAAAGAGCAAAATTTGAACAGTCCACAAAAAAGCGATGCCAATGATGACCAGCAGCATATTGGCGGACCAAAGCCGCACGAGTAATTTACTTTTGATGTAAGTAAAACCTAACCGACTAGTCTTCATAATCAAATTTATACCCAACTCCCCATACCGTTTGGATCAACTCACGGTAATCCCCTAGACGCTCTCGCAAGGACTTGATGTGTGTATCCACTGTTCTGGTATCTCCAAAATAATCAAAGCCCCAGACACCTTCTAAAATTGATTCTCGGCTCAAAGCGATATGATTATTTTTCGTCAAATAGACCAGCAGATCGAATTCTTTTGGCGTAAGCGGCAGAGGATTCCCATTGATCGTTACAGTATGAGAAAAAACATTGACTTCGAGATCACCAAAAACGATCTTTTCGAACTGAAACTGACTGCTTCGTTTCAACACAGCTTTGATGCGAGCCATCAGCTCTTTAGGGCTAAATGGCTTGGCAATATAATCATCGGCACCAAGATTGAAGCCAAAGAGTTTGTCATACTCTTCCTTTCGAGCGGTAATCATAATGACTGGCGTGTTACAGCTTCCTCTGATTTCCGAAAGCGTCTGAAAGCCATCTTTTCCCGGCATCATGACATCTAGGAGGATCAAATCGAATGAATGATTGGTTAATTTTTCCAAAGTTTCTTTTCCATCCGCTGCCTCAAAACATAGATACCCTTCGATCTCCGCATAAGTTTTCACTAAGGCGCGCATATGAGTATCATCATCAACGATCAATATTTTTTGCAATTTTATTCACATCCTTAAAAATAATTTATATTTTTTAAAGTATATCACAGCATAATCGCTGATTTAATAGGAAAATGACTCTTTGGAAAATAATTGTTCTTTCCCTCACAAGATCATCACAAATACCCAATACTATAGAGGTATATTCAATCGAAAGGAGCGCTTTGGCGATGTATGACTATCATATGGTCAGAAAGAAAAAAGCAAAGAAAAATCGTAAGCTAGTCGGTCATTGGTTATACATAATCAGTCTTGCGCTTTTTATGGGGTTTTCTGCACGTTTGATTTACATTGTTCAAGTCGGCGTGATTGCAGGCGTCTCTTTGTCTGAAAGAATAGAAAATTTGTATTATAGTTCACGATCGATCGAAACAAGTCGAGGGGCGATTTTTGATCGGCAGGGGACAGTGATCGCACAAGATATTCTTTCCTATACTGTTCGAGCGGTTCTTTCTGAAGATTACATTGACAATGGACGACCCATGTATCTAGACAGAGCGCGCTTTGAGGAGACCGCAACGATTCTTTCGGAGTATTTACCTATTTCTAACGAGCAAGTTTTGTCAATCTTGTCAGATGGTGCGAATCAAACAGATCCGCCTGTCTTTCAAGTGGAATTTGGCAATGTTGGCAGTGGTCTAAGTGTGACTACTCGAAATCAAATCGAAGCGGCGTTTGATGCAGCTGGAATCAACGGTATCTATTTCGATGCTCGTTCAAGTCGCAGTTATCCGAATGGTATCTTTTCTTCACATTTGATAGGGACAACGTCAGATGATGAAGAGATTCGAGTCGGTGTTTCTGGATTAGAATATGTACTGAACGACTTTTTGAAGAATCAAAATGGGCGAGAGTCCTTTCAAGTCAATGCTTCAGGGAATCCTGTTCCCGCAACCAATCAAACCGTAGAAGAAGGAGTAGATGGGAATGATGTTTGGACGACATTAGATGCTCATCTGCAGTTATTCACTGAATCAGTGATGGATGAAGTTATGGAACAAACACGACCAGAAAATCTAACGGCTTTATTGATGGATGCGAAAACTGGGGAGATTTTAACGATGGCTCAAAGACCTAGTTTTCATCCAGAGACCCAAGAAGGAATTACGGATGAACACTTTATTTGGCGTAATCTTTTTACGGAAGAGATGTATGAACCTGGTTCGACCTTGAAGCTGGCAACCGTTGCCGCAGCTATTGATGAAGGTGTTTTTGATCCGACGGAACGCTACAATCCTGTGAGTATGCAGATTGAAGATCGAGTCATCAATGACCACGACTCAGGAGCAAATGGTGAGTTGACGATGCGGCAAGCGTTAGCTTGGTCAAGCAACACTGGGATGGTTCGACTTCAGCAACGGATCGGTTTTGATAATTGGGCACAGTATTTAATTGATTTTGGACTAGGGAATGTTACAGGAAGTGAGCTTCCTGGGGAAGTGCCTGGGATCTTACCTTCAAGAAATCGGGTGGATTATGCCATGAGCTCCTATGGCCATGCGATCGGCGTCAATCAGATGCAGATGATGCAGCTATTTAGTGCATTTGCCAATGGTGGCGAGATGATACGTCCGCAATTGATTCGGCGAGTAGGGGAAGAGACCCAAGTTTTTCCAGAAGTCGTTTCCCAGCCTATTTCACAAGCAGCAGCTGATGCTGTTTTAGAATACATGACCGATGTAGTGACGGATGAACGTTATGGCACCGCTTATGATGTATACCAACTGACGAACCATGAGATTTCTGTCAAAACTGGGACTGCTCAGATCGCCAATGAGAATGGTCAAGGCTACATGACGGGAGAGTTTGATTATATTTATTCGGCGGTCTCCATCTACCCAACCGATGATCCACAGTTTATTCTTTACCTCACTATCAAGCGACCAGAAGAATACGATCGACATACATTAGCTAAAATCGCCAATCCCTTGATGGAGCGTTCGATGGCGCTGCAAAGTTTTCGTGAGTAAAAAAAGTTTCTTAACAGGAGCTTAAAAAGACCTAGATCATCTAAGAAATTTCATGATGCAGCTGGTCAACTTCCCACAGGAATGATAGTCTTTAGAAAAGACAAGAAGAGTGCATCAGCGATCCAATCTAGGGATGAATGAATGGATAAACGATCGTGCTAAAGCTAACACATAAAGATTCATTGACGGAGGTGTCATATGAAAAAAATAAAATTCTTGATCAAAAGTATTTTTCTCATCGGGCTTCTTTATTTTGCAAGCCAGATGATCACATGGCAAGACGGGCGCTTGGCATTTCGGGATGCCCGACTCAACGAGATCACTCAATCTCTCTCGTCCCAATTTTCTCTTTCACAAGACACTTCAGCAAGGCCAGCGGCAGAAACGCCTGCCCAGACATATTTATATAATGAATCACGACAAGTGATCGAAGAAACCTTTGGGGAAGCGATCAATGAATCAGCGAATCGGTATGGACTGAACTGGACTTCCTATCACGATGATTTTCGTAACTTCATGATGGTGATGTATGATGAACATGATATTGCGCAAGGGATCTATACGAATCAAGACACGATTCTTATCGATGACACACTAGGTATTGGGTCTTCAAAAGCAAACGTTCGTAATCAGATGGGGACGCGTCAAGAAAGTCTACAACGAGGATCACGACGGTATCGGATCGATTCGGATGCTGACTATGATCTGTTCTTGCAAGACGATCAATTGATTACTTTTTTCTATGATGTTCATGCTGAAGATACAGTGACTGCGATCCAAATCATCAATCGCTCCCTAGAAACACGCCATGCGAATGATTTTCGCCAAAATCAAGCCGCCATTTTAAGCGGTTTACGAACACAGTTATTTGAATTAACGAATGCCACCCGAGTGAAATTTGGTTTGTCACCCCTTGGTTTCAGCGAAGCAACCAGTGAGACTGCCGTGAAGCATAGCCAAGATATGGCAGAACATCGATACTTTGACCATATCGGGTTAGATGGATCAACTCCATTTGATCGGATGCAAGAAGACGGGATCAGCTTCACTGCTGCAGGGGAAAATTTGGCATTTGGCCAAGCCAGTAGTATTTACGCCCATCAAGGTTTAATGAATTCAGAGGGACATCGGGCAACGATTCTAAACGATGAGTATCAATTTCTCGGGATCGGTATTGCGATCGATACCAGCGAACAGCCATATTATACAACGTTGTATCACCGAGGATCGGCGTCGTAAATTCCTGAATTGCTTGAAACTGATACTTGTTAGCCAGTAAAAAAAGTCGACACGTGGAAAGTGTTGACTTTTTTTCTGTCCTTGATTACTTTTTGCGTATTTCATCTATGAGGTGGTGAAAATGGATCAATGGAAGCTGCTCAAAGACTATTGGCGATTTGCAGTTGGTGGTGCTGTTTTGATGGTTTTGCTGATCATCTGGTTTGTACCGTTCTCGCAAAACAAAGAAACAAACTGGCAATCAATGGCAGATGCAGCAGGTCAATCGTCTGAAATGGGGGAAGGTGGAACCTTTCAAGAAGATGGTCTTCACGATGAAGAGTATGAGATCGTTATCGATGTCAAAGGAGAAGTGCACCAACCGGGCATTTATCGTTTAAAATCAGGTGCGCGGATGTATGAATTGATCGAACAAGCAGGTGGTCTGACAGAAGAGGCGTTAGAAACAGCCATAAACTTAGCACAGGTGCTGCAAGATCAACAGATGGTGATCGTCCCGCATAAAGAGGATCAAGCGTTTACGGAGATGAATGCTTCAGGAGTAGGTGGCAGCCAGACAGCAGTGACACAAATCAATCTGAATCAAGCCAATGCGCAGCAACTGCAAGAACTGCCAGGTGTGGGTGCCAAAAAAGCAGAAGCAATCATCGCTTACCGCGAAGAATATGGCTTTTTTAAACAGATTGATGACCTAAAAAAGATCACAGGCATCGGAGAGAAGACCTTTGAGTCCTTGAAAGAGATGATTACAGTGACGGACTGAACCAAATAAAAGTAAGAAATACTAAGAAATGACGGTTGAAAATTCAAGAAATTCGATTAGAATAGAACTAATCAATCGCAAAGGAGCAAATGAATGAGCAATACGAGAATCCCTTGGGACCAGTATTTTATGGCGCAAGCTGTTTTACTTTCTTTACGCAGTACGTGTTCCCGACTTGAAGTCGGCGCTACATTAGTCAAAGATCGCCGAATCATCGCTGGAGGCTACAATGGGTCAGTCAGTGGCGATGTACACTGCATCGACGATGGCTGTTATGTTGTCGATGACCATTGTATTCGAACGATTCATGCAGAAATGAATGCCTTATTGCAATGTGCAAAATTAGGGGTGTCAACAGACAATGCGGAAATCTATGTGACGCATTTTCCTTGCCTTCCCTGTACAAAAGCAATTTTGCAAGCAGGGGTCAAAACGATCCATTATTTGAATGACTATCGTAACAATCAGTATGCAATGGAATTGATTCAACAAGTAGGTGCTTCCGTCCACCAAGTTGAACTTGATCCGGTGTATTTTGAAAAACTTTCATTTGGTGTGCTGAATGATGCACAACCAACAAAAGAGAACTGATTCATTTTTATTTCTTAGTATTATTTTTGCTTGTTCGGTGACTGCTTACTATGTGCAGTCCATCTTACTGGGACTCATTGCACTTTATTATTTCGGGATGCTTGTCTTAAGACGACAAGCATTTTTGTGCATGATTTGTTTTGTAGGACTGTTGCTGTTAAGTGTCCGCGTCTGTCTTTCTCGGACTGGAAACATACAAGAAGGTGAGTATCAAGGGGTAGTCAATGTGTTGCCAGACACGATCAAAATCAATGGCGATCTGCTTACGTTTGAAGCAAAATCTTCCGCAGGTAAAGTGATTGGCCGTTACACGATTTCTTCAGAGACTGAAAAACAGCAATGGCAGGATCGATCCGATTGGGGAAGAAAGCTGCTGGTGAAAGGATTTTTTTCTCTTCCTGAAAAACCACGAAACCGCCACGGGTTTGACTATTCTGCCTATCTAGCCAGTCGATCAATTACTGGCACAGTCCATATCGAGCAAATGGTAGGAATGGAAGCAGCAGACTCAGGCTTTTCGCTTGCAAAAGTTCGAGCAGAGGTTATTTCTTCTGTGCAACGAATCTTTCCTGAACGCTCAGCAGCCTATATCAATGCGTTGCTCTTTGGTTTTAAAGACCATGACTTTCAAGAAGTACGTCAAATGTATCGTGCTAGTGGCTTATTGCATTTCTTTACGATCTCAGGAATGCATGTCGTCTTATTTTTCAAGTGGTTTCGCGGATGCTTCTGCCGATTGGGGTTTACGCAAAAAGAAATGCTGTTGCCAATGGGGGTCTTTTTCTTGGTCGTAATTGGGATTTGTGGCGGCGGCATTAGTGTCTGGCGTGCTGTCTTGGCATTGTCGGTTACTCAAGTGACCACTCTTTATCAACAACGGCTATCGGCAAGTGATCATTATGGGATCGTCTTAACGGCTCTTTTATTCGTTGATCCCAAAGTATTGCTTCAAACATCGGGGCAACTAAGTCTTTTGATGACCTTCCTGATAGTGATGCAGCGACCGATCAAATTGACGTGGTTTTGGCGCAGTCAGTTCCTCACGGTGCTGGCTGCCCCTGTCATTGTCTCGCTCTTTTATGAATTTCCATTATTTGGGGGCTTTTTGACGTTTGTCTTTTTACCGTTTTTTCAATTGGTTTTGCTGCCAGCCTGTTTCTTAATGTTCATTGCTGGGACGCTTTTCCCAACCATCAGTGGGCCGATTGCCCTTTTTGAAGGGCTTTTATCACTTATGGAAGTTGTCGTGGGCGCTGTAGGAGACGTATCGATAACGGTGGGTGCCCTTCCTGCAGGATTGGCAGCTAGTTGTTGTTTGCTTGGCCTGCTCTGTTACCAAAAGAAACGGTGGCTGCTGGTGATCTGTTTTTCGCTTGTTGTACCAATCGTCTTTCAACAGAATCGAGTTTTACCCACCATTAGTTATGTCGACGTTGGTCAAGGCGATAGTATCGTTTTACAGGCAGAAAAAAATCGCGAAGTTTATGTGATCGATACTGGAGGTTCTCTGTCTTTTCCGAATGAAAACTGGCAAGAGCGCAAACGACAAGCTGCCGCTGAATCTACATTGATTCCTTTTTTGAAAGGGGAGGGAGTCAGGAAGATTACTGGTTTGTTTCTAACTCACGGGGACACGGACCATATGGGAGATGCGCTAGCATTGATGAAGGCGATTCCTGTTGAAACGTTATATCTTGTACCAGGAAGTGAACAAGATCACCGCATCGCCAAGCTTTTAAACGAACTGCCTAAGCAGACAAGCGTTGTTTGGACGACGGTTGGCCAAGTGGTGGGTGATTTCCTTCAGTTGCAAGTATTGGCACCAGAATCAGGTGCAGGACAAAACGAAGATTCGATGGTGATTAAAACCAAGGTAGGGGATAAAACATTTTTGTTTACTGGCGATCTCGAACAAGCAGGGGAAAAAAAGTTGATTCATGATTATCCGAATTTAAAAGTTGATGTTTTGAAACTAGGGCATCATGGCAGTCGAACCTCGTCGGCACCTGAGTTTGTTGCGGCAATCGATCCCCAATTCGGGATCGTTTCAAGTGGACGGAACAATCGGTACGGGCATCCTCATGAAGAGGTGCTTGAAACGTTGGCAAATCAGACCGTTTTGCGAACCGATCAGCAGGGCATGATCCAATTTATTTGGTCTGAAAAACAACAATCATTTTTGATAAAAACGCTGCTAGACTATCCGATTGACTAATGGTAGGATAAGAATGAAAGCGGGGGGAACGATGGAATTACAAAAAGCGTTGCAAGCAATTCGAACCAAGGAGTTGCAATCGATTTATCTGGTCATCGGCAGTGAAATGTTTTTACAAGAGCAAGTTCGCACGGCCTTTTTGGAGCGTTTTTCCGTTGGGAAAGATGATCTGAATTTTGCTTCCTTTGACATGGAGAAAGATCCCCTTGATATGGTGATCCAAGAAGCCCAATCGTTGCCTTTTTTTGGCGATCAGCGATTACTGTTCGTTGAGCGGCCATTTTTCTTAACGGCTGAAAAAAAGAGCAATGCACCTGAGCATGACCTAGATGATTTTTTGAATTATATCAAAGACCCATTGGAATCATCGGTAATGGTGATTTTTGCAGATGTCGATAAATTAGATGAACGGAAAAAAATTACTAAGCAGTTGAAGAAAGCCGCAGTTGTGATTGATGTCGCACCTATGAAAGAAGCCGACGTGCGTCAGTATCTCCAACAGTCGTTGGCCAATGATGGCATCGAAATGAGCCGAGAGGCGTTTGATTTGTTTTTACGGTTAACGGATCTGCACCTATCAAAAGCGATGCAGGAGTTACAGAAACTACGGCTGTATGCAGGAAATGGCAATAAAATTACGAAAGAGATCGTCTTGCAGTTGATCCCTAAGACGTTGGAACACAATGTCTTTGAATTAACCAGCGATGTCTTAAAGGGGAACGTATCGGATGCGTTGCGCTTATATGACGATCTATTATTGCAAGGGGAAGAGACGATCAAGATCAATGCTATCTTGATCAGCCAAGTCCGTCTGCTGTTACAGGCGGCGATTTTGATGAAAATTGGCTACCAGCAAGCCAATATCGCAGAAACGTTGGGGATTCATCCGTACCGAGTGAAGTTAGCGATGCAGCAAGCTCGGGGGTTTGGAGAAAAGCAATTAGCGGCACTATATAGTGAATTGATCGAAAATGATTACTTAGTGAAAAGTGGTCAGATGGACAAAGAGTATTTGTTCCAGCTATTTGTTTTAAAACATGGCAAACAGTAAGTCAAAAAGAAAGGCGCAGCAATCGATGATTGCTGCGCCTTTCTTAATTTGCTTATTTTGCAATTTTTTTACTTAAACGAGATTTGTCGCGACTAGCTTTGTTCTTGTGGATCAATCCTTTAGTCTCAGCCATATCGATTGCTTTAACAGCATCTTTATATAACGCATCTACGTTATCAGCACCAGCTTCAACAGCTTGATCAAATTTTTTGATTGCTGTACGCATTGTGCTTACTTGAGATGAATTCTTAGCATTAGCCGCTTCGCTTGTGCGAACACGTTTGATTGCAGATTCAATGTTTGGCATGTATTTCACCTCCGAAAAAAAAGTTCAATTACGTTTAGAAAACGTATAAATCAACACTAGTCATTATACCTAATGCCAAGAGTGATTGCAATAAAAGTTGTAAAGAAATTTTACTTAACACAAAAATTTGTTTTTGGGCCGTGCTATTTTTTGCTTTATGGATTTTAAAAATGCTTCTTTACACATTTTTTACTGAATAGTTATGAAAAGTTTACACAGAAACAGCTTTCTATGCTATGATTACTTCGGAATTTTTAAATGGGGGAATCTATGTGAATATCGCTTTGTTTCTAACGATTGTGTTGTCATTAGGGGTGATTTTCGTCAACGGCTGGACGGATGCGCCGAATGCTATTGCAACCGCTGTCTCCACGAGAGTCTTACGCCCGAATATCGCCATTGGCATGGCAGTCGTCATGAATTTCTTAGGTGTGCTAGTGATGACGTATTTTAATGCGCAAGTTGCAGAAACCATCAGCAACATTGTGACTTTTGATTCAGGCGGGAGTTTTCGGGTCTCACAGATCGCATTAGCCGCTGCCTTGTTTTCAATTGTTGTTTGGACGGTCGCAGCTTGGTATTTTGGGATCCCAACTAGTGAATCTCACGCGTTGATCGCAGGACTGACTGGTGCAGCCATGGCCCTTGGTGGGTTACATGCAGTCAATGGCGAGGAGTGGCTGAAAGTTTTGATCGGTCTTGTCGTTTCTACGTTGATGGGCTTCATTGGCGGCTTTCTGATCACGAAACTGATCGTATGGCTCTTTCGCGATACCCAACGGCGAAAAGCCAACAAAATTTTTACAGTTGGTCAAGCCATTGCGGCTGGTGCCAATGCGTTCTTACATGGTGCACAAGATGGCCAAAAATTTATGGGTGTCTTCATGTTAGGGCTTTTCTACAACAATCTTGCTGAAAAGACCGGCAATGGCTTTTCGATCCCACTCTGGGTGATGGTTCTCTGTTCCTTGACCATGGGGATCGGTACTTCTGTCGGTGGGATGAAAATCATCA
The DNA here is from genome assembly GCF_030499455.1 of Enterococcus sp. B2E4. NCBI lineage: Bacteria > Bacillati > Bacillota > Bacilli > Lactobacillales > Enterococcaceae > Enterococcus > Enterococcus sp. B2E4. The sequence continues at coordinate 58,039 of NZ_JAUKPK010000024.1, forward strand.
AATCAGTAGGGATGGATATGGTAAAACTGGAAAAATACCAGGGCTTTTCTGCAGATGTTACCGCTGCGATCTGTTTGTTCTTGTCTTCCGTATTTGGTATCCCAGTTTCAACGACCCATACAAAAACGACTGCCATCATGGGGGTAGGGGCTTCTCGACGTTTTTCTAGCGTTGATTGGCGCATCGTTAAAGAAATGATCTATGCTTGGATTTTAACGTTCCCTGGTTGCGGGTTGATTGCGTTTCTAATGGTGAAAATTTTATTGCTAATTTTGTGAGGAGAGAAAGTAATGGCACGAAAAAAAGGATTTGATTATTTTGCGGCAATGGAGCAGTTGGCAACAAATGGGCATCTAGCTGCGAAACGTTTTTCGCTGTTGATCAATGATTACTCTGAAACAGCGTTAAGTGAAGCGGCAGCTGAGATTCATGGATTAGAAAAGGAAGGCGATCAGGTGATCGCTGAGTTAACGAATGAGTTGTACGACTCATTTATCACACCGATCGATCGCGAAGACATCCTGGTCATCTCTGAGCGCTTAGATGATATTTTGGATGGCATTATGGGACTGACTTATTTATTTGAGAATTTGGTCATTACGAAGATTCGCCCTGAGACGAACTTATTTGCTGAAATGATCGTTCAAGCGACACAGGGGGTCGAAACAGCATTAAAAGAGTTTCCGAAGTTCAAAAATTCAAAAACATTGCGTCAAATGATCAACGATGTAAATACGATTGAATCAGAAGCAGATCTTTTGTATTCAAAAATGAAAAAAGCGTTGTTTACGGATGAAAAAGAAGTGCTGGAAATCATTAAATGGAAAGATATTTATGATCGCTTTGAATCGATTATCAACGACACCGAAAGTGCGGTTGATATTATCGATCGTATGGTGATCAAAAACACGTGAGGAACTAGAGAGCATTCAAACGAAAAAAAAGAGCAACTATTGCGGCAGTTACCTGCCCAAGAGTTGCTCTTTTTTCTTATAATTGGATCAGCCAATAGCCGATCAAAATGATTCCTAAAACGATGCGATACCATCCAAATACGGTAAAATCATTCCGTTTGATGTAGTTCATCAAGAAACGGATCGCGATGATCGAAACGATGAATGACACGATGGTTCCTGTCAATAAGATGACGGTTCCTTGGAAATCAAAGGCATTGCCATCTTTCAAAAACTTGAAGATTTTCAAGGCACTGGCACCAAACATGGTGGGAATACCTAAGAAAAATGAAAATTCAGCAGCAACATAACGAGAAGCGCCGATCATGATAGCACCTAAGATAGTAGCACCAGAACGAGAAGTTCCTGGGATCAATGCCAATACTTGGAACATTCCTACGATCAATGCCGCTTTGTAGGTGAACTTGTTCAAATCGGTACATTTTGGTGCTTTATTTTTATTGCGTTTTTCTACCACGATAAAGCCGATCCCATAAACGATCAAGACGATCGAAACGGAGAAAAAGTTGTAGAAGTGCGCATCTAACCAATCATCTAACGGTAATCCGATAATAACCGATGGCAAGACCGCCACGACGACTTTAAACCATAACGTCCATGTATCTTTTTTCTCTAACTCATTTTTCTGCGGTGAAAAAGGGTTTAGTTTATGGAAATATAAGTAGACGACTGCTAAAATCGCACCCAGTTGTATGACAACATTGAACATCGTCATAAACTCGGGAGTTACATTCAATCCGATAAATTCGTCGGCTAGAATCAAGTGACCCGTGCTGCTGATTGGCAGCCATTCCGTGATCCCTTCAATGATCCCAAATAAAATCGCTTTTATGAAATTTGTAAAAAACATTGGTTCAGTCCTTTCTATGACAAAATACAACTCTTAGTATACCGTTTCCTGATTCGAATACCAATCTTTTTCCTAAAAAAAGGGGGCAGTTTTTAAAACAAAAACTGCTCCTTTCTTAAAGAAATTGATCAACTGCCAAAGGTTTCTCTTAGGATAAAAGTTCTTGAGAGAGTGCTAAGCCTTTTTTGATGTAATCGGTATTGCCCACTTCAGCAATCGTAAAGCTGCCATCTTCGTAGATCAGTCGAGTGACCGAGCCATTTTCAATATCCATGCGAACATTGTTCTCATCATTGATCAGATGCAAAAGAAAAGCGATCGTTAAGCCGTGAGACACAACTAGCGCATTGCCGCCGCCTTTTTTCTCAACGCGGTAGGCGATATCTTCAAACCCTGTTTTGACACGTTCGGTCAGCACATCAAAGGTTTCCGCCCAATTGGCTGTATCTGCGTGATAGATCGCATTGGCGATCGCCTCAAACGAGACATGATTGGCAATCATATCATCGTAATCAGGAAAGTCAAGAATCCGTGGCAGAACACCCCACATTTCTGCATCATAGGCACCTTCAAGTGAGCCAAAGCACCATTCACGAATCCGTTTGTCGATATGATAAGGGATCTCTGGTCCTCTGACATGTTCACCCAGTATCAGACGCATCGTTTCGATCGCGCGGCCGCTGTCACTGGATACTGCTTCCACAAAATCCACATCTCGTAACCCGAGTCCTAAATAATGGATGCCTTGTTCACCAGTACGAGTCAATGGGGTGTCGCACCAACCTTGCACACGCTGCAATGTGTTGAACATGGTTTTCCCGTGACGCACGACATACAATTCCGTTTTTGCCATAAGTAGTAATTCCTCCTTTGGTTCGTCATTCGTTTATGCGTTAAAAAACGGATTGGTCCGTTTCTCAATCTCGATCGTTGTTGGTTCCCCGTGGCCAGGATAAACGGCCATCTGATTCGGTAAAACAAAAAGTTGCGTTTGGATGCTGGTCAGCAATTGCTCAAGGTTGCCAGTTGGTAGATCGGTCCGACCGATGCTGCCTTTAAATAAGGCGTCTCCAGAAACGACAAACTTGTCAAAAATAAAACTGACGCTGCCGATGGAATGACCTGGGGTTGCAACAACCTTAAAGGACATGCCAGCTATCTCGTACTCTTTCAATTCTAGCTCGAATTCTGCTGGACGTGCGGTGATGGTTCCTAATTCAGGATGACGACCAGAAAGGTTTTTCATAGGATCACTTAGCCATTCTTGCTCAAGTGGACTAACGTAAACGGGGATCTGATAATAATCCCGCAAATGGTCAACTGCGCCGATATGGTCATAATGAGTGTGGGTCAATAAAATCGCTGCTGGTTTTGCGCCTGTTTTTTCGATCTCAGCGATCAATCTCGCTGCTTCTGCTCCAGGATCAATAATCAACAAAAAATCTTCTTTCCAAATAAGGTAACAATTTTCTTGAACGGGTCCTGTCACTAAACCAATGATTTTCATGCTAAAACCTCCTAGGATCACAAATACTTGTGTCTGACTATAAGTATAGCTTAAAGTATAAGAGGAAACAAAGAAAGGTTTTTAGGAGTGAAAAATTAATGATAGAAACGATTAACACAGAAGACAATCGTCAGGCGATCTGTCAATGGCTCAATTATTCAACGAAAAAAGCAGAGGCAGTGAGTGCCTTTTCCGATCAAGAGCAGCTTTCATTTGCATTTTTTGACAATCACGATCAACTTGGTGGGTTGATTGGGAAACGGACAGGTAATGCGATTCATATTCAATTGTTTGCAGTTGATCCAAACCATCAGAATCAAGGGGTGGGGAAACAATTGATGGAAGCACTTTTCGATCACGGTAAAAAAGCGGGGTGTCGTTCCGTGACAGTTACCACCCAAGACTACCAAGCGCCACAGTTCTATCAAGCAGTCGGCTTCGAACAATTTGCTGTGCTTTCTGACACACCTGTACTTGGCACGGATAGGCTTTATTTCGTGAAGATGCTGTGACCACCCTATGGCAGGCAGGTGATAAGGCTAACCAATAGTTTGATGAGAGAAAAGCTCAGAATTATTGTGGGAATTCGAAAATTTTTCTAAGAAACCGCATTAGCAAAAAACTGCTGTTATACTAATTAAAATAAGAAAGCGCGTGTTTCGTTTGAAACTGGTCTAATTTTTTCCTGCAGCAGAAACCTTCGTCGTGACTAAGTTCGGGGAAAGTAAGTGTTCAGGACCTTGTGTTCGTTTTGATTGGTATACATCAACTTTTTGTAAGAAGGTGTTTTTTATGAAAAAATCGCTCCAATTCTTTTTCACTGTATGCTTTGCTGTGCTTCTTTTAGCGAGCTGTGGTGAGGAAGAGCTATCCATCGATGATTCGAAAGAAGTTTCTGAAACCGTTACTTCCGCCTCAAAAGCGGTTGAAAATGGCGACCTTGATTTGATGTTGATCCAAGATGAGAGTGTCATCTTTCCGCAAAGCCAAGGGGTTTATGATTTCCATGAGAATGAGTTGACGATCGTTAAGCAGTATTTGCCGATGGCAGACTTAGAAGATAGTTCAGCCAGCTCTAGTGATGTTGCCTTGTATAAAGGACAAATCGAAAGTGATTTTCAGCGCCATTTTTCCCATTCAGAGGCACAGTTGTCCAACGATCCTTATCAAATTTATGAGATCACCTATCAAGATGCCTCATACATCGTCGAAGGAAAACGTTTGACGATCATGGCAGATGGGCGAACCTTTGAGTTCACCTTAGATCCCAATAATCAGAAGGCCTATGATCAAAATGGCGTTAGCTATGACATTCAGGTCGATCAATAAATTTTCTTAAAAACATATTCCTGCTTTACTTGCTTAGGTGAGTAGAGTAGGTTTTTTTGGTGACCTTTCATCAAACCCATTCTCTGGAAGTGGAAATGGCGTTGATTACCTGATGAGAAGGCATTTTGCCGCAAGTGATTTTTTTAGAGATCAAACCTGTTTGGATAGGATACTCTCCGCAGAGGATGAAAAGCTGTTTCTGTTCGCTTTTCCAAAAGTGATCTATCCGCTATAATGGCAAACGAGAAGGTGAACACGTGTATAAAGGAAAAGTTGCGGTTAGAAAAATCGTAGAATTTATTTTGCGCAGAGGCGATATTGATAGCCGCAAAGTCAGTAATCATACCGCACAAGAAGGCGCCCGTATCCATCGCCAACTACAAAAAGAGGCTGGGGATGCGTATCAAAAAGAAGTCTTTTTCAAACGAGAAAGCCAAATTGAGAAAGATTCGATCACTGTCGAAGGACGTGCCGATGGTCTCTTTTTTGATGCAGCTGTTAATTCTTGGGTGATCGATGAGATCAAAACTTCAGAACCAGCTTTCGAAGATATCCCTGAAGATCAAATCGATTTGTTTTTTGCCCAGGGAATGGTTTATGCTTATTTGTTTTTACTACAAGAAAATGAACAAGCAGCGCTTAATGACAGTGAAAAACAAGAGAAACCAGAAGCAGAAGCAGAAGCTACTGCTGATGGAGAAAATGATCCGAGGAGACCCATCGATCGGATCGCCGTACAATTGACTTATTATCAAACCACTGAAAAGCTGACCACCCGTACGAGAAGAACATTTCAGTTCTCAGAATTAGCTGTTTTTTATGAAGAATTACTTCAGGAATATCATAAATGGTTAGTTTTTCAAGAGAATTGGCGCCGTGTCCGCAATACGTCTTTGCAGCTGCTGTCTTTTCCCTTTGAAACCTTTCGCAAAGGGCAGCGAGAGTTAGCAGCAGCGGCGTATAAAACACTAAAAAATGGCAAGCGACTTTTTGCGGAAGCGCCAACGGGAACTGGAAAAACCATGTCAACGCTGTTTCCCGCATTAAAAGTTCTCGGGGAAGAAGGGGCAGATCGGGTCTTTTATCTGACGGCGAAGACGATCACCAGACAAGTGGCTGAAGATGCGTTGAGCAAGTTAGCAGACAACGGTAGTGAAACCAAGAGTGTCACGATCACTGCCAAAGATAAAATTTGCTTTCTGGATGAACGAAATTGTACGCCAGAGCATTGTCCTTATGCACAAGGTTATTACAATCGAATCAACGAAGCTTTGTGGGATCTGTTGCATCACGAAAACCAAATAACCCGAGAAGTGATCGAGACTTATGGAATGAAGCATACGGTTTGTCCCTTTGAGCTTTCACTGGATGTCAGTGTCTTTTGCGATGTCATTATTGGTGATTATAATTATTTGTTTGATCCAACCGTTTATTTACGGAGATTTTTTGAAGAGCCAGACGAAGAGTATTTCTTTTTAGTGGATGAAGCCCATAACTTAGTTAATCGTTCGAAAGAAATGTATTCCGCAACGATCTTACGACAGCCATTTAAGGAATTAAAGAAGAAGCTGCCGAAGGATCAACAGAAATTAAAACGCGCACTAAACAGAGTTGATAAAGAATTTGCGGCTTTAGCCCAATTAGCAAAAGAGGAAGGATGGTCATACCACCATCAAGCAGCTCCCCATGAAACAATGGTCAATCAGCTATACAAATTAGCTGAATTGATGAAGGAATGGTTGCCGGCAAATCCTGAGCATGAATTGCAAGAAGAAGTGCTGCAAGTGTATTTTGAAGCTAACCATTATTTGAAGATCAGTGAATTTTATGATGATCACTACGAAACGACGGTGGAGATCGACCGCTATGATATCAAACTACGGCAATTTTGCATCGAACCAGCGCCGTTTTTGGAATCCGTGTTAGATAAGGGCAAGGCCAGCCTGTTGTTTTCTGCGAGCTTTACCCCTTTGTCGTATTATCAAGAAGTATTAGGTGGCGGCGATGAAGCTTTGCGCTATCGCTTGCCAAGTCCTTTTGATCCGAAAAATCAGGGGATTTTTATTGCGGACTATATCCAAACGACATATCGCCAACGTGAAGCCAGCATTCCTGCGATCGTTGATGCGATCCAGCAAATGACGGCAGCGAAAGCGGGAAACTATATGGTCTTTTTCCCATCTTATCGTTACTTGGATGATGTGGCGGCAGCATTTTCTCAACAGGCGCCAGAGGTCGAGGTCTTGATTCAGGGGACTGCTATGAACGAAGCAGAGCGCGAGGCGTTTCTTGCGCAGTTTCAATCTTTTGACTCGCAACAATCATCCTTGCTGGATAAAAGTCAAGACGAACCAAAGAGTCAACCAAAAACATTGGTGGCATTTTGTGTCCTTGGAGGAATTTTTTCTGAAGGGATCGACCTAAAAGGCGATCGCTTGATCGGTGCAGCAGTGGTAGGAGTCGGACTGCCGCAAATCAATCACGAGCAAGAATTGATTCGGGAATATTACGATGAGAAAAAGGCAGCTGGCTTTGCGTATGCCTATCAGCTGCCAGGGATGAATAAAGTCCTGCAAGCAGCCGGTCGAGTGATTCGGGATGTCAGCGATCGTGGCGTGGTGTTATTGCTGGATCAGCGCTTTCGGACACCGCGTTACCAAGAACTTTTCCCACTGCATTGGCAGCATGCCTTGCAGATTCGTCGGCCGCAAGAGTTATCAAAGGCATTGACTCATTTTTGGCAAGAAAAAAACTAGAAGCAGAGCTTTCAAGAGCGGTTGCGCAAAATCAGTAGATAAAGCTGATTTTGCCTAACCATCACGTTAGACTCTGTTCTAGTTTTTTTGATTAGCGATAATTTGTAAATTGTAAATCGATCGTCAGGGGCAGTTTACGCAACAATTGGATCACCTCTTGCAGATCGTCACGACTTTTGCCTGTTACCCGAATTTGATTGTCTTGAATTTGGGTTTTAACTTTTAGCTTGGCGTTTTTGATCGCTGTCGTTATTTTTTTGGCGTTTTCTTTATCGATGCCATTGATCAATTCTGCCGTTTGACGAGCTTTTGCCCCCAAGGCATGCTCCGTTTCGCCAAATTGAATATTTTTCGTTGGTACATTCCGTTTGATCAGCTTCGCAAAGAGCACATCTTTGATTTGCTCCAACTTAAATTCGTCATCTCCAACGATCGTCAGTTTGCCCTCAGTCATCTTGATTTCTACCGTGGAGCCTTTAAAATCAAATCGGTTTTTCAATTCTTTTTCCGCCTGTTGAATGGCGTTTTTCACTTCTTCTGTGTTGATCTCAGATACGACATCAAAACTTGCTTCTTTTGCCAAAATCAATCACTCCTCTCATCTCTTACCTATGATTTTAACATGGAGGCGAACGATGCGGGAATGAAAAGTAAATTTTTGCAAATAATTGTTTCATTTTTTCACACAAACTGCTATTCTTTGGAAGGAGATTTTTAGTGAAGGAGCTAGATCATTGTGAGTAAGTTATTAACGAAGCACGAACAATCAGAACGATTGAAAAAAATAGGGGTTATTTTGCTGTCAGGTATCACTGCAGCCATTGCTTTAAATTTCTTTTTGATTCCCGCAAACGTTCTTTCTGCTGGGATGAACGGGGTCGCCCAATTGATCGTGGCACTTGCCTTGGAACATTTTGGCGTTCACCTTAGTACAGGGCTGTTTATTTTCCTCTTAAACTTGCCTATCTTTGTTCTCGGGTTCATCAAACTCGGGAAATCATCGACACTATTGAGCTTTATCAATGTCGTTGTCGTTTCCGTCTTAACGATGATCCTTCCGCAAGGAGCGATCACTGACAATATTTTGGTTAACGCTTTGCTAGGTGGCGTACTGTTGGGCGTCGGCGTTGCGTTTTCACTGAAAATGGGTTTTACCACCGGCGGAATGGACATCCTTTCGTTGATATTATCAAAAACGACTGGAAAAACGGTCGGTAAATATATGTTTATTTTAAACGGCATCATTGTCATGGTCTCAGGTTTCGTCTTTTCTTGGGAAAGTGCGTTGTACACGATCATTTCGATTTTCGCAATGAGCTACGTTGTGGACATGCTGCACACAAGTCATCAAAAGGTAACGGCAATGATTATTACGACCAATGCGGAAGCTGTTGGGAAAAATATTTCTAAGCATGTGTTTCGCGGCATGACTTTGTTCCCCTCAGTCGGAGGGTATTCAGGCGTACCTGGTAATATGATCATGATGGTCGTGACCCGCTACGAGATCTACGATTTAGAACAAGCCGTTTTAGAAGCTGACGGCAATGCGTTTATTAATTTTGTGCCGACCCAATCGATTACAGGCCGTTTTGCGACAGATGATGAACAACGGACCTTTAAAACGACAGGGGTCTTCCCAGAACTGAAAATACACAAGAAAAGCCGGCCATAATCAAGGATCGTCCATTTACAAATCTTGCAAAAGAAGGTATTATTTGAAACAAGAATTAAAGGAGGTCTTCAACCGTGGCATATACTGAAGTAGAAGCAGAAGCAATCAAAGAGCGTGTCTTGGCTGCCTTGGAAACCGTGATTGACCCTGAGTTGGGGATTGATATAGTGAATCTAGGCTTAGTTTATGAAGTCGAATTTGATGCAGAAACAGGC
>NZ_JAUKPK010000025.1:0-18044 GCF_030499455.1 Enterococcus sp. B2E4
GAATCAATTCTGATTCATCAGTCCCATAAATTATAGAGCCTTTTTTTGTAAAGGAAGTAAGGGCAACGTCTTTGTATAAATAGATTCTTCATTTAGGGCAGTGCAACGGGTGCTTACATTTCTCTTAAAGTGATCTCGACCACTGGTACCAACACATCTGGTGGGCAGACGGGTAAGCTGAGAACAAGGTCCTCTTTGTTGATGATGGCTTCCGTTGAAGTGAGCACTTCCTCGGGATCAAATCCTCGATAAAACAATTCGGAGCCATCATGTAAGAAACGGATATGCTTTACGCGTCCTGCAAGCCCTGGAAGATGCAAGGATTTGTATGGATAAGAAAAGAGGTGCAAGTAAAGTTTATTCCCGTTTTGGGTGTAACGACTGTCAATAGGCGGTTGAAAAGAGCTGGCACCACAGCCGATAATCGCTTGTTGATGATAATGCATCCATGAACCGATGGCTTCTAAATGGCTGCGAGTTGGAAAGCTGATTTCTCCACGAGCATTTGGGCCGATATTTAAAAGAAAGTTCCCATCTTTTGCCACTGTGTCAATCAGCATTTTGGTCATCATTTCACTGGATTTCCAGTGCTGAGCATCACGATCATAGCCCCACGTTTCGTACATCGTTTGGCACGCTTCCCATATCAAAGGCAATCCATCCGCTTCTAATGGTTTGTCTGGTTGGAATTGCTCAGGGGTGGTAATCCCTCGGCCCAAATCCAGACGGTCATTCAGCAGCATGTTCGGCTGCAGGTTTCGACAAATTTGTTCGATCCGCTTACTATCCCAATCGGCGGCACCTTTGCCTTTAGACCATCCCCAATCTCGATGACTATATGGAAAATCAAACCACATATAATCGATGGTTCCATAGTTAGTCAATAGTTCAGTGACTTGACCAGCTAAAAAATCTTGATAGCGGCGCATGTCACGCTGGCTATTCGTCTGACGGGCTTGAATAGTCTCTCGTTGCGGATGCAGGCCGTCGAGCGTGAAATCTGGATGATACCAATCGATCAGCGAATGATACAGCCCAATCTTAATGCCGACCTTGCGAAATGCCGGCAGCAGTTCTGCTAAGAGGTCTCGCTTGAAGGGGGTATTGGTCACTTTGTATTCGCTGAGAGCGGTATCCCAAAGGGCAAAGCCTTCATGATGTTTCGTCGTGAAGACCATGTATTGAAAACCGGCCTTCTTTGCGGTTTGAGCCCATTCCTCTGCATTGAAAAGATCAGGATCAAACTGAGAAAAATAGTTCTCGCGATAGGTGGTGGGTTCAATTTTTTCTGTCGTCATAAACCATTCGTGTCGAGCGCCAATACTGAATAGGCCGAAATGGATGAATAAGCCAAACCGATCATGGAGGAACCAGTTTGGGTCAGGGTAGTCGGCAGGCCAATTTTTATACGTTCTCATTAAAAATAACTCCTTTTTCAATCACTTAAAGAAATTCTGTATTCGTCATGACTGTTTCTTGAATTTTCCAGCCATCTGCTTCCTTGACAAAGGTATGGTAAGCCTCTGTGATGTGATCACGGTAGGAAGAATCTTTTGGGCTGATCGTTTTCTGTTGCGCCGCGACCAGCATGGATCCTGTCTCTTGTTTAACGACTTCAAAAGAAAGCAGCGTGTGCTGCAGCTGTTCTTCTGCAAAAAAATCAGCTAATTCTTGGGTCGTCTCTGCTCGTGCCGCTGCCACTAGCGTTGCGGCATAGGCTGTCGCGTCTTGGTCAGAGGCTGCTTGTAAATTTTCTTTCAGCACTGCCAAACACGCCTCCGCCGCTGCTTGATTTGTAATATTGCCTGTCATCTCCAGTTTTTCTGAAGGTTGGGCATGAACTGGAGCAGAAGAACCGGTTGTTAGAAAATAGAGAAAGAATAGGCTAACAATAGTCAGCAGACTCACGATGACGGTTCGGCGCAGCAAGGATGTTTTCATAAGTTCTCACTCCTTCTTTTAAACATCAGAAATTTTCCCCGCACTATAGATTCCATGAAATAAATTGCGACCCACAGAAGTACTGCCGCTGAAAGGGGTCACCATTGGTAAGGACGGTTGAGTCAATTCTTCCAACGTATCGAGCTCCCCGTCCAAGAAGGCAGTAAGCCGCCAGAGTGTCGTATCGCAGCGCATCAGCAAGGCGCCGTATCGCAGATCGATAATTTCAAAACCGAAAGGTCGATTCCAGTCAAACCAGACTTGACGATGGGCTTCATAAAGGGATTGCAAGGCGGATTTATAGACACTGAGCGCATCTACTGCTTGGTGCAGTCCGGTGCGATCCTTGCTTTTATAGGCACTGGTGATCTGGTTGGTAATACAGGCTTTTTGTGCCAAAACATCAGCCAGCTGCTGATAAAAAGCAAACATCGTTTGTGTGTCCCGTGTTGCTTTCACAGCAGCCAACTCTTGAGCCAATGTTTGATAGTAGGATGCTAAAGAAAGATCAGTTAAATTTTCTTGATACAAGCCATACAGCAAGTCTTGGTAGAGCAACAGCTTGCTGGGGTTTTCTCCGTGAGGATTGTTTTTTTGCACACCTGCAGTTTGATCAAAGCGATCAAGCAGTAAAAAGTCGTTGGCTATTGACTGGTGAAAAAGCTGAAATTTTTTAGTTAAATTCTCTAACGAAAGGTCGTTTCCAAACTGCGCTTCACTGAAATATTGCAAACCTAGTAGCGCAGCAATCACTGGTGTTTCAGCTCCGTCGTCGCCCCAAAGTGTGGCATAGACTTCTTGGACATCGTTTTCTTTGGCGGCTTGCAAGGCGTGACGCATAGTGGCGAAACTTTTGCCGTAGTTCGGCGCTAAACCGTTCCACGTCCAGATACCTCCAGCAAAGACGATCGGCTGTTTTAATTCCCGGTGTTTCGCAAACATTCGCTGATAAGAGGCATGATCATGATGATAATAATCCCAGTAAACCATTTTGACCGCAGGAAGGTCAGCAAATAATTCTGTCGGAAAACACACGTCTGAATCGTAGTAATCACCCGTAGGCGCACCGATTCTAAAAAACATATCGCTCCACATCATCGGCTCAAAACCTATGTTTTGACAAAGCGCAGCTACCTGCTTTAGGTGTGCGGCCATAATCGTGAACCGGTCTTGTAACCCGTGTATTTCTAAATACTTTCCTTTCCCCAATTGGTGTGCTTCATCCATACCGATGTGCAGTTGATCAGTTGCAAAACACGAACGGATCGAACGGATCGCTGCTTCCAAAAAAGTATACGTTTCTTCTTCTCCCACCAGTAGAATATCTTCTGTGTCCCGAATATTTCCAGCGAACTGCCACTTTAAAGGATTCGTCAAATGTGCCAATGTTTGAATCGCTGGAATCAAAGTTACTCCTACGGCTTGGGCATAGGTATCTAGAGCCTTTAATTCTACTTGGGTATAACGACCGCGCAAATGTCCGAAATAAGGGTACTCAGGAATTTCATAAGTATCTTCCATATAGAGCATGAGGCGGTTGAGGCCCATCTTACTTGTTAATAAAATGAACCGTTCCAGCTTTTTGACGGTCATCACCGCATTGCGGGACAGATCGATCATTGGTCCAATTGCTTCAAAATGCGGCTGTTCTTCTAAGACATAGACTGGGCGATCTTCATGCACCCATAAAGTTAATGCCCGAAACAAATGCGCTTTTTCTTGATAGTAAATGATCGTTTCTAGTGGGCCGTGGCAAATTTTCAGGGAACCGGGTCGATGAATCAAGCGCAAGGGATGGCCATTCGGCGTTTCCCTCAATTCTAGTTCTTGCAGTGCGTGACTAAAAAAATCATCGAGGTTTTCATTACTTTGGATAAAAATGTCCTTCATCACGAGCGTCCTTCTTTCATCAGTGATTCCGAGCGCTGAATCGCTTGAAAAGAGAACCAGCTACTGGGGAATAGGAAAAAGGGAACAAAGCCGATGACTAATAAGATTGGCAAAAAAGTCAAAATGATAGTAATCACTAAGATTCCCAAAATCATCGCAATTGTTTGGGGAACACTGATAACCATTAGTAATATTGCTTGTTTAAAATAGTGAAGAAGCGTCAAATCATAACGCAAATAGACCGGCAGAAGGTACAAGCTGATCAAAAGGGCACTGATAAATAGCAGCAGCAAAAAAAAGTGAATCAAGCTATTTTGGATAAAAGTACTAGAGATACGTAATTCCAACCATAAGAACAACAACAAACCCGCTTGCATGGCGCCTAATTGATTGGCACGACGGAAATTTTTTTTCACGATAGTTTTGAACCAAGTCTTCAAAGACGCTGGTCGTTCCTTTTTTTGGAAGCTATCGAAAAAAGCTTGGATAATCGTAGCGGTGGCAGGAAAAATACCTAAAAATATCCCGTATCGAAATACCCAATAAAACCAGAGTAACTGCAACTTCAGGCAATGAAGTAACCAATCGCCGACTTGATAGGAAACATGATAAATACCATTCGTTTGTTTCATAAGCCCCTCACTTTCTTACGGATACAAGTTTTGTTGTATCCGCTTTATTTGTTGTTCTAATCGTATCATTGATATATAGCCAGTGGGAGTAAATGGAAAAATCACACATCGAAAACAAGAAAAACACAGCAAATGTATTTGAAACGCTACATTTCTCCAAAAACGTTCATCGAAATCAAGCTTTATTCCTTGCACCTTTTATAGACGAAGTTGTTCGTTTTAACATAGCGAAAAAACTTACATATTGTTATAGGACATTTTTTTCGCTTACATTTAGAACAAAGAAAGGAGTGCAAATGAATGACAAAGATTCGCGGTGATATTGAAGAAGCCAAAGGGAACGTTCAAGAAGAACTAGTCCCAGAAACAGAAATGCTCAAGCAACGTCTGGAATGGTTTCAAGACTTGAAATTCGGAGTGATCTTCCATTATGGGCTGTATGCCGAAGCGGGGATCGTTGAGTCTTGGCAATTATCTGAAAAAGATGAATGGGCTAGAGCAAACCACCCTTATCGAGAAACCATCGAAGCACTGCGTTTGGATTATTGGCAGTTGATCAATCAATTTGAACCGAAGAAGCTGGATACCCGCAAATGGGCAAAAATCTGTAAGGATGCAGGGTTTAAGTACTGTTTATTCACAACAAAGCATCATGATGGGTTTTCGATGTTCAATACAATGGAATCAGAGTTTAAAATCGGCGGGAAATTAAGTCCCTTTAAACGCGACATATTGCAAGAAGTGTTTACGGCATTTCGAGAAGCAGGGATCGCCACAGGAGCCTATTATTCTAAAGCTGACTGGTATTCTCCTTTTTACTGGTTGGATGATGATACCGTCAAAGGCCGTCATGCCAGTTACGATACCCATCTTCATCCAGAAATTTGGGCACGCTATGTGTCGTTTGTGCATCGCCAGATTGCGGAGATTACCTCCAATTACGGAAAAGTCGATTTTCTTTGGTTAGATGCCGGTTGGTGCGGACAAGGCAAAGAAGACCTACAAATGGATCGTTTAGCTGAGATTGCGCGTGAGAAACAGCCGGAATTGATCATCGTTGATCGGATGATGGGGGGCCGTCATGAAAATTATGTGACACCAGAACGCAAAATTCCTGCATTAGCAGAAATTCCTAAAAAAGTTTGGGAAAGCAATATCCCGATTGGAAATGATTGGGGCTATGTGCCGAATGATACTTTTAAGAGCAGCCAAGAACTGCTGGAAACCTTGATTGATGTAGTCAGTAAAGGGGGGAATTTGATTTTAGGCGTCGGACCAACACCTGATGGCGAATTTACATTCGAAGAGACCCAACGCTTAGAAGAAATCGGCCATTGGTTGGCGCTATATGGTGAAGGCATCTATGAAACGCGGGCAAGACCAACAGCTTGGAAAAATGAATGGTATTTGACCTATCAAAAAGACGGCAAGGCTCATTTTGCATTTCGCAGTATCGCTGCAGTCGCTTGCGAACAGATTCCTTTAACAGAGATCGGAGCAACTGAAGAAGACGAGCTAATTGATCTAGCCACTAAAAAACCGTTACCAGTCTATAAAAATGCGGATGAGCCATATCTCTTATGGTCGGATATCAGTCACCCGAACGTTGGGGCAGTTGGGATTCGCGTTTCGACACATAGGGAAAAAAATACACATTGATTTGAAAGCGAATACAATTCATGATAAGGCTAACACCAAGCAAGGAGGAGGAAGAATGGAAACAGCGCCAATCAGACAAACCGTTTCAGTACCTAAAACAAAGAAACAAGATATAAAAATGAAGATCAAGAAAAATCGGCAATTGTACTTGTTTGTGTTGCCAGCGTTTTTGATTATTTTGATTTTCTCGTATGGACCGATGTATGGAATCATTATTGCATTCAAGGATTATATGCCTTCATTAGGGATTATGGGCAGTCCTTGGGTTGGGTTTAAACATTTTCAACGTTTTTTCGATTCCTATTATTTTTGGGAACTCATCAAAAATACTTTAGGAATCAGTATCTATTCATTGGTTGTCGGTTTTCCGCTGCCGATCATCCTGGCATTGGCTTTGAATGAGATCAAAGACGGCCCATTTAAAAAAATTACCCAAACAGTCACGTATGCTCCAAACTTTATTGCTGTGGTGGTCATGGTTGGTATGGTCATTGCTTTCTTATCTCCCTCAACAGGGATCATCAATCACCTATTAGAATTTTTGGGTTTCGAGCGGATCAGCTTTATGACCAATCCTCGCTGGTTTAAAACGATTTATGTACTGTCGGGCGTTTGGCAAGGAACGGGATGGGGGTCTGTGATTTATCTGGCAGCCCTATCTGGAGTTGATACGCAACTGCACGAAGCGGCAACGATCGATGGTGCTTCTCGTCTTCAACGCGTTTGGTATATCAATATTCCAACGATCATGCCCACGATGGTGATCTTATTGATCATGAGCTTCGGCAGCTTGATGTCAGTTGGGTTTGAAAAAATCATCTTGATGCAGAATCCTTTGAATATGCAATCCTCGAATGTGATTGCGACCTTTGTTTACCAGCAAGGGCTGTTAGATGCGCAGTACAGTTTTGCTGCGGCAGTCGGCTTATTTAACTCATTGATCAATTCAGTCTTGTTGATCGTAGTCAATCATATCGCCAAACGTTTAAGCAACTCTAGTTTATTGTAGAAGGGAGGACCAAAAGTGAAAACAACGTCTTTAATAAAAGATACCCGTGCTGATAAAATCTTTTTGATCTTTGTTTATGTGTTTTTAGCAATTTCTTTGCTGATCGTTTTGTATCCACTGATTTATATCATCAGTGCTTCAATCTCAAATCCGCATCTGGTAAACTCTGGTGAAATGTGGCTTTTGCCAAAAGGAATCACCTTTGAAGGCTATCGAACACTACTAGGCAATAGCAGTATCTGGCGTGGCTATTTGAACACGATTTATTATACGGTTTTAGGGACATCGATCAATCTCTTAGTGACCTTACCTTGCGCTTACGCCTTATCACGAGAGGATTTTTATGGGCGACGCGCCTTCACCAATTTTATGTTGGTCACCATGTTCTTGTCCGGTGGCTTGATTCCCAGCTACTTGTTGATTCGCAGCTTAGGCATGCTGAATACTGTCTGGGCACTAGTGATTCCAGGAGCCGTCTCGGTTTACAATGTTGTTGTCACGCGAACATTTTTTCAATCCACGATTCCACGGGAGATGGAAGAAGCAGCAATTGTGGATGGTTGTTCTGATTTTCGGCTATTCATGCAGATCGTTTTACCACTATCAACGCCGATCATTGCGGTAATGGCTTTATTCTATGGCGTCGGACATTGGAACAGCTTTTTTAACGCATTGATCTATCTTTCTGATCGATCAATGTATCCGTTACAAATGATTTTAAGAGAAATATTGATTCTTCAAGATATGTCATCAAATACCGTCAATAATGTGACTTCAGAAATGGCGAATATGCTATATAGCAAACAACAACTTGCTCAAGTCATCAAGTACGGCGTCATGATCGTTTCTTCATTACCGGTAATTATCGTCTATCCGTTCTTACAAAAGTATTTTGTCAAGGGCATGATGGTTGGTTCAATTAAAGGATAAAAAAACTTAAAGGAGGAAGAAAATGAGAGTAAAAAAGAAACTTTTAGGAATAGCAGGTGTTGCTTTGTGCAGTATGCTCGTCTTAGGTGCGTGCGGTAATTCTTCAGATGAAGGTACTGGGGAAAAGAAAGAAGTGGCCATCAATCATGACAGTCAGTTTCCGATCATCAAAGAAGGTGAAGAACTGACACTGAATATCATGGCACCTGGTGTAGGGTTGGCGGAATGGGAAGACATGCCGACATTACAGGATTATCAGGAAAAAACTGGCATCAAACTGACCTATACGACACCGCCATCCGCTGACTTTAGTACGAAACTGAACTTAGCCTTTGCTTCTGGAGATTTACCGGATATCGTTTATGGTGCTGGTTCGCAAGCATTGACTGCTTCGATGGAGATCGATTACGGTTCACAAGGGATCTTGCTTCCCTTAGAGGAGTATATCACGCCGGAAATCATGCCAAACCTGTATGCACTGACGCAAGAAGATCCCTCAATCTTGAAGTCGATCACAACACCGGATGGGCACATCTACTCTCTGCCGATGATCTCACGGAATGCAACCTCAATCTGGTGGCAAGGTCCGATGTGGTACAACGGCACGTGGCTCGATAATTTAGGTGTATCTGAACTGCCAAAAACCACAGACGAATTGCAAGAGCTTCTGACACGTTTTAAAAACGAAGACCCTAACGGCAATGGTCAAGCAGACGAGATCCCATTGACGGATGTTGATATGAACTCGACACGAGTTTGGTTGATGGCTGCCTTTGGCTTACGGACCCGCGGCATCCAAGTGGATGATGATGTGGTCTCCTACACACCGACTTCAGAAAACTACAAAGCATTCTTGGAATATATGAATACATTGTACGATGAAGGCTTGCTGGATAAAGAAGTTTATGGACAGTCAGATGAACAGAAAAAAGCGAAGGGTGAAAACAATCAACTTGGGCTTTTTGCCGACTATTTCAGCTTCTTTACTACTGGTCGCAGTGAGGAAGAGGCTATGAATGATCCAATGTTCCAACCAGTGACTTCTGAATGGGCTCCAGAAGCTAAGATTCCCGGTAGTCCAAGAATTTCACGAGGGACCTTTGCTTTGACCAATGTCAATCCTTCTCCAGAAGCTTCTATGCGCTGGGTGGATTACTTCTATTCAGAAGAAGGCTCAAAATATATCGAACAAGGACCAGAAGGGTTTTTATGGGAGTACCAAGAAAATGCGGACGGTGAAAAAGTTCGTGTCTATGCAGACGGCATCGATACTAACAATACCGAAGACGAACGTGGCAAGATCACACCAGCATACGGATTGACAACGCCAAACCTTGTTATCGATACAACCGACGAATACCATATCCGTAAAACGGCGAATGAAGAACCGGATACTCGTTTCAACGATTGGGTTGCCAAAGAAACAGCTGAGAAGATGGAAGACATCGCTGAAGTACCATTTCCGCTGCTGTATTTAACGATTGAAGAAAACGATAAGGTAGCAGCAACTGCCACTGATTTGACAACTTATGTAGAACAAATGGAAGCCAAGTTTATCACAGGTGTCGAACCGTTAGATAATTGGGACGACTATGTGAAAACGATCGAAGCAATGGGCATTGACGAATACGTCGAAGTCTACCAAGCGGCTTATGACCGTTGGAAAGCAAACTAAATAAAGTGATAAGTGGAAAACGGGCCGAGACGATCAATCTCAACCCGTTTTTTTCAAAAATCTGCTAGAGGAGTCCAAAGAAAAATGAGAGTTATGCAGCCTTATGAGTTTGAACGCATTCGGAAAATTTTATACAAATTAAAACAATACCGCGTACGTCATCAGCAACCGGTAGCCCCACTTTTTTTAAAACGAGAGACTTGGGTACCGTATGAGCAAGGGACTTATTTTGGAGAAAAAAATGCCTATTACCAATTGCAAGGTAGCATTCAAGTTCCTGCTGACTGGGTGGAAAATCTTTGTGTCCTGCAAGTGTACTCAAGCCTTTCAGAGTGGGACAACACCACCAATCCCCAAATAAAAATCTATTTGGACGATACCTATGTCCAAGCCATCGATGTCAATCATCGAGAAATTACATTGACAAAACAATTTCTACAAAAAGTAGTCAATCTGAAGATCGATCTGTTCTCAGGCCGATCCGACAAACCATTCCCGCTGCAGGTCAATTTATTGGCGTTGGATCCTGCAGTTAATGATATCTGGTATGATTTTTATACGCTGTTTGATAGTTGGCGTGCCATTCGTGCGTTTGGCGGTGACGAAGCATTTTATCAACAAGTCCTTGGTCAAGTCGCCAATGTCTTGGATTTTCGTACCCCCTACTCAACGGCATTCTATGAAGGTCTCACAAAAGCAAAGCAGCTGCTTTCATCGTGTTACCTACCAGCGCATAAACCAAAACAAAAGGTGACGGCTGTCGGCCATACCCACATCGATCTGGCGTGGCTTTGGACGGCGCAGCAAGCAATTGAAAAAGGCGAGCGCAGTTTCCAGACGGTCTTGAAATTGATGGAGGAGTATCCAGATTACACGTTTTTTCAAAGCCAACCACAACTGTATCACTCCATGAAAACCCATTATCCTGAACTTTACGCTGCAATCAAAGAAAAAGTTCGAGAAGGAAGATGGGAAGTTGACGGGGCGATGTGGGTGGAAGCCGATTGCAATTTGACTTCAGGAGAATCACTGGTTCGTCAGATCCTTTATGGCAAACGGTTTATGAAAGAGGAATTTCAAGTCGATAGCCGCATCTTATGGCTACCGGATGTCTTCGGTTATTCAGCCGCCTTGCCGCAAATTTTACGCAAAACAAATACGCCATACTTTATGACG
Organism: Enterococcus sp. B2E4; assembly: GCF_030499455.1. Taxonomy (NCBI): domain Bacteria; kingdom Bacillati; phylum Bacillota; class Bacilli; order Lactobacillales; family Enterococcaceae; genus Enterococcus; species Enterococcus sp. B2E4. Next base: position 10,913 of record NZ_JAUKPK010000025.1, read on the forward strand.
ACGAAGCTGTCATGGAACCAGTTTAATCAAATTCCATATGATTCCTTCTATTGGCAAGGAATTGATGGAAGCCGCGTTTTGACGCATTTTATTACAACCATCAGTGAAGGATACAGTCCAAGAGATTATTATACGACGTATAATGGATTGCTAGATCCTTATACGATCAAGGGGAGTTTTGAACGTTATCAGCAAAAAGATCAGCACGACGAAATTTTGATTGCCTATGGGTATGGTGACGGTGGCGGAGGTCCGACGAAAGAGATGTTGGAAGTTCAAAAACGGCTGCAAAAGACATTGCCAGACATGCCGACGATCACAGGCAATCATGTGGGGGGCTTTTTTGATCGACTGGCAAATTCTTTTGCTGAAAAACCAGGACCGGTCTGGTACGGCGAATTGTACTTTGAATACCATCGCGGGACCCTGACTTCCATCGGAAAAAACAAAAAGGCCAATCGTCAAGGAGAATTCTTCTTACAGACGATTGAAAAACTTTATAGTATCTGTGGGATGAATCGCTATCCACAAGCTGAATTAGAACAACTTTGGAAACAGCTGCTGTTCAATCAATTCCACGATATTCTGCCGGGAAGCTCGATCAAAGAAGTCTATGATCAGACGGATCAAGAGTATCGGCAGCTCTTTGATAAAGGCTGCGAGCTGATCCACGCTTTGCTTCCAGAAACACAAGCACCCAAAGCTACTTCATGGCATGTCTTTAACCCGCTGGGACAAGCTCGGACGGGTCTGGTCTATTTAGACGATCAAACAGGGGTCAAAGAAGCTTACTCGACTCAGCGGACCCATGATGACCGGCTCTTAGTCAAAATTCCCGCCATGGCTGGCTTGAGCTGCAAAACATTGACCCCTGTCTCAGCTGTGCCTCAATCAAAGCAAGTGGCAATGCGGCTGGAGGAATCATTTGAAACGGCGGATTTTAAAGTGATTTTTGACGAACACTTTGACATCATCTCTTTAATTGACAAACGGCATCAACGAGAGATCGTACCAAAAGGCGAGCGGTTGAATCAGTTAGTGGCTTATGAAGATCTGCCGATGGATTATGATGCGTGGGATATTGATATTTATTACCAGAAGAAGCCTTATCCTGTGAAGCAAGTTCTCTCAGCTGAGGTCGTTGAGCAAGGTGAGATTCGTGATACCTTGAAAATCAAACGTCAGTTTGAAGATTCTTTTATTACCCAATGGCTACATTTTTATCATGGCACCGGAAGAATCGATTTTGAAACAGCGGTTGATTGGCAGCAGCATCAATTGCTGCTGAAGGCATTGCTGCCGATTGATGTCAACACATTGGAAGCGACATTTGATATTCAGTTTGGGCAGGTAAAACGACCTGTGCATCAAAACACGACATGGGACCAAGCACGTTTTGAGAGCTGTGGTCAAAAATGGGTTGATCTCTCAGAAGGAAATTATGGGGTTAGTATTTTGACAGATTCGAAATATGGGTTCAATACGGATTATCAAAAGATCGGGCTTTCTTTGATCAAATCGCCGATCGATCCGTATCCAGAAGCGGATCAAGGCTTTCATGAGTTTACCTACTCCTTGTACGCCCACGAAGGGACTTGGCAAGACGCGCAAACGATGGAAGAAGCTTTGGCATTGAATGTTCCCGTTCTAACCGTTCCAGGTGTGCCGCAACTATCAGCAGAAGCTTTTCTAGCAGTCGATCAAAAGAATGTCTTGCTGGATACGGTGAAAAAAGCCGAAGATGAAGAGGCACTGATCGTGCGGTTGTATGAATATCATAATCAAACCACCGCCTGTCAATTGCGTTGCCAAAAAAGAATCAAAAAAGCGGTTTTAACGAATCTTTTGGAAGAAACCGTCGCTGAACTGCCGATTGAGCCGCTGGATGCCCAAAGCATCACAATCCATTTCCAGCCATTTGAAATCCAGACCATCATGCTTTATTTAGAAGACTAAATAGAAATGGAGAAGCATATGATTGAGACACTTTTACGGCAAATGACGTTGAAAGAAAAAATCGGCCAGCTGAATCAGCGTCTGTATGGTTGGGAAGTCTATGAAAAAACTAACGGAAAAATTATGTTGACTGAAACCTTTAAAAAAGAAGTAGCTCGTTTTGGCAGTCTTGGCTGGATCTACGGCGTGTTTCGGGCTGATCCTTGGTCAGGTAGAAATCAGCAAACTGGCCTGACGACCGCGGAGTCCTATGAGCTATCCCTTATGATTCAAACTTATTTGCAGGAGCACACTCGGTTGGGGATTCCAGCCTTTCTCAGTGAAGAGTGTCCCCACGGGCACCAAGGTTTGGAAGCCACGACATTTCCGGTCAATTTTAGTGTCGGTTCTAGTTGGAATCCCGACCTGTATCAAGCGGCCCAAACTATCACTGCTCAAGAGATTCGAGCAAAAGGGGCCCATGTCGGCTTAGTTTCCGCATTGGACATTGCTAGAGATCCGCGTTGGGGACGAACTGAAGAATGTTTCAGTGAAGATCCATTTTTAACCAGCAGCTTTACCAAAGCGGCCGTCAGAGGATTGCAAGGATTAAAAACAACGATAGAAAAACAGAACGTTTTAGCGGTGTTGAAGCATTTTGCTGCCCAAGGTGCAGGAATGGGGGGGCACAATGCAGGACCAGTGGCGATCGGTGATCGGGAATTCCGTGAAATTCATCTGCCACCAATGAAAGCGGGGATTGCTGCTGGGGCTTTGGGGTGTATGGCTGCATACAATGATCTAGATGGCGTTCCTTGCCATGCCAATGCGTATTTGCTGCAAGAGGTTTTAAGAGAAGAAAGTGGCTTTGCGGGAATCGTTATGGCTGATGGGTGTGGGTTGGATCGGATTGCTGACTGGCTGGGAAGTCGCTCGCAAGCAGCCGCCAAATCCTTGACCAGCGGTGTAGATGTTAGTTTATGGGACGAAGTTTTCCCTGTATTGGAAGAAGCTGTCCTTGACGGATTGATTGCGGAAACGGTTATCGATGAGGCGGTCCGGCGTGTGCTTCTTTTGAAAGAAAAACTTGGCTTGTTTAAAGAAGCAACGCCCCACGTTTCATTACCAGACAAAGAAAAGGCCCGACAAGCTTCCTTAAAATTAGCAGAAGAATCTGTCGTCTTACTAGAAAACAATGGCATTTTGCCTTTGAAGAAAACGCGACAAAAAATTGCTGTCATTGGGCCTCACGTTAAACAGCTGTATCATCAGCTGGGGGATTATACCCCATTTAAGGAGGAAGCAATGTGTATGACTCTTTGGGAAGGGTTGACCAAATTAAATACGCATCAAGTGGATTTCGCCTACGAAAAAGGCTGCGAAATCGCCAATGGAACAACGGCGCAACGACGGCGGGCTTGTCAGATCGCAGAAGACGCTGATGTCATCTTAGTGACGATTGGTGGCTCCAGTGCCCGTGATTTCACAACGGATTTTGACAAGAACGGCGCCGCCTTAAGGGGATCTCAGGAAATGACCAGCGGAGAAAACATCGACTTAGCTACCCTCGATTTGCCGCAATGCCAGTTGGATTTACTGTTTGCGTTGAAGAAGAGGAAAAAGCCGCTGATTGGGATCGTGATTTCTGGTCGACCGCATTGCTTAGCCCCTTTGAAAGAAGTATTCGATGGACTGCTTTACGCTGGCTATCCCGGCCAATATGGAGGGGAAGCGATTGCTCGGATTCTTTTTGGCGAAACGGTTCCTAGTGGGAAATTAGCAGTTTCTATTCCTGATACGGTTGGACAGCTGCCAGTCTGTTATAATTATCGCAACACAGCGTTTCAAAAAGACTACCTCGATCAAAACGGCACACCAGTATATTCTTTTGGTTATGGTCTTAGTTATGCCTCTTTTACTTGCAGCGCGGTTTCGGCTGAATATGCAGGTGAAGGCATTATCGTTAGCGGCACACTCGAAAATCATTCTGCAGTTTCTGGCAAAGAAGTCATTCAATGTTATCTAAAAGAGTACACAAAAGCATATGTGCCGAGGAAAAAAGTCCTGTGTGGCTTTCAAAAAGTATGGGTGCCTAATCAAGGGCAAGTAGCTTTTCAACTCGTGATCGATGAAGCATCAGTGCAGCAGCTGGCAATTTCTTTGAAAGATACTGCATCGTTTTGTCTGGAAGTCGAAACAACAGGTCAGCAGTATCGATTTGTATTTCAACGATCCAACCCTGACCGTACGTGGCAGGTAACTCAGAAAGGAGCAAAAGAATGATTCACTTTCCAAAAAACTTTTTATGGGGAGCGGCCGCGTCAGCACCGCAAACCGAGGGGGCTGCGTCTGTTGACGGCAAAAGTCCCTCTACATGGGACAAATGGTTTGAGTTAGAGCCGTCACGCTTTTACGATGGTGTCGGACCAAGCGACACTTCAAATACCTACTATCAATACCGTGAAGACGTGGCAAACATGAAGGCCATGAACTTAAATTCCTATCGGACATCGATTGCATGGACCCGCTTATTACCAGACGGAAAAACATTGAATCAGACGGCAGTAAAGTTTTATCGGGCATATTTTCAGGAAATGCTGGATCAAGGCATCGAACCGATCATTAATTTGTTTCATTTTGACATGCCTTGGTGGCTGATGGAGAAAGGAGGCTGGGAAGCCAGGGAATCCGTGGACCATTTTGCATTTTATGCAAAAACTGCTTTTGAACAATTCGGCGATTTAGTGAAAAAATGGGCGACCTTTAATGAACCATTGGTGCATATTGAATGTGGGTATTACGGAGATGCTCATTGGCCGCAAGTGCGTGATTTCAAGCGGGCGATCCAAGTGGGTTATCATACTTTGCTAGCTCATGCGAAGGCGGTTGCTGAGTTTCGTAAACTCGCACTTCCTGATGGAGAAATCTGTATCATCTTGAATTTGTCACCTGTTTATCCAAAAAGCCAAGAAGCGGCTGATCGAGAAGCCGCTGAATGGGCGGACCTCTTGTATATTCGCAGTTTTTTGGACTGTGTCGTTTATGGACAATTTCCTGAAAAACTAACGAGCTTGTTCAAGGAGCATCAATTGACCCCTGAATATGAGGCAGCAGATGCGGAAATTTTTCGTGAAAATACCGTAGATTTTATCGGTTGCAATTATTATCAACCGTTGCGGATCCAAGCGCCCCTTCCGCAGAATGGAGCATCCAATCCCTTTGAGCCGCGTCAGTTGTTTCGTGGGTACGATTGGTCAGAGAAAAAAATCAATCCTCATCGTGGCTGGGAAATCTATCCAGAAGGGATCTACGATATTGCGATGCGTCTGAAGAATGACTATCAAAACATGCCATGGTTTATTTCCGAAAATGGCATGGGGGTGTCAGAGGAAGAACGGTTCATGGATGCCACGGGGCAAGTCAATGATACGTATCGGATTACCTTTGTTGAAGACCATTTGCGTCAGCTGCATCGCGCGATCGAAGATGGGTCACCTTGTTTCGGCTACCATATGTGGACCTTTATGGATTGCTGGAGCTGGTTGAACGCTTATAAAAACCGCTATGGTTTTTATCGAGTAGATTTGAAGAATAACTTCGAGCGTTATCCTAAAGCGTCCAGTTTTTGGTTGGCAGAAGTAGCTGCTAGAAATGCCATTGATTGATCAAAGTGTCCGATTGGAAGCAAAAATACCGCAGGAACATGTTCCTGCGGATTTCTTTTGGGTATGAACATTTTACAAATACTTCTCACGAAAATCAGCGATGGCTTGGCGTGACGCGTAGATATTGCGTGCCAGCTTTTCATTTTTACTTAAAAAGACATAGAAAAGGACATCGACCGCTAATAGGTGGGCGATGATCGAATTGGTAGCGGCACTCCGCTGGTTGGCTTCTTTGGAACGGGACACTTGCAGGGGAACATCCGCCAACTTCGTCAACGGGTTGCTGCCAAAGCGGGTGAGTGACAGGATCGGAACGCCAAGATTTTTAGCGATTTCGGCTAAGTGAACCATCTCAGGCGTGTGTCCACTGTTGGAAATGACCCAGACCAGACTTTTTTTCTCGTTTTTGACAAGTTGCGGCAACAAGAGATTGTAGTCATTTTCAAACACGACGATCTTGCCTAAGCGAGTCCATTTTTGTTGGATATCTTGTGCGATCAATGAGGAAGCACCGATCCCGCAGACAAAAATGCGTTCACGAGTCGCGATCAGTTCAGCGGCAGCCAACATCAGCTGTTCTTCTAATAATTGGGCCGTCTCATTCATGGTCACCCGGGCATTGTGGCTCAATTTTGAGGTGATGGCATGAAAGGGCTCGTTTAATTCAACATCGGCATAACCTAAATGCTCATTGGCATTGTGGCGCAAGCCGGATTCGGCAGATAATTGTATTTTTAAATCTGTCAAACTAGCAAAGCCAGTTTTTTTCGCAAAACGTACAACGGTTGGTGCACTGATCCCAGTGGCTTCTGCTAATTGACTCGCAGTCATCGATGGCACTTTTTCAGGATTGGCCTCCATGAATGCGAAGAGTTTCTTCTCAGAAAGCGATAATTCATTTTTCATGCTCTCGATTCGGGAAAGAACGCTCATCCTTACACTTCCTTTAGATAGAGTAGTATCCTAAGTATAACATAAGTTTTGGAGGAGCTTTCAAAAGAAACGAAAAGAATAGGTAGATAAACTTGCTTTTTTACTTAGAATCAAGTAAAGTAATTACGTGTGAAAAGCACAGTACCTGTTACTTGGTTTAACGAATCACCAACGTTTTACTCAGTCGCAGGGGAAAAAGAAAAAGAGGTGAAAAACATGGCAATTTCAAAAGAACGCAAAAACGAAATCATCAACAAATTTGCACGTCATGAAGGAGATACTGGTTCTCCAGAAGTTCAAATCGCTGTTTTAACAGAAGAAATCAACCATTTGAACGAACATGCACGTATGCACAAAAAAGACCACCATTCATACCGTGGGTTGATGAAAAAAGTTGGACATCGTCGTAACTTATTAGCTTACCTACGTCAAAAAGACGTACAACGTTACCGCGAATTAATCCAAGCTTTAGGATTACGTCGTTAATCAAACAAAGAAAAGTGAGGTTCAACCCGAATCTCACTTTTTTGCTATGAATCACTGCGACTGGGCGGCGCAAGCCGCACAGAGCAGATGATGAATAGTACTAGGCGAGAGCA
>NZ_JAUKPK010000026.1:0-35883 GCF_030499455.1 Enterococcus sp. B2E4
GGAATCACTGCGACTGAGCGGCGCAAGCCGCACAGAGCAGATGATGAATAGTACTAGGCGAGAGCAACGAGCGTAGTGACCAAGCAGCGGAATCACTGCGACTGCATTGTCGGCTAAAACAGCTGATGCAGTCTGACAGGTAAGCTCGAGCCATCTAAAAAGTGAAACACCGAAATAGCGGCCTTTTGACTGGTGAATCAAAAAGCGCAGCCAAAAAGAATTTTGGGTCCTTGTAAGCAGCATCCTACTAACCAAATGAAAGCAGCGGAACGACATTCCGATTTTTTCATTTGTTTAGTAGTGACTTGCTGGGATCCGATGAAAAGGAGCAGAACATGACAGAAAAACAAGTATTCAAAACAACTTGGGGCGGCCGCCCATTAGAAGTAGAAGTTGGCCAATTAGCCAAGCAAGCAAACGGAGCTGTATTGGTTCGTTATGGCGACACGGTTGTCCTAAGTGCAGCGGTTGCATCTAAGGAAGCAAAAGATACCGACTTTTTCCCATTAACGATCAATTACGAAGAAAAAATGTATGCCGTAGGGAAAGTACCTGGTGGCTTTATCAAACGTGAAGGACGTCCAAGTACGGAAGCAACCTTGACTGCCCGTTTGATCGACCGTCCGATCCGTCCAATGTTTGCGGAAGGCTTCCGTAACGAAGTACAAGTTACAAACATCGTAATGAGTGTTGAACAAGATTGTACGCCAGCAATGGCGGCAATGTTAGGTTCTTCTTTAGCGTTATCTATTTCAGATATCCCGTTTGACGGACCGATCGCTGGTGTCGATGTCGGTCGGGTCAATGGCGAATACGTCTTGAATCCAACAGTAGAACAAGCAGAACAAACCGATATCGAATTGACAGTAGCTGGAACGAAAAAAGCCATCAACATGGTTGAATCAGGAGCGAAAGAAGTTTCTGAAGAAGACATGTTAGGTGCGTTATTATTCGGTTTTGATGCTATCAAAGAATTGGTTGCCTTCCAAGAAGAAGTTGTCGCAGCTGTGGGCAAACCAAAAATGGAAGTCAAATTGTTACAAGTAGATGCTGACTTGAAAAAAGAAATTTTCGACGGCTACTACCAAACAATGAAAACTGCTGTTATGACGGAAGAAAAATTGGCTCGTGAAGACGAGATCGATAAAGTCAAAGACACAGTGAAAGAAGTATATGCAGAAAAATTTGCTGGACATGAAGAGGAAGCACAATTCTTGAAAGAAGTGAAACAAATCGCAGAAGATCTTGAAAAAGATGTGGTTCGCGAATTGATCACCATCGACAAGATTCGTCCGGATGGCCGTCAATTAGACGAAATCCGTCCATTGGCATCAGAAGTTGGCTTATTGCCACGTGTTCATGGTTCTGGTCTATTTACTCGGGGACAAACTCAAGCATTGTCTGCTTGTACGTTAGCACCTTTAGGTGAACACCAAATCATTGATGGATTAGGGGTTGAAGAATCAAAACGATTCATCCACCATTACAACTTCCCTCAATTTTCTGTTGGTTCGACTGGTCGTGCTGGCTCACCAGGACGTCGTGAAATCGGTCATGGTGCATTAGGCGAACGTGCCTTAGCACAAGTGATTCCTGATGAAACAGACTTCCCTTACACAATCCGTCTAGTTGCAGAAGTATTAGAATCAAATGGTTCTTCTTCTCAAGCAAGTATTTGTGCAGGAACCTTAGCGTTGATGGATGCAGGGGTGCCAATCAAAGCACCAGTTGCAGGTATCGCAATGGGACTTGTATCTGATGGTGAAAACTACACGATCTTAACGGATATCCAAGGCTTAGAAGATCACCTTGGCGATATGGACTTTAAAGTTGCTGGAACCAAAGATGGGATCACTGCGTTACAAATGGATATCAAGATTCAAGGGATCACTGAACAAATCTTGACAGAAGCATTAGATCAAGCGAAAAAAGCGCGGATGGAAATCTTAAATGAATTGACATCAACATTGGCTGCTCCTCGTGAAGAGTTAAGCCAATACGCACCGAAGATCGAAATGATCCAAATCGATCCTGCGAAGATCAAAGATGTAATCGGTAAAGGCGGCGACACCATCAATGGCATCATTGATGAAACTGGCGTGAAAATCGATATCGATCAAGACGGAAAAGTTTCGATTGCTTCTGCTGATGCAGAAATGATCCAAAAAGCCATCAAGATCATTGAAGAATTGACGAAAGAAGTAAAAGTTGGCGAAGTGTACCTTGGGAAAGTTGTCCGTATTGAAAAATTTGGTGCGTTTGTCAACTTGATCAAAGGCAAAGACGGCTTAGTTCATATTTCACAACTTGCGAACGAACGGGTCAATAAAGTGGAAGACGTTGTCAAAGAAGGCGACGAAATCTTAGTGAAGGTTACAGAAATCGACAAACAAGGTCGTGTGAACCTTTCAAGAAAAGCACTATTGAACGAAGACAAAGCAGAGAAAAAATAAGCTGCTACTTCTAAATCATAAGCAAAGTCTAGGAAACTGGACTTTGCTTTTTTTGTGTCTAAGTAGCAGCTCTTCAAGAGGGTCTTACTTGACAGGAGTTATTTTTTGCGTTACCGCGAAAAATAAGAGATAATTCAGAATATTGTCTTTGCCATGCAAGCAATAATTCTCAGATGTCAAACGCATCTTATTTAGGATAAGGAGTACGATATGAAACAGACATTTCCAACCGATTTTTTATGGGGAGCATCGATTTCCGCGCACCAAACCGAAGGGGCATATCAAACCGACGGCAAGGGGCTGAGTGTCCAAGATACTCGTCCAAGAGACAACCATGAGATCGCTGATTTTACAGTGGCTGTCGACCATTACCACCAGTACAAAGCGGATATCGCCTTGTTAGCAGAAATGGGGATCAAAATTTTCCGCTTTTCGATCGCTTGGTCGCGAATTTTTCCAGAAGGGCGCGGTACCGTCAATCAAAAAGGATTGGATCATTACAGCGATGTCATTGATGAATTGCTGAAACACGGGATTCAGCCCTTTGTGACGTTGAACCATTTTGACTTGCCGCAAGCATTGGAAGACGAAGGCGGCTGGACAAAACGCAGCACTGTTGAGGCATTTGCCGCATATGCCAAAACGCTGTTTACGGCCTATGGGGATCGAGTGACGCACTGGCTGACGATCAATGAACCAAATATCATGCTGCTGGTGGATCAAAAAATATTAGGGAAAAAGATTCCATTATCAGAAAAATACCAGCAATTTCATCATCTGCTGATCGCTGAAAAATATGCCTTCGAAGCGTGTCATGAAATCGTTCCAAATGGCAAAATCGGACCGGTCCCGAATATTTCGTTGGTCTATGCGGCGACTAGTCGACCAGAAGACAACCAAGCAGCGTTGTATTTCAACAGTGTCCGGAACTGGGCTTACCTTGATTTTGCCTGCTTCGGTCGTTACAACACGGTCTTTCAAGATTATTTGAACCAAAACGGGCTCACGATTGACTTTGGGCCTGAGGATGAGGCGTTGATGAAACGGGCGCTGCCTGACTTTGTCGCGATGAACTTCTACACCACAGTGACAGTGGAGCAGCCGACGGAAGCTGGGGATATGAAAAACGGTATCAGCGATCAGCAAAGTGAAGACATTATGGAGCGTGGTTTTTACAAAGGGTTCACCAATACGTTCTTGAAGAAAAATGCCTTCAATTGGACCATCGATCCCTTGGGGCTGAAAACGACGTTGCAGACTCTTTATGATCGTTACCACTTACCGATCATCATTACCGAAAACGGCTTAGGGGCAGAAGATCATCTAGAAGCAGATGGCACGGTTCATGATCCGTACCGTATCGATTATTTGTCGCAGCATATCAGCCAATGCTTAGCCGCGATCAATGCTGGGGTGGATCTGATCGGATACAGTCCGTGGTCTGCCATTGATTTGATCAGTGTACATGAGGGGATTCGAAAACGGTATGGCTTCATTTACGTGGATCGCAATGATGCACAGGAAAAAGAACAAAAACGAGTGAGAAAAGACAGCTTTTATTGGTATCAAAAGCTGATTGAAGAAGGGGCGATCCCTTCGTTGGAGGAGTAACGATGACAAGTGTTTTTACCTTTTTAGAAACGCGTTTGATGCCGCCTTTGAATAAGTTGGCGAATTTACGCTTTATTCGCGCAATCATGCAAGCAGGGATCATTACGGTCCCTTTTACGATCGTCGGATCGATCTTTTTGATCATCAATAATTTACCGCAGATCATTCCACCACTGGCTGGCTTTTTCGAACAAACGATTTTACGATTTTCCCCGCTTTATAGTGTCGTGACCACGATGTCTGTCGGCTCGATTGCTGTTTTTTATTGTTTAGCAACAGGGTATTATTTAACTGAGATTTATCATAAAGAAGATCATTTGACTATGAGCAGTTTTGTAGGGGCGTTATTAAGTTTGTTTGCCTTTTTAATGACGATCATTCAAGTCGACATTACCGATGGGGCAGCTCAATTGCTGCAGTCAGAAAGCGAAACTGCCATTGTTTACAATGGGATCGCCATAGGCGGTTGGATCACACGCTTTAGCGGGGTAGGCATCTTTATTGGGATCATCACCGCAGTGCTTGCTACGTCGGTCTATCGTTTTTGTGTAAGAAGAAAGATCACCATCCAGATGCCTGAAGGAGTTCCTGATGGAGTCAGCAAAGCATTTGCGTCATTGATCCCAGCGATTTTGATCGCCTTTTTGATGGTGGCGATCAACGGGGTACTGGCGGTTTTCCACACGGATCTTCACGGATTGCTGTCCAAACCATTTGAATTTGTGAAAGAGTTGACGGGATCTTGGTTAGGAATCATCGTGATTATGCTCCTTATCCATCTCTTATGGGCAGTGGGAGTTCATGGGACGGCTGTTATTAAAAATAGTTTCATCAATCCCATCCTGTTGGTGGCTCTAACGGAAAATATCGATGGTGCCAATAATATTTTTGCTGGGGATTTCGTGAACATGTATATTTTTATGGGCGGCGCAGGAAGTACGCTTGGATTGGTTTTATTGATGCTGTTTGTGGCAAAATCACAACAGCTCAAAGTCTTAGGAAAAGCAGCGATCTTACCAGGACTTTTTAATATCAATGAACCAGTGATCTTCGGGGCACCGATCGTCTACAATCCGTATTTGATCATCCCCTTTATCATAACCCCTTTGATCAACGTCACGATTGCTTACTTTGCTAGCTCATTTGGCTTTGTCGATAAAGTCATTACGGGCATTCCCTGGATCTCGCCAGTCGGAATTGGGGCGTTTTTAGGAACCGGCGGTGATTTCCGAGCCATCCTGATCGCTTTGATCAACTTAGGGGTTTCCATTCTCTGCTATTATCCATTCTTTAAGATGTACGATGGCAAACTCTACACGGAACAACTTGCCAATCACGCATAAATAGGAAAAAACAGCAAAACGCCCGTTGATGGACTTCTAGTGAAGTGCCAACAATGGGCGTTTTTGCTAGTGCAAATAGTGGTCACGTATGCAAAGACTGTTGATACAAGACACAATCATCGCAATCTTTGCGGGTTGGTTTGGCTTGCTGGGGTGTTTCTTTGTGTAATGGCAAAAGCATACGCAACCCGTTTAAGATAACTAATATCGTGCTTCCTTCATGACCCACGACCCCTAGAGGCAGCGTGAGAAATTCAAGGAAGTTTGAAGCAATCAGCAACAAGATGACACTGATAGAAAAGACGATGTTTTGTTTGATGATCCGCTGTAATTTTTTAGCCAAACGGTGACTGTCGACCAAGCGCAGCAAATCATTTTTCATCAAGACGATGTCCGCCACATCCATTGCGACGTCGGTTCCTTCGCCCATCGCGATCCCCACACTTGCGGTCGCTAAGGCGGGGGCATCATTGATCCCATCACCGACCATCGCATTGATTTTGTAGGTTTCTTTCATTTCTTTGATCCGAGTGGTTTTCTCATCAGGCAGGCAATCACTTTCGTAGTCAGACAAGCCGATTTCTGCTGCGATCACTTTAGCAGTACCTAAATGATCACCCGTCAGCATCGTCGTATGAATCCCCTGCTCATTGAAGTAGGCAAGACTCTCGCGAGCTTCAGGACGGGGCTGATCCAATAGCGCTAAATACCCTGCTAACACAGGGTCACGATTGATATAAATCAAGGTTTTTCCAGTTGCTTTCAATTCTTGGATGCGGGTTTGCTCACTGGCGGCAACAGAGGTTAGATCGACTTCTTTTCCAATCGTCCAATGGGCAGCTTGGTAAGTGGCGGCTAGACCGACCCCCGCTTGTTCTTCCACGGCTAATTCCAACGGCTTTTCATCATGAAAATACGCCAAGATCGCTTCAGCCAGTGGGTGATTTGATTGTTTTTCCATCCCGACGATCAGTTGGGGAATAAAGGGTTCATCCAGCAACAGATGGACATCAGTGACAGCAGGTTTGCCACGAGTCAGCGTTCCGGTTTTGTCAAAAGCGATCGCTTTGACATTGGCAAAGGCATCTAAGGCTTGTCCGCCTTTGCATAAAACGCCTAAACGAGCAGCGTGAGAAATGGCTGCTAAGGTCGCAGGAGTAGCAGAGGCGACTAAAGCACAAGGAGATGCCACCACCAGTAAGACCATGCCGCGATAAAAGCTTTCTTGGAACCCCCAATTCGTGAAAAACGTACACAAAACGATCATTAGCGGGACGGCGATCAAGACGATCGGCACATAGATCCGTTCGATTTTCTCTATCAGGGTCGCCGTTTGACTTGGCATTTGCTGTGCTTCTTCCACCAATTGAATGATTTTTGCAAAGCGGGTGTTTTCACTCGTTTGGGTAACTTCAATGTACAATGGCTGACCGAGGTTGATGGTTCCGCCAAAGACTTCACTGCCTAAACGTTTCTCGACAGGAATGGATTCGCCACTGATGGCCGCCTCATCAACGCTGCTGTTTCCTTGGATCACGATACCGTCGATCGGGATCGCACTGCCTTTTGCCACCATAATCGTATCTTTTAACTGAAGGGCTTCTACTGGTACTTCGACGAGCTCGCCACTTTCAATCATTTTTAAGGCAGTCGTTGGTTGCAGTGCCATTAATGAACTAATTTCTCGCGTACTTTTGTTGGTCGTATATTCCTCAAGGGCACCGCTCAAACAAAAGATAAAGGTCAACATCGCCCCTTCAAACCAATGACCAATGATACAGGCACCGATGGCGGCTAATGCCATCAATAGATCGACGTTCAACCGTTTGTCGTGCACCAATTCTTGCGTGCCTTCCCAGGTTTGTTTCCAACCACCAGCAAGAATCGCTAACAGATAAGGGACAAAGCTGTAAGGAATGGAAAAAGATGCCATAAGAAAGCCAGTTGCCATCAAAAGCAAACAAGCGATCGTTGAAAAAACAGCCGACGATTCTGATTTACTCATAAGAAACGCCTCCTTTTGAATGTAGTCTAGGAATGAAAAAACCGATCCTTTTCTCAAGAAATAATCGATTGTTCCTCCCTCAACTTGAGCATAGCACATTCGAAAACAAGATGGTAAAAAAACAACGTACCTGATAATGAAAGTAATTATCAAGTAGCGATTAAATAACATTGATATCCAAATGTTAAATGGAGAATTCTCTATTATAAAGAAAAGCGCACAAAAAAAGCAGTACAATAAAAAACGAATTATACTGCTTTTACTTATTTGATGTGGTAGTCAGCGATTGGATCGCTTAACGCAAACTATACTTTGCTAAGGGAATCTGACGTGCTTCACACCACTCTTTGACAGCACCAGAAAAAATCAGCTGGACCTTGGTAAGGTCTTTGGTACTTGTCTGTCCTGCCATTGTGTAGAGCAGCTGCAGCTGTTCCTTCCATGATTGTAAGGTGGCGATAGTTTCTTCTTTGCCTTTTGACAAAAGCAGCACGAGGATCGTGGCGGATAGTCCTACGCTATTTGCACCAAGGCAAAGTGCTTTGAAGATATCGTAAGCATCCCGAACCCCGCCTGAAGCGATGCGGGTAAAGGGCTGTTGGAGCTCATTTGCTTCCAGCAAGGAAATCACGGTGGATTGACCAAAGGTGTCTAAATACGCCAATTCACGTTTTTTTCGACGAGCATTTTCGATTTGAGTAAAACTTGTGCCGCCGCTGCCAGCAACATCAATCGTTTGTACGCCGATCGCCAGTAACTGCTGGATCGTTTCACGGGACATCCCAAAGCCGACCTCTTTTACGACAACCGGAACGGCAACAGAAGCCATCGTTTTTTCCAATAAGGACAGCCATTGGCTGAATTGACGATCGCCTTCGGGCATCACTAATTCTTGCGGTGCATTCAGATGGATCTGCAAGGCATCGGCACCAAACAGTTCCACTGCCCGCTGTGCATTTTCAATGGGACTACCCGCGCCAATATTGGCTAATAAGAAGCCGTCAGGATTGGCTTTACGGACGATACGGAAAGAATCGGCGACACTTGGGTCTTTTAAGGCAGCCGAAACGGAGCCGGTTGCCATCATCAAATCACAGGCTTGTGCGATCTCTGCTAACTCTTGATTGATTTTTAAGGTTTTTTCACTGCCGCCGGTCATGGCATTGATGAAAAAAGGGCTGGAAAATGAGCGGTCAAAGACAGTCGTCGCAATTGACACATCAGCCACGTCAATTTGTGGAAACGACTGGTGAACCAAGCGAACTGCATCAAAATCGTTGCTGTGTTCTTTATGGAACGCTTTTGCTAAGGAAACATGTTCATCTTTTCGATTCATGATAGGTCCTCCCGGTAATGGTAAACGTGCAGCGGCAAGGGGGTGATCTCGGCTTTTTCCCACGCACTCATCAATGGTAAAATACCGGTTTTTTGGTCAACGATCACGATACCGCAATCGCCGCCGCCGGCACCGGAAGATTTGGCTGCACCACAATAATTTTCTGCTAGATCACAAAGCTTTTTAAGTGCTGGAGTTTCAATCGGCACACCAGTCAGTGCGGACAACTCCCGCAGGAGCTTTCGATTTTCCGTGATCATTTTTTTGATCGTGCGACTGTCTTCATTTAAGAAGCCGTCGATCAATCGATTGACGCAGTCTTTGCTGGCTGCTAAAAAGCCCGCATAGGCGTTTTCTTTTTCTTCTTTGGATTGATAGACTTGATCCACTAAATCAGAGGTGGAAGCAGGAGAGCCTGTCCAGCCAATCAATAGTCGAAGAGATTTCGGAACCGTCAAGGGACGGATCGATAATCCTGGCCAATCGAAAGCGATCAATTCTGTTAAGGTATGGTCTTTTTGTTTGGCTAAGACCCAGTCGTGATCGAAGGTTGAAAAAGCGATCCAGCCGCCATAGCAAGAGGCCGCAATATCACCGCACGACCCATTGCCTTGAACAGCGAGATGGGCAAGAGCCGCAATTTTGAATTGGGTCAACCGATCCATGTCCATTTGATAGTACAGATTCAATGCTTTGACCGTGGCAACAGTCACGGCACCACTAGAACCGAGGCCATATTTGCGACCATTCGAGTTATCCAGTTCACTGGTCACTTTTAAATCGTAAAAGGAAAGGGGGATGCCTTTTTCTTGGGCATATTTTTCCGTCAGACGAATGGCTGCCAAAATATAGTGGAACGGGTTATCTCGGTGGTCTAAGACTAATTCGCCTTTGCGACGCGTCCAGCGAATCGGCAGGTCGCTGTATTGGGCAGACTGGATGCTGCCGTTTTTACGGGCCTCTTCAACAGTGACCGTGATAAATTGGTCAACGGCAACGATGATTGCAGGATGACCAGGTTCGACAACGGCGTATTCACCAGCAATAAATAGTTTTCCAGGAACGGATAGTTCAATCATTTCGACACTCCTAATCGATGGCTTCTTAATGGCTTCTTAGTTGATGGGGGAAGATTCTTCCACCGGTAAAAAGGCTAATCCTTTGCCCGCATGAGCAGTTACTAATTGTTCTGAAGCAAAGTGAGCACTTAATTCACGTAAAATCGTTTGTTCTTCTTGTTTTTGGCATAAAACTTTGACATTGGGACCAGCATCCATCGTGAAATAGCAAGCCAATCCTTTTTTTCGCAGCATTCGGACACATTCCATAGCTCGTAAAGATTCAGAAGACCAATAAGTAAAAGGTGGTTCGGCGGCTAAGGTCGTTCCATGCATTTTCAAGGCGTTGGCCTCGGTCGTTTCACCTAAAGCAGTAAAGTCTTTTTCGGCAATCGCTTGTTTCATTTTCACTAGATCGCTCGCAGTGGCAGAAAGCCAGCCTGGATAAAAGCTCGAGGTTTCAACGGTTCGGCGCATCCCCTCACGACTGGAGACTTCTTTGGCTTGTGCGTTGATCAAAATAAAGATCATACTCAATTCTTCTTCCCAGCCATTCGACGGCACTTGGGTGGCAAAAGAAGTCTCATCGGTGCCTTGATGCCATTCAGCAAAGCCACCGTAGATACTCCGACAAGCCGAACCAGAACCGCGACGGGCCAAACGGGATAACGCTTGCTCCGACAAGTTTAAGTCCAGTGCTTCACTACAGGCACCCGCCAATGCCGCTAATCCGCTGGCAGAAGAGGCAAGTCCAGCAGCGGTTGGGACGAAGTTTTGACTTTCCACCGTGGCATACCACGGGCAGTCCGCTTTTTTTCGTACCAGATCCAAAAAGTCCGCAACTTTTTTTGTGGCAGCGTCTGTTTGCACCACACCATCCAATGTAAAGCGATCTTGCGTAAAATCGGGTGAAAAAGCCACCGTTGTTTCTGTGTAAAAAGCATCGAGGGTCAGGGACAAACTATTGTTCATCGGTAAAATGAAGGTTTCGTCTTGTTTTCCCCAATACTTGATCAATGCGATATTCGTGTAGGCACGAGCCTTTCCCTTATACATGTTCATAAACTCCTAATCCTTGTATCCATGCCGCACGAGCGCCATCGGACAATAAAATACGGCTGATATTTTCAGCCTGTTCCTTCGTTTTGGTTAGTGCGATCATACAGCCGCCTCGGCCCCCGCCGGTCAGCTTCGCCCCATAAGCCCCGTGTGCCAATGCTGAGGAAACCAACTGATCCAGTTGCTGATTGCTGACCCCTAACTGCTGCAGTGCCTGATGGGCATTGTTCATGCTTTCGCCTAATATTTCTAATTGATTGGCTATAATTGCCTCTTTGGCTCTTTTGGTTTCGATCCCTAAACGCTGGATCGCTTGACTGGCCAGCTGCTTGCTGGTTTCAAAAAGATGGGCGACACTTTTGACAGCTTCTCTCGTTTGCCCTTTGATACCAGTATCAGCGACGAGCAAATAACCGTCGATCGTGAGGGGAAACGAAGTGATGGGATGCCCTTTGATAAAGTAAATGGCATCCGTCCCACTGGCTGCCGCAGCATCGATCCCGCTAGGATTGCCGTGAGCGATTTTTTCAGAAAAGTTGACATAGGTCATCAATTCTTCTTTTGTAAAGTCTTTTTTGATCCAATCAAAAAAAGCGCGAGTCAGTGCAACAGCGACCGCCGCGCTAGAACCCATTCCCCGTTCAGAAGGGATGGTGCTGACGATGGAGGTTGCAAAAGGACCCGTGTGGAAATCTTGTTGCAGACGATGCAGCAAGTCTTTGACATTTTTTAAGTGGCTGGGGACTTCTTCAAGCAGACCGTGATAGTAACTTGAAATCAAGGTGTTTGTTTCATTTGCTGTGATCTCGACTTGTACTTTTGCTCCCGCAAAAGGGAAAGCAATTGCTGGTTCACCGTAAACAACTGAATGTTCACCCATTAAGATGATTTTTCCTGTAGCTATGCCAGTACCAATTGACATTATTTTCCTCATTTCTCTAGGGAGCTTACCCCACATGATTCATTTATCGTTTGTCAGTCAATTGTAACTATCTCCTGACAAAAACACAATTTAATTAAAGATCCTTTCCTATTTTACTAGAAGAAGGCTCTTTCGTTAAGCATTCCGTATGAGATTTCAAAAAAAAGCAAAAATCTTTAAACTTTTATTGAAAAACTTCTTGATCTGTGCTTCGAAAGTTTCAGTTGACGGCACAAGATATAGTGTTGTATAGTTGATATCGCAAATGCAACATACAATATTTAGTGATGAGTGAGTTGGGGGATATGAGCGTGATCGTATTAGCAGGAACGATTGGTGCCGGTAAATCAAGTTTGACCGCATTGATCGCCAATCATTTTGGCAGTCAAGCCTTTTATGAATCGATCGATGACAATGAAGTGTTACCATTATTTTATGCAGATCCAAATAAATATGCGTTTTTACTGCAAATCTATTTCTTAAATAAACGATTTGAAAGTATCAAGCAAGCTATGAAAGACGACAATAACGTCTTGGACCGTTCCATTTATGAGGATTCACTGTTGTTCCATTTAAATGCGGACCTTGGGCGAGCGACCGATACCGAAGTCAAAGTCTATGATGAATTGTTAGCCAATATGTTGGAAGAGCTGCCGTATGCAGCCCACAAAAAGCATCCAGATCTTTTGGTGCATATTCGCGTTTCTTTTGAAACGATGTTGGAGCGTATTGAAAAACGCGGACGGGAATACGAACAATTGACCTTTGATCCTTCGTTATACGACTACTACAAAGAGTTGAACAAACGCTACGATCAATGGTACGAAGAGTACAATGAGAGTCCAAAGATCCAGATCGATGGCGATCGATTCAATTTTGTCGAAGACCCGCAAGCGGCACAGGCCGTTTTAACAATGGTGGAAGATGCTTTGAAAGACGCCCGCAAATAGCAATAGCCGATACAGCCAGAAAAGTCCTTTGATTGGGCTTCTGGCTGTTTTCTTTTATAATAGAAGAAAGCAAGAGTGGAGGATGGACTGTGGAAAACAAACATGTCTTTTATGATGGAAACTATGAATGGATTCAAGTCGACCAGCAAGACGCAAAAAGCGTGATGGCACTACAAAAACAATATCATCTTTCGGATGAGATGCTTACGTATTCTCTAGATAAAAACGAACGCGCACGAGTCGAATACGATGCCGAAGAAGAAGCATTGCTGCTGGTTTTCAACGTACCTCAGCAAGAAAAGCGGGACAATCATTTTGAGACCAGCCCAATGACGTTTATTTTAAAAAAGAAGCAGATCTTTACTTTTGCCTCCCATGATACCCGTTATGTGATTCCGATGATGGAGCGCTTGATCCTGCAAAAGCCGCAGCAAACACCGCTGCACTTTTTGTTTCAAAGCTTATTCTTGATTTCAGGCACGTTTTTTCCGCTAGTCGAAGAAGTCAATAGTGATCGGATTCGCTTGAATCAGCGACTTCGGGAAAAAACCACCAATAAAAACCTGCTGCAAATGTCCGATTTGGAAGTCGGTTTAGTCTTTTTAGTGTCTGCCACGAAACAAAATGCGGTCCTCTTGGAGCAGATCAAAGCGTTATCCATTTATCGTTTGATGGATGATGACGAGCGGGAACAGCTGGATGATGCCCTGATCGAAGCCAAACAGGCAGTGGAAATGACGTTGCTGGCTTTTCAAATTTTAGAGCAACTATCTGGAACCTACAATAATCTGTTAAACAATAACTTGAATGATACCATGAAGTTTTTGACCGTTTGGTCTCTCTTATTGACTGTGCCTTCCATCGTCACCAGTTTCTTTGGCATGAATGTTCCACTGCCTTTTACCAATAGTATTTTCGGTTGGGGGATTGCCTTATTGATCAGTTTAGTATTATCCATTTGGATGTTGATTGCTTTATGGCGCAGAATTCGTTAATCGATCACCAAACCTAGACCGGCGGCGATGACCAAGGCCTGTTCTTGATCGACCGTTAGCCCCCGCAATTGTTCAAAGGACAATGCGATCTTTTGAAATTGATTGGTCCGAAAATCTAAAGTTGCTAATTTTGTGTGAAACCAGTTGCTATTGTTCAACTGGTTTTCTTGTAGCGTCAAGTGTTTCCAATCCATTTCATAAAACTCACTGTCGTTTAGTTGGCACTGACGAAACAGCATCGTCCGTAAATTGGTGTTGCTAAAAGAAGCAAAGTTCGCCACGCAATCTTCAAAGGTGCAGTCACGGAAATAGCTTTCCGCAAAATTGGTGCCAGTCAATTTGCATTGTTTAAAGTGAACCCGATGAAAGCTGGCGCCAAAACATTCCAGATTAGAAAAATCGCAATTCTCAAAAAGAACGTTTTGGCATTCCCATTGACTCAAGCGTGTTTTTTGCATCGTCACTTTCTTGAAATGACATTGCTTCAAGATGAGATTTTTGCAAGCATCATAGCTATAGTCATCGCCTTCGAAGAAAGCACCTTCGAAAAGCAGTTCTTCTTCTAAATAAAAATCCTGTGGCTCTAATGCTGACAATAAGGGCGGTAGTGGCAATACGATTTTTTTCTTCATCAAGATCCCATCCTATCTGTTTTTCTCTTCAGTATAACACGGCGAATCGCTGCCGCAACAGGTGCGAAAAAGCGGTAGAATATTGTGAAATTTATTCAATCGGATTGCAGAATGCTTTTATAACAAGGAAAATCCTTAGGTTTAAATACATAATTTTTCACAATCTTTTTGCTTGCAAGACGAAAATAATTTTGATATAGAAACTTGATTCGCTGAAAGTGACGTATATCAACGAAAAACTGTCATAAATTTTTAAAATCGCGAAAAAGTTGATAGTTTTCAAATTCACAAGCAAGCTATAATGACAATGTAAACAAAAGGAGGAAATTTTCCATGACAAAAACAGTTATTATCGGTGCAAACCATGCGGGGATTGCTGCTGCCAATACACTATTAGATAACTACAAAGACCAAGAGGTCGTAATGATCGACCGTAATACAAACTTAAGCTACCTAGGTTGTGGGACTGCTTTATGGGTTGGACGTCAAATCGATTCATACGAAGGCTTGTTCTATACAAAACGTGAAGATTTTGAAGCAAAAGGTGCAAAAATCCAT
This sequence comes from Enterococcus sp. B2E4, assembly GCF_030499455.1. Taxonomy (NCBI): domain Bacteria; kingdom Bacillati; phylum Bacillota; class Bacilli; order Lactobacillales; family Enterococcaceae; genus Enterococcus; species Enterococcus sp. B2E4. The sequence goes on from NZ_JAUKPK010000026.1 coordinate 14,923, forward strand.
ATGGAAACAGTGGTTGACCATATCGATTTTGAGAAAAAAGAAGTGCACGCTGTAACCAATGACGGTGAAACGATCGTTGAATCTTATGATAAAGTTGTCATCGCAACTGGTTCTGTACCGATTTCACCAAAAGTACCTGGACGTGACTTGAAAAACATCCATTTCTTGAAAAAATTCCAAGACGGACAAACGGTTGATAAAGAGTTAGCATCAGAAGACGTGAAAAACGTTGCCGTTATCGGTGCTGGTTACATCGGTGTTGAAATTGCTGAAGCAGCAAAACGCCGTGGCAAAAATGTGTTGCTTTTTGATGCAGCGACACGGGCATTGCCAAACTACTACGACAAATGGTTTACAGAAGATATGGACAAAAACTTAGCTGACAATGGCATTGAATTGCATTTCGGTGAATTAGCACGTGAATACAAAGGAACAGAGAAAGTAGAAGCAGTTGTAACAGACAACGGCGAATACCCAGTTGATCTAGTGATCAACGCGATCGGTTTCTTACCAAACAACGAGCTAGGCAAAGATCATTTGGAATTGTTTGCTAACGGCGCGTACTTAGTGGATCGCCATCAACGGACAAGCGATGCAGATGTTTACGCAGTCGGTGACTGTGCAACGGTGTACTCAAATGCTTTGCAACAAACAACGTATATCGCATTAGCAACGAATGCCGTACGTTCAGGGATCGTCGCTGCCCATAATATCGGCGGAACGTCTCTAGAATCAACAGGTGTTCAAGGATCAAACGGGATTTCGATCTTCGGCTACAACATGGTTTCAACTGGCTTGTCAGTCGAAGCTGCCGAACGTAATGGCATGAAAGTGAAATACTCTGATTACGAAGATACCCAAAAACCAGGCTTCATGAAAGAAAATGCGACAGTTAAGATCCGCATCGTCTATGAAGAAGAAACACGCCGCATCGTTGGTGCACAAATGGCGTCACGTACATCTGAAATCGCAATGGGCATCCACATGTTCTCACTAGCGATCGAAGAAGGCGTAACGATCGACAAGATGAAGCTATTAGATATCTTCTTCTTGCCTCACTTCAACCAACCATACAACTACATCACGATGGCTGCATTGAAAGCAGAATAAGAAACACGAAAGTCGGAGTGTATGCTCCGGCTTTTTTATGAAATAATCATGAAAACTGTTGACAATAAGAGAAAAAAGCAGTATACTATAAAAGTTGAGAAATAAAAGCAGAAGCACCCGCTTCTCGCCTGAGTGAAGATATCGCTGGGCAGAATAGGATTCCTACCATTTATTTGTGTGGAGTACGTGCGGGTTCGTGAAGAACTCGTTTTTTTATTGTCTGATTTCGAATCGACAAGCTTTTCTTTCTCTCAAAAAACTCGGAGGTGAATGACCATAGCAAAGGATATGATGGTAAACGACGGCATTCGTGCACGTGAATTGCGTTTGATTGATCAAAACGGCGAACAACTTGGTGTAAAGAGTAAAGCTGAAGCATTGCAAATTGCAGAACGAGCAAACCTTGATGTGGTATTGGTGGCACCAAATGCTAAGCCGCCAGTAGCAAGAATTATGGATTACGGGAAATTCCGCTTTGAGCAACAGAAAAAAGATCGTGAAGCTCGTAAGAAACAAAAAGTAATCAACATTAAAGAGGTTCGTTTAAGTCCAACGATCGACGTCAATGATTTCAACACAAAATTGCGTAATGCACGTAAATTCCTTGAAAAAGGGGACAAAGTGAAAGCTTCGATCCGTTTCAAAGGCCGTGCCATTACCCATAAAGAAATTGGTCAGAAAGTGTTAGATCGTTTGGCGGAAGAAACTGCTGATTTGGCAACTGTTGAGCAAAAGCCAAAAATGGATGGCCGCAGTATGTTCTTAGTATTAGCACCAAAAAACGATAAATAATGACTCACTGAGTTTCAGTTTAAAGTCAGATAACGAAAGATTTTGAGGAGGAAATTAGTTATGCCAAAACAAAAAACACACCGCGGATTAGCAAAACGCGTAAAACGCACTGGCGGCGGCGGATTGAAACGCTTCCGTGCCTTTACCAGTCACCGTTTCCACGGCAAAACAAAAAAACAACGTCGTCAATTGCGTAAAGCTTCAATGGTTTCAGCTGGCGATTACAAACGTATCCGTCAACAACTAGCACGCATGAAATAATTGCGTAACCCAAGCTTCACGTATACAAACAATTATCGATTTTCATATTAGGAGGAATTATACATGGCACGTGTTAAAGGTGGAACAGTAACTCGTAAACGTCGTAAAAAAGTGCTTAAATTAGCAAAAGGTTACTACGGTTCTAAACACACTCTATTTAAAACAGCAAAAGAACAAGTAATGAATTCATACAACTACGCATACCGCGATCGTCGTCAAAAGAAACGCGACTTCCGCAAATTGTGGATCGCTCGTATCAACGCAGCGGCTCGTATGAATGGCTTAAGCTACTCAAAATTGATGCACGGCTTGAAATTAGCTGAAATCGACATCAACCGCAAAATGTTAGCTGACTTGGCTGTAAACGATGCAACAGCATTTACTGCATTAGCTGACCAAGCAAAAGACGCTTTAAACAAATAATCAATCGTTGGGAACAACGTTAGCCCCGCTCTTTGAGCGGGGTTTTTTGTTTTTTCTCGATGACCGAAGAAGGGTTTCTCACTATCTTTCATATGTTTCTTTCCATTAAGCGAAAAATAGATTATACTTTTGAAAGCGTTTGTTTTATTTGTCTCACGATTTTTTCACGAACACTGCAGCAAAAGGAGCGTACGATGGCAATTGATTTATGGCGGCATTTTAAAAAAGGATTGATGGTATATATTGGGATTGGAATTGCAGTCTCATTTTTGAGTGCCGCGAATGTCTTTTATTTTCAAAAACTACTCGATTCATTTGGCAAGACACTTGATTGGCCAGTTGTTTTTATCTATGGGTTAACGCTAGTACTGGTACCACTTTTGTCCTATCTCGAGCAGAAACCAAAAACAACATTGCACAACAGCATGTATTTCTATCTCAAAGAACAAGCTTTAGTAAAAATCAGCAAGATTGCCTATTCCGAATACTTGCAAATCGGCTCTGGAGCACTCTTACAGAAAACCGAAGCGGGAGCAGCGGCGGGCAGAAATATCCATTTGAATTTTTATGGACGCTTGTTTAAAGAATTGCTTCCCGAAACACTGTTTAACTTAGCTTTTATTGCTATGATCGATAAAAGGTTGATTCCAGCGATCCTTGTGGGCTATCTAGTGGTGTTTATCGTGACCAATCTGCTTTTGAAAGTTTTACGCTCTCTCAAAGAACGTGCGCTAGTTTCAGAAGAAGCCATGAACAGCACCTTTATTCGCGGACTAACGGAAATGGTCACGTTTCGGATCAATAAACGGTTTGAAAAAGAGATCGCACAATATAAAAACATGTCTGCTGACACAACAGAACGTTTGACAAAAATGACGATGATCCATGAGTTTTTCTTTGGTTTTTTTGCAGTTTTAGTCGCATTGATCAAAGTCGCAATTGTGGTACTGGCATTTACAAATCAGATTACGGTCAGTTTGGGCGGTTTAGCAGCACTGATTATTTATGTGGATCGAATCTACACGCCTATTGCAATATTTAACGTGATTTTTGTTCAATACAACTTAGATAAAGTTGCCTTTGCACGGTTAAACGAATTTTTCTATCTGCCAGAGGACAAAGCATTAACACAAGGCGATGCATTGTCTGAGACCATCAACTGCATCACAGTTAAGGATCTATCCGTCACACTTCAAGAAAAGCAAATCTTAACCAATAGCACACTGGAGCTGAAGCGGGGAGCGATTTATGGGTTAGTAGGAGAAAGCGGCGCAGGAAAATCAACGCTGGTCAAAACGATTTTAGGCTTGTATCAGCCGACGACCGGTGCGATCCTGATCAATCACAAAAATTTAGCTGCTTACAACTTAAATGATTTCTATGAGCATATCTTTTATCTATCGCAAGATGCGCCAATCTTCCAAGGAACGCTGAAAGAGAATATTATTTTTGATAAGGAAATCGCAGACGAGGAAATCATAGCGGTATTAGAAAAATGTCAGTTAGGCGCATTCTATCAGACACTCAAGGGAGGACTGTCTGCTGAAATTGGAGAAAAAGGAGCCAACCTTTCTGGTGGGGAAAAACAGCGAATCGCTTTTGCCCGATTGTTTTTCTCAGACGCAGAAGTCATTGTTCTTGATGAAGCCACATCTGCTTTAGACGAAACAACAGAAGAAAAGCTTTTTGCAGCGATCAAAGACCAATTGAAAAATAAACTAGTCATTATGATCACCCATCGCCCGAAAAATTTGATTTATGCGGATGAGATCATTGAATTGAAAAAAACACAGGTTGAAGCGGCTTCATCATAAAAGCAGCTTCAACCTGTGTTTTGATCAGCGCATCAGTAAATGCGGCAGTGTACTAAGCCATGCAAGCATGCCGACAATCAAGGCAAAGACCAAGACGATGACTGTTTTTGAGAGGAAATCTTTTTTGATGTCCCGCTTTTTCCTAATGGCATCGAGGTCTTGATTTTCCATGAAGGCAACGATCTCTTTATACGTTTTGATATTTTGGGTTTTCTTGATTTTTTCGATCTTCAATGCGGCATACATGGAGACGAGCCAAAAACATAGAGGCGGGGCAATCCACCAGTGTCCTGGTAAAAAGAGAGCAGGCCCAACAGATATTGCGGCCAACAATGTAAAGACCAACATTATTTTCGTGTAGTGATCCATTGCTGTTTTCTCAATCGTTTCTTTCATTTGTTCAACATCCCCTTTGACTAATTCATCTAAAGAAACATCAAATAGAACACTGAGCAATAATAAATTGTGAACATCAGGATAGCTTTTTTCATTCTCCCAATTGGAGATCGTTTGTCGGGAGACATAGAGTTTTTCTGCCAGCCCTTCCTGAGAGAGGCTTAATCGTTCCCGATGTTTTTTTATTTGTTTGCTTAAGTTCATTTTATCCGCTCCTTCTACCATTAGTTTAGGCCAATGTCTGCATTCTAACGATCAAATGTCTTTGACAATGCCTTGAAATCAAGTGTCAAAATGTTTTTACAGTTGGGTTTGGGCTTTTTATAACAATATTATTTTTAAACTTAAGATAGTAAGCAAAGGTATTTTTTTCTTCACGTTGTTTTTTATTTGTATCGATCTTTCTCTAGTAAAAAGAGAATATGAACTATCTAGTATCATCTTATATACTCAATCTTTCTCTATTATTCATCAAATGAAGGGGGAAAGAAAGGAAAAGAGAATATTTATTTTCCTATCTTCTGTACCACGATTTTTAACATAAAGGAAGAAAAATACTTTTTAACAAGAAAAGACCAATCTAGTAACCACACTAGATTGGTCTTTTTGTAAGTTTAGCAAGATACTCGAATGAATAGGCGACTTCCTCAATACAACCCAAAACTAGCTAACCAAGCCAGAATCACTGCTAAGGGACCCGTGAGTAAGCGAGAGAACAAAACGGCAGGGACACCGACTTCTACGGTGTATGGCTCAGCTTCGGCTAATGTGAGACCGACAGGGGTAAAATCTGCACCGGCTTGAGAATTGATTGCAAAAAGAGCGGGTAGTGCCATGGCGGGAGCAATCGTGCCTTTGCCAATCTCTACTCCTAACAATACGCCGACGACTTGAGCAATGACGGCACCTGGGCCTAGAACGGGTGAAAGAACTGGAATTGAACAAATAAGAGATAAGATCACGAGACCAACGATACTACCAGATAAGGGAGTGACACCGCTAGCGATGATGTCGCCAATGCCTGTATAATTGATGATCCCTACTAACATACTGACAAATGCCATGAAGGGAAGAATATTTTTGATTACGATTTCGATCGTATCACGACCCGCTTGGTAAAAGATTCCCACAATGTTGCCGACGGAACGACCAAGGCGGTTGATGAAACCTAGAAGCCCTCCTTGTGATTCAGCGACTTTTTCTTTAGCAGCAGTGACTTGTTCTTTTTTAGTAGGTGTTGGTTCTTTCACTTTTTCGCTTGTTACCGAAGATTCTGTCATTGCTTCATCAGAGCTGTAAACGTCATCTATGGTGACGCCCGAGACAAAATTCTTTTCATTGATAAATTTCATCAACGGACCTGAAGGAGTAGTAGGATGGAGATTGACGGTCAAGACATTTAATTTGGGATAGACACCGCAACGGGCAGTCCCTCCACAGTCAACAACCGCACAGATCATTTGACTTGGTTCTACTTTTTCTTTAAATCCGTCGATTGCTTCCACACCTAATTGTTCAGCAATTTTTTTCGCCACTGGATGGATACCTCCGCCTGTGATGGAAGCAACGACGGTTTTTTCAGTCGTGGGTTCTAGCGTTAGTGGACCACCCCAACCCTTCGTTCCATGTTTGACAATAACCGTTTTTGACATTGTTTTTCCTCCTCTTTCCAATGAACATCATTCAGTGGTTTCTTTCCACATCAGTTTCGTTAATAATTCTGTGACAACGCCTCGAATGGTGATAACAACAAGACCGACTAGAAAATAGCGGACAGCTAACGGCATGGTGGATAAGCCTAAAGTGGTTAAGCCAGAAGCAATACCAGTCCAAACAAATAATTCACCGGCATTTGCATGGGGGAATAAGCCAGTGATGGGATGGACCAAAGAAACGGCTGAATCGTAGAAAGCCGGTTTTTGCTTTTCTTTCAAAAAACGACCAAAGGAGTAACACATTGGGTTCGTAAGAAAAAAAACAGCGAGAAGCGGAAAAACACTATAGCGTAAAATGATATTTCGGGTACAGATTTGAGCGAACTTAGAAACGCGTTCCTCCCCAATCAGTGCAATCAATGCATTGACGAATGTGAGTAAAACAATCAAAGTTGGTAAGATACCAGTGATCAAACCCACTAGATTTTCCCCACCAGCATCAAAAATACCAATAAAATTTTCAGCAATCATTACTAAGAAATCCATTTACACTACCTCCAGTCGATTTTTTTCAGATTGAATCAATTGAATTGCTTGTTCAAAAGCAGCTTTCCTTCTTTTATTAGCAAGTAGTGGCATTGCTTCCGTTGGTTTCTTTCCGATAAATTCTTGATGTTCTTTAAAACGGGCAAAGATCGTGATGCCAGCCATTTCTTTATAGGTCACGATACAATCCTGTTCATCTGTAACGACTAGCAGGACGATGCCACGACCTAAGTTAAATTTTGCCTTTGAGATTCCTACACCCAAAAAACCAGTATTTCGTTTTTTTAGTTCGTTTATTTCTTTCCCATAGTTTTTGTGCTGCAAGTAGGACAAGAAAATCTGAATGAACCAACAACCGGCTAACAATAAAACAAGCTCCTTGTATTCCTCCATCAAGTAATCCCTCATTTCTCAATTTTTCTGAAAGCGCTTTATAAGAAAATCTTAAATTGTGAATTTGTGAAAGTCAATATGAAATTCACATATTCTTCATGTTGGAACATATGTTAAGTTTGTGAAGAAAAGGGAACGTTAGGTAAAGATGCATCGTTCGCAGCTGAATTTTATTGGAAGCGTTGACAAGAGAATCTTGGCCTACTAGTATAAGGATGTATCATATGTTACGTTAAATATATTTTGTTAAAGGAGAGCTGAGAATGACTATTTATCAACAATTATTGGAGAGAGAAGATCACGGAATGCCAATCAAAATTGGCGTGATTGGTGCAGGTCAAATGGGCTTTGGAATGATTGCACAGATCGCGACGATCCCGGGAATGGCTGTGACAGGGATCAGTGATATTCGGTTAGATTTTGCACAAAGTGCGGTGGAAGCTTACCGTGCTTCCTCCACAAGCCAGCATGAAATTCTAACAGTTACTGATTTCAAAGAGGTGATCTACTCAGAAGATGTTGAAGTGATCGTCGATGCGACTGGGGTACCTGAAGTAGGTGCAAAAATTGCGATGGAGACGCTTTTGGCTAAAAAACACCTTGTTCTACTAAATGTTGAAATTGATATTACGATCGGTCCTTTGATGCATCGGCTTTATCGGACTGCCGGTCTAGTGTATACCGGATCAGATGGAGACGAGCCGGCAGCGACAACCGAACTTTTTGAATTTGCGAAGTCTATGGGGATGGAAGTTTTAGTAGCAGGGAAAGGGAAAAATAACAAACTTAACATTGCCGCTAATCCAGATACTTGTCAGGAAGAAGCAAAGACGAAAAAAATGGCTTCTCATATGCTTGCTGCTTTTAAAGATGGTACGAAGACGATGGCTGAAATGAATTTACTGTCAAATGCGATTGGCTTTGTCCCAGATAAAGTAGGGATGCACGGCGTTGCTGGTGATCAAGAGTCCGTTTTGAAGGATTTGAACCTGCAAGAAAAGGGTGGCGTACTGAATAAATTTGGGGTTGTAGAATATGTCGACGGCTTGGCTCCAGGTGTTTTTGTAATCGTCAAAGGTCAAAATGAAGGAGTCAAACATGAACTGAATTATTTGATGCAAAAAGAAGGAGATCATCATCTCTTGTATAGACCCTTCCACTTAGCAAGCTTAGAAACACCGATCACCATTGCAAAAGCTGTCTTGCAAAAGGATCATGCGATCGTTCCATTAGGGGCACCAATTTCTGAAACAGTAGCTGTTGCGAAAAAGACAATCAAACCAGGAGAGCGTTTAGATGGTATCGGCGGATATTGTGTGCGTGGAGTTTTAGAAACCCATGCCGACATGACAACAGAAGGACATATCCCGATTGGTTTGATTTCAGGAGAAGTAGTAGCAAAACGCACCATCGAAGCAGGCACATTTTTGACAGAAGACGATGTGGAGTTAGACCAATCAACAACCGTCTGGAAGCTTAGAAAATTACAAGATAGCACATTTGCGTAATTCTTTTTTGAAAATCGCCGTTTTAAAACGTGTTAAAATCAATAGTAATAAAGTATTTATACTATTGGAGGAAAAATAAATGGGCTACTCGGATGATAAACGATTACTTGTAGAATTGGCATCAATGTATTACAACGAAGGAGCAAAACAAGAAGAAATCGCCAAAAAGTTTAGTATCAGCCGCTCACTGGTCTCTAAGTATTTAGCGAAAGCACGTAGTTTAGGATTAGTAGAAATCATCATCCATGATGAATTGCTGCACCCATTTCAACAACTTGAACAAAACATTCAACGACAATATGGACTAAAAGAGGTCATTTGTGTTCCATCGACCGGAGAAGAATCTTTAAACAAACGATTAGGCATTGCAGCAGCAAAATACCTGACGCGCATCACTAAAGCAGATGCGACGATTGCGATTTCTGCTGGAACTACGATCCATGAAGCAGCCGTCAATTTTTCTGCAAAAAACCATTTACCAAATGTGCGCTTTATCCCCCTAGTAGGTGGACTAGGCAGAGAACACGCAACTTTACAAGCCAATGTTCTTTGTGAACTTTTCGCAAGTAAGTGTGGTGCAGTTGCAGTGGAATTACATGCGCCGATCACGGTGGATTCAGCAGAGGCTCGAGAGGTCTTCTTGAATCAATCCTTTATAAAAAATGTGTTTGAAAAAGCAAGAAATGCCGATATTTCTTTGGTGGGAATCGGTGGGACGCCCGTCTATTCGACCATGACAAAAGCTTATCTTGCGAAAGAAGAGGGCATGAAGCTTGAGTTTACCAATGGGACGATCGTCGGCGATATTTGTTATAACTTTATCGACGAAGTGGGCGCATTAGTGGATTGTGAATGGAACAAACGAGTATTGTCGCTGGAAGTGGTGGATCTAAAAAGGATTCCTTTAAAGATTGCTGCAGCGGGTGGAAAGGATAAAGTGAAGGGCATTAAAGCAGCCTTAACTGGTGATTGGGTTGATGTGCTGATTACGGATGAAGACACCGCAAAGGCTCTGTTGAATGGATAGAGTGAATCCTCGTGCTGCTTAGATGAACTTTTAGGCAAAACAAAAGGAGAAAACAAATGGAAAAAACGAAGCATCTTTCGATTGAGAATAGTGCAAATCTCTCAAATGAAACGTTTAAAGAGATTTTTTACAAAATGTGGGAAATTCGCTTTTTTGATGAAAAAGTAGATGAACTGTTTGCTCGAGGCTTGATCCATGGAACGACCCATTTGGCTGTAGGGCAAGAAGCGACTGCTGCAGGAAGCAGTGCCGTCTTAAAAAAGACCGATTGGATCACCTCGACCCATCGTGGGCATGGGCATACACTTGCCAAAGGAACCAATGTTAACGAAATGATGGCGGAATTGTTTGGGAGAACCACAGGGACGAATAAAGGCAAAGGCGGCTCAATGCATATCGCTGATTTGGATACTGGAAATTTGGGCGCAAACGGTATTGTTGGCGGTGGGTTTCCGATTGCTGTCGGCGCAGCTCTGACCTCGAAAATGAAAAAGACGAAACAAGTCGCTTTGTCATACGGGGGCGATGGGTCTACCAACGAAGGAAGTTTTCACGAAGCAGTCAATTTGGCTTCGATCTGGGATCTACCGGTAGTCTTTTTTATTGAAAATAATAAATATGGTATGAGCGGTTCCGTTGAAAAAATGACGAATATCCCACAGTTATCAGAGCGAGCAAAGGCCTACGGAATTGAAGGGATCACAATTGATGGAAACAATCTGATAGAAGTGATCGAGACCACCTATCAAGCAGTTGAAAAAGCTCGGCGCGGCGAAGGACCGACATTGATTGAAGCTATGACCTATCGTTGGAAGGGACATTCGAAATCAGACGCGAAAAAATACCGGACGAAGCAAGAAGAAGAGCAGTGGCGCAAAGAAAAAGATCCCATCCAACAAGCCAAAACAACCTTGATCGCAGCGGGGATTTTTACTGAAGAAGAGGCAGAGGAAATTCGAAAAAAAGCCAAGCAAGCCATCAATGATGCAGTGACATTTGGTGAAAACAGTCCCGTCGTTGCCGTGGAAACGATGTTTGAAGATGTATATGCAGAGTAGGAGGACATCATGAGAGAAATTACTTATGCGGAAGCCGTGAGAGAAGCTCTTTCGGAAGCAATGCGAGAAGACGAAGCTGTGTTCATGTTAGGGGAAGATATCGGTGTTTATGGAGGCGCTTTCGGCGTTAGCCGAGGGATGGTGGAAGAATTTGGCGAGGAGCGTATTCGATCCACCCCAATTTCTGAATCAGCAATTGCAGGTGCAGCAGTTGGCTCGGCTATGACGGGCATGAGACCGATTTTTGAAATTCAATTTTCTGATTTCATTACGATCGCCCTCGATCAAATTGTAAACCAAGCAGCAAAAATTCGTTATATGTATGGTGGAAAAGCACGAATTCCTCTTGTAATGAGAACCCCCGGTGGTTCAGGAACTGGGGCAGCAGCGCAGCATTCCCAAAGCTTAGAAAACTGGACGGCTCATATCCCTGGCTTAAAGGTGATCCAGCCAGCAACGGCTTATGACGCCAAGGGCTTACTGCATGCAGCGATTGAGGATGATAATCCAGTAATGTTCTATGAACACAAACTATGTTATCGAACCTCGTCGGATGTGCCGCAGGAAAAATATACGATTCCTATTGGGGTTGCGGATATTAAAAAAGTAGGAACAGATATTACCGTCGTTGCTACAGGAATTATGGTGCATAAAGCATTAGCTGCAGCGGATATTTTACAAGAGAAAAATATCAGTATTGAAATTGTCGACCCTCGAACATTGGTGCCTTTAGATAAACAAACCATCATCGATTCAGTGATGAAGACTGGGCGTGCGGTGGTCGTGACCGAGGCAGTCAAACGCAGTGGTTTCAGCGCTGAATTAGCAAGTGTGATCTCAGAAAGCGAGTCTTTTGACTTTTTAGATGCGCCGATCGTTCGCTTAGCAGGTGCAGAGATTCCGATGCCGTATCATCCTGACTTAGAGAAAAAAGCAGTACCACAAGTTGAGGATATTGTTGAAGCATGTTGCAAACTGATGGCGGATAAATAGGAGGGAAAGTATGGCACATGAGGTTTTGATGCCTAAATTAAGCTCAACGATGACTGAGGGAACCATTACGACTTGGCTAAAAAATGAAGGCGATACCATTGCGATCGGTGATCCAATCTTTGAAGTAATGACAGATAAAATCGCCATTGAAGTAGAAGCCTATGAAGAGGGGATTCTCTTAAAGAAATACTTAGCTGATGGGGAGAGTGCGCCCGTTAATTCAATTATTGCTTATATAGGAGCAGCAAATGAAACGGTCCCACCTCAGATGCCTTCAAGTGAAGCAACTCAACCAGACCAAGCTAAGCAGAACCAAACAAATACAGAAACTGAAAAGACAGCACCTCGTACCAATGATCAAATGATGCGTACCATACGGGCAACTCCTTCGGCTAGACGTTTGGCAAGAGAGCGTGGGATCGATTTGACTACGGTTCAAGGAAGTGGACCGAAAGGCAGGATCCAAGCTTTGGATATTAAGGCCATCAATAAACAACCAACTGTCGAACCACAGATTGAGGAAGTGGTATCTGAGAGTGCGCTCATTCCATGGAGTCCGTTACGAAAAGCAATTGCAGAGAAAATGGTAGCGAGCAAAACGACCATCCCCCATGTCACCATGACAGCGGAAGTCAACTTGACGAAAGTTATTGACCTACGAAATCAGCTGTTACCGATGATCGAACAAAGAACAGGTGAACGTCTTTCTTATCTGGAAATTTTTGCCAAAGCAACCATGATTGCCTTGAAGGATTTTCCGATATTCAATGCCCATGCCACGGATGAGGGGATCAAACGGTTTTCAGCGATTCATCTTGGAATTGCCGTTGCTCTTTCAGAGGGATTAGTCGTTCCGGTCATTTCGTCAGCTGATCAGCTCGGTCTAGCTGATTTGACCACGGCAATCAAAGAGAAAACGAGAAAAGCTCGTGAAGGAACATTGACGAATGCCGAAATGTCTGGTGGTACGTTTACGATCAGTTCATTAGGAAAAACAAAGGTCAAGCAGTTTACGCCGATTATCAACAAACCAGAAGTAGCGATCTTGGGCATCGGTGGGATTTATGAAAAAGCTATCTTCAATCAGACTGCTGTCGAAGTGAAAAACCAATCCTTTGTTGAACTGAATCTTTCATTTGATCATCGTGTCGTAGATGGGGCACCAGCAGCTGCATTTTTAACAAAAATCGTGACGTTACTAGAAGATCCACTAGGCTTCTTATTGTAGAAAGTGGGGGAACTTATGGAATATAACACAGATACCTTGGTCATCGGATCAGGTCCTGGCGGGTATGTGGCAGCGATTCGGGCGGCGCAATTAGGTCAACAAGTCACGATCGTAGAAAGCAATGCTATCGGTGGGGTCTGTTTAAATGTGGGATGCATTCCTTCTAAGGCACTGATCCATGCCGGACACGTCTATCAAGAATCAAAACACAGCCATTATCTTGGAATAACCAATCAGCAGACAACATTAGATTTTCAGACACTCCAGAAATGGAAGGATGAAACCGTCGTCCAAAAGCTCACTTCGGGCATTCGTGGACTGCTACTCAAAAATAAAGTTCAAATCGTTAAAGGTTATGCCCGGTTTCTTTCACCAAATCAAGTAGAAATCAAAGGTAAGGGAGAAAAAACCATTCAGTTCAAGCAGGCGATCATCGCCACAGGAAGTCGTCCAATCGAGATTCCCGGCTTTGCATTCGGCGACAGAATTTTGGACTCTACCGGGGCATTGTCTTTAAAAGAAGTGCCCAAAAAGTTGGTGATTATTGGTGGCGGTGTGATTGGCACTGAACTTGGAAGTGCCTATGCAGATTTAGGCGCAGATGTCACGATACTGGAAGGATCGGAGCAACTGCTTCCTTCTTACGAAAAAGACTTAGTGGCGGTGGTCGAAGCGTCCTTTGCTAAAAAAGGGATCAAAATAGTAACAGGTGCAATGGCAAAATCAGTAAAAAGCCATGATACAGGTGTGGAAGTAACGGTTCGTGCCGATCAAAATGAAACAATACTAACAGCTGATTACGTACTGGTCACAGTGGGACGCAAACCAAATACAGAAGATCTTGGTTTAGCTCAGGCGAAAATCGAGACAGGAACGAACGGCTGGATACGTGTCAATCAAAAATACCAAACGTCACAAGCCCACATTTATGCCATCGGTGATGTTATTGAAGGACCAGCACTTGCTCATAAAGCGAGTTATGATGCGAAGATAGCTGCAGAAGTCATCAGCGGGAAAAACGTAGCAAAAGATTACCGAGCCATTCCTGCAATTTGTTTTACAGATCCAGAAATCGCTACTGTGGGCAAAACTTTAGCAGAAGCGAAGACTCAAGGACTGGCAGCTGATACTGCGAGCTTTCCATTTCAAGCAAATGGTCGTGCTTTGTCACTGAACACCTACGAAGGCTTTGTTCGCTTAGTCTTTGATAAAGACTCAGAAGTAGTCATTGGTGGACAAATCGTGGGACCTGGAGCTAGTGATTTGATCGCTGAAATCACGTTGGCGATCGAATCAGGACTAACGTTAGAAGATATTGCGCTGACGATCCATGGACATCCAACACTTTCGGAAGTTATAATGGATACAACAGAATTGGCATTAGGTCTACCTATTCATCTATAACGAATAAGTGAAAAAAAGCATGAAGGAGGCATTCGATTGTATAAAAGTACGGTGAAAGAAATTGGCGAGTTGGTTGAAGCTTTTGAAGAGGAGATGTTGTTGATCCTGTTTGGTCCAGCAGCAACGGAAGAGTTGAAATCAATCTGTGTGCTTCATGAAACAATTGAACAACAAGAAAATGTTCTTCAACCTGGAGTGAAGCTTCAATTAGGCGAGGCGACCTATACGATAAAGAAGGTTGGCAGTGCAGCCAATCAAAACTTTAATGAGCTAGGACATATCTCTATTTATTTTCGTGATGGAGAAAATGAAATTTTACCAGGAGCAATTCTAGTAGAACCGGGAGCTTACCCTAAGTTGACGGTGGGGGACATCATTAGAATTGGCAATTGATAAAAAATATTTACCAGAATCGTCTGCAAGTAAAGTCGCTTTTATCAGGGCATTACCTGCAGGCGATTTTTTGATGAACAATATTTGTTTACCAGTAAGCATATCACCCCATAAAAACGTCTGCTTTGTGCTATACTGAGGCTTTGTAAAAATAAGTTTGTACAAGCAAGCAGCAACGGTTTTTTCATTGATTGCTTGCAAGAAGGAGCGAATACGCAGTGAAAAAACTAAAGGTTCAAGATTTAATTGCAGTGGGGATCTATACAGCGATCTATTTTCTTTTAATGAGCGTCTGTCTATTGATTTTGCGTTTTGTGATCCCAGGTTTTCATAATTTATTTATTCCAGCAGTCACCGCTTTGTTTTCTGGCATTATCTATCTGATTTTATTGAATAAAGTACCGAAATTTGGCGCAATCACCATTATGGGTACCGTGGTAGGGCTCTTTTTTTTGATTTCAGGACATTTTCCATTGGCCTTTTTGCCCAATATGATTTGTGCCTTAGCAGCTGATTTGATCCAATACAAAACAAAGCTCAAAGGAAACGTTCGCGTACTGGCGAGTTATATCGTCTTTAGTTTTGGCTTGATGGGTCCGATCTTACCCCTGTGGTTTATGAAAAATGCCTACATCGATTCATTAGTGGCTCGTGGAAAAGATGAAACCTACATTGCCGGCGTGTTTGCTCATACCTCCAATTTGATGTTAGGGCTTTGTGCATTGGCGGTTTTGATTGGTGCGGTGGCTGGTTTAGGTATCGGCAGTCGCTTGATGGAAAAACATTTTCAACCAACGATCCAATCGCATAAAGGGTGAGGAATGTGTCGAAAACAAGGTTTGATCCCCGCAGCAAATTGGCGGTGATTCTCTTTGCTAGTTTTACTATGATGGTGACCATCAGCTGGATCGATGAGTTTGCCTTTGTCACTTTCTTGCTGCTGCTATTTATAGTCAGCGGCTTTTGGAAAAAAGGTTTGCTGCTCTATGGCGTGTTTGTCTTGCTGACACTGGCAGATAGTTTTTTGTTTCGTCAGGGAAACCACGTACTAATCGTGTTGCTGGATTTCTTTTCCGTCGGTTATCGCCGCTTATTGCCAACGATCATGGCGGCGGCTTTTGCCATTAGCGGGACGAAAAACAGTGAGTGGATGGCTGCGCTGCAAAAAATGCACGTGCCCAACGTATTGTTAGTTCCGTTGGCAGTCTTATTTCGTTTTTTCCCCACATTGGTACAAGATTTCAAAAGTATCCGCCAAGCGATGCGCTTTCGCGGCATCTCGCTGTCGGCAGGATCGATCTTGCTTCATCCACTGCAAAGTGCGGAGTATTTTTTGATCCCATTACTGATGTCGGCTGAAAAGACCGCAACCGAGCTGTCCGCTACGGCGCTGGTTCGCGGGTTAGCATCAGAAACTCCCCATACCACCGTCCACGAACTGAAGCTGCGCTGGTGGGATGGCTTGGTCTTTTTAGCATTATGCGGCTTTATCGTGAAAAGGATGTGGCTTGGATGATCACACTAGAACAAGTGTCAGTGAAACGAGAAAATCGGACCGTATTATCTGAGCCCTCTTTGACGGTCGCAGCTGGGGAAGTCATCGTTTTGTGCGGCGCTAGCGGCAGCGGAAAATCGACCTTGCTCAATGTTTTGAATGGCTTGATCCCTGAGCTGTATCCCGCCGAAGTGCAAGGAAAGATCCGTGTCGGAGAAACAGACTTGCCAGTTGCCGATTTCTCCCATTATGCCCAGACGATCGGCGTCGTCTTTCAAAACCCCAAGACGCAATTTTTCACCACGGATGTCTATTCGGAGTTAGCTTTTTCGATGGAAAATGCGGGCATCGCACCAGAAAACATTCGGCAGCGAATCACCGAAGTAGCACAGCAGTTTTCCCTGACCCCGTTGCTTGATGCTAGTGTCTTTGACCTATCTGGTGGGGAGAAGCAGCTGATTGCTCTCGCTGCAGCCACGATGTTGCCCCATGATGTGTTCTTATTGGATGAGCCTTCCAGTAATTTGGATCAAGAAGCGATCCAAAAGTTGACTCAAGGATTGGCTTCTTTAAAACAACAAGGGAAAACCATTGTGATCGCCGAACACCGCTTGGCGTATTTGGCGCCACTGGCAGATCGCTTCTGTCTATTAGAAGCAGGACGATTGCGGGCGTCTTATCCAGCAGCTCAGCTTTTGTCACTGCCCGAGGAGGCAATTCACGAGTTGGGATTGCGAAAAGTAGGCGAGGCGGCATTGGAAACTCAGCACTGCCGAGAATCTTTGCCAGAAAAGTCTGGATTAAGGGCAACGCATCTGCAGATCAAGCAATCGAAACGCTCAGCAAACAGCAGAAATTGGGCGCTTAACTTGCCTGAACTACAATTGCCGACGAAGCAAGCTGTGGGGATCGTTGGACCAAATGGTGCTGGCAAAAGTACGTTGGTGCAAGTCCTGTCAGGATTGAAAAAATGCCCAGAAGCAGTATTTGCCATCAATGGACAAAAGCGGACCCAAAAGCAGCTGCTGCAGGAAAGCTTTCTTGTGATGCAGGATGTCAACTTGCAGCTGTTTTTTGAAACGGTGGAAAAAGAGCTGCTGATCAAAGCCCAAAACCCAGCTCGTTTTGAAGAAATTGTCTCATTGTTGCACTTAACACCACTCCTTGCCCGACATCCGCAAAGCTTGTCGGGTGGGGAAAAACAACGAGTTGCCATCGGCAGTGCCCTGCTTTCTGGTAAACGCCTGTTGTTTTTCGATGAACCAACGAGTGGGTTAGATTTGCAGCAAATGGAAGAAGTCGCAAAACTGTTGCGAACAGTCGCTAAAGAAGTTGATCTGTTAGCGGTGATCAGTCATGATCGTGAGTTTTTGGCTGAAACATGTCCTTACGTGCTTCAACTCCACCAAGGGGAACTCGTTGGCACGTATCAGCTAGCAAAAAATATGGAATAAATGAAAGACGGAGTGGACCTTGGTTCATGCCGTCTTTTTTTGTTGAACATGAAAAAATCTTCATGATTTTTTTCTTCCAATCAGTTAGGAAGTTTCGAAAAAATCCGTTATGATAGAAGCAAAACAGGAGGAGGAGCGCATATGTCCTTGAAGATCTTGCTAGTAGAAGACGAAGAAAGTTTAGCCAGTTTTATTCAGACCGAATTGACTTTTGAGGGATATGACACGGTCTGGGCCAAAGATGGGCAAGAGGCATTGACCTTATTCAATCAGCAAGCAAATGCCTTTGATCTGATTTTATTGGATTGGATGCTGCCAATCTATGACGGCATCACAGTGGCGCGGCGGATACGTAAAGAAAGCGACATCCCGATTTTGATGATGACCGCCAGAAATCAAACCGCCGATGTGGTGACGGGGCTTGATGTCGGATTAGATGATTATTTAACGAAACCTTTTGAAATCGAAGAACTGTTTGCCAGAATTCGGGTGATCGAGCGACGGTTGCAACGAGAAGCCAAACAACAAAAGAACCAGCAAAACCAATTAGTGGCGGGGGAGCTGATGATGGACATCGCCAAGCACTTGGTTCAGGTTGCCGGTGAAACCATTGAGTTGACGCCCAAAGAGTTTGGGATTTTATATGAATTGATGAAAGAACCCGAGGTCGTCAAAACGAGAGATGACCTATTGAATGAGATTTGGGGCTATGAATACGACGGCCAAACGAATGTTGTAGATGTCTATATCCGCACACTGAGGAACAAGCTGGATGTTTGCGGCAAAGGCAAAATGATCGCAACCGTTCGTGGATTAGGCTATGTCTTGAGGACCGATCATGAAGAATAAGTCAGCCAACCAACGTAGAAAAACAGCCCAGTTTCAATTGACGAGCCGCTTTTCCTTGATTCTCTTTGGTCTACTGATTCTCTTCAATCTGCTGTTTATTTTATTATCCGTAGGTTATTTGTTTGAACATATCGAAAATCGTGCCAGCAACATTCTCGAAGCCATCGAAAAAGGTGAGGCATCAGGGGATGCCTGGGACTTTCTCGTCAATGCCTATGTCTCGGCAGATGAAGAAGACGCCCTGCAAGTAATCTTAGCCGATGGCAGTGTCGTTTCATCAGAAGATGCGGAAGAGATTTTTGCCGATATCAATCAAGGGCGAGTGATTCCTTTTCTCGAAGACATCGTTTTTACAGAGGAGGGCATCTATTACACGAAAACCCAAGAAGTCGATGGGGATCAGGTGACGATCGCTATCAATGGGGAGGATAGTGTGGAATTAGCCTATGGCCTCTTTATGATCAGCAGTTTCTTGAATCTGATCGCTGTTGTCGTGGGCAGTCTGCTGATTTATTGGAGTGTCGGGAAATGGAGTCAGAAGCTTACTGGGATGGCGCAAGAAATTGCTGCCATTGAACAAAGTCGAACAGGAGAACTGACGGTTTCTGAAGAGCCCATCGAGATTCGTTCGGTGGCATTGGCCTTTAATAAATTATTGAAAGAACAGCGAGAGACGATCGAACGGGAAAAACGGTTCGTTGCCGATGCTTCCCATGAGCTGCGAACACCTTTAGCTGCGATTCGCGGACATGTCCAATTGATCCAGCGGCGTGGAACCAAACATCCCGAAGTCATTCCTTCCTCAATGGCGTTTATCGACAAAGAGTCGAAGCGTTTGGAAACATTGAGCAATCAATTGCTGGACCTAGAAAAAAATCAATCCCAAGATGAAATGACCCTTGTTGATGTTTCCCAGATCGTCCGAGAAGAGTGTGAAAAACAAGCGACGATCGTTCCGCAATCGATTGAATATTTTGTGGAGAACCAATGTATGAAACGTGGGCATAAACGTGACTTCCAGCAAATCATCCAAAACCTGTTAGAAAATGCCGCGAAGTATTCACCTGCCGATCAGCCGATTCATGTGACCTTGACGCAAGAGCAGACACAGATGTCTTTGACCGTCGTCGATTTTGGCATTGGGATTCCCGATGATAAGAAAGCCTTGATTTTTGAACGGTTCTATCGAGTAGAAGATTCTCGTTCCAGCCAGATTGCTGGTTCAGGCATCGGGCTTTCATTGGTAAAACAGCTGGCAGACAAGTATCATGCCAAAATTACCGTGACAGACAATCAACCGCAAGGCAGTATCTTTAAACTTGCCTTTCCAAATGAAAGAGAAAGATGAAGATTTTTTTAGATTTTCTTCAAGCATTTTTGATTCTTTTTCATGAGGAACTTGTTATTCTAAATATATAGAAAAAAGGAATACACAAACAATTGGAGGAATAAAGCATGAAAAAAACAACTATTTTATTCGGAATTGCCGCATTAGGATTATTGGCAGGATGTACACAAAACAACACTGGAAATTCAGAACCTGCGCAAAACAGCAGCTCAAGCACAGCAGTTGCCTCATCAAGTGAAACAACGTCGTCACAAGCAACAGACAGCTCTTCAAGCAGTGCAGCGATCGCCAATGGCGGCTTACCTACGGTGACCGTAGAAGAAGCGATCCAAATATTCCAAGACAAATACCCAGATGCAGCGATCACTTCGATTGATTTGGATACTTCTTTTGGCAATTACTTCTACCAAGTAGAAGGCTTGGATGACACGAATGAGTTTGAATTAAAGATTGATGCAGAAACCAAAGAAACTTCTGAAGAAAGAACGGAAAAATTGGATGCCGATGAACAAAACGGTGTCAAAAAAGATGCCGATCAATTGGACCTAACCAACTTGCTTTCATTGGAAGAAATTTCTGATATCGCCGTGAAAGAAGCTGGCGGTGGTCAAGCAACAGATTGGTCATTAGACAAAGAAATGAATGTAACCTATTGGGAAGTCAAAGTAGAAGATGGCAACAAACAAACAGATGTGAAAATCAATGCCCAAACAGGTGAAGTACTAGAAACCGAATTGGATGACTAATCCTGTTTCGCAGTAAAAAAGATGGCTCTTTGTCAATAAGGACTGATGAGTTGTGTAAAATCAAATCT